>NZ_LRMO01000009.1:0-315140 GCF_019266135.1 Bacillus sp. F2HM
TTTTCAAAGATCATCTTCGTCGTCTCTCAGAGGCGACTTTATTAATATAACATTCTATCAAGATAAAGTCAACAACTTTTTTCTTAATGTTATTTATCAACCGCGCTGTTTCAGCGGCGAATACAAATATAACACCTTTTGAAAGAAGAAACAAGTATTTTTTCTAAATAATTTATTTTTCCTTATCTCTTCCTATATATTGATACAAATGCTGCTTATCTCGGGAATTGTCTATTGTTGATCCTGCAGGTCTTTAGTATATTTATAATAGATTGAAACTTAATAACCGCAGGGGGAGCTTTGTGCTGAGAGTGAACATTCGTTGTTCTGACCCTTTGAACCTGTCAGTTAATACTGAAGTAGGAATGTGGAATCACTTGAATACATACGGTGTATTCAAATCGATATGTTTTTCTATGAATAACATACTCATCCTTACACGGTCTCTCCTTGCTCAATTCATGAAAAGGAGATTTTTTTATGCAGCAATCAAATCAATTGGTACGACTGATGGAAATCGCGATTATGACTTCACTTGCACTTGTATTAGATTACTTATCAGGTCTCTTTTTAAGAATGCCCAATGGCGGTTCTCTTGCGCTGATTATGATTCCCGTCATTCTCATGTCTATTAGATGGGGAATATCTACCGGATTTATTATCGGTGTGTTAATCGCAGGTCTTCAGCTGATGAATAGCCCGATCATCGCTACACCTGTTCAAGGATTCCTCGATTACTTCGTTGCATCTGTTGTTATTTCTTTAAGCGGCCTGTTTTCTGGACTGATCAAAAAAGCCATTCAGGATCAAAAGCGAAAACAGCAATTCTTCTATATTACCCTAGCTGTTTTTGTTGCTAGTTTCTTCAGACTGCTGACGTTCTTTATTTCTGGCGTCGTTTTCTTTTCTCAATATGCTCCGAAAGGAACACCAGGATGGGTCTACTCTTTAATTTATAACAGCACATATATGGTTCCTTCATTTATTATTTGCAGTATCGTTCTTTGCATACTCATCCCAAGTGCATCTCGTTTGGTTTTTCCTCATCAAAAATAACCGGCTGATTTCAGCTGGTTATTTTTTTATGCATAATTTGCTGCTCCCTGGAATCTATTAATAATAGAAGATTTCATGCTGGAGGTACGACAATGAATCCTTACTCCATTATGCTGTGCTGTTACATTCTCAGTCTCGCCTACTTTTTGGCAAGTTTCTATGAGGCACTAAAAATAGCAGGTGTGAAAGGAAAAGTAGAGGCTTCTCCTTTTATATCTTATATTTTGCTCGCCACACTTTTTACTTTTTTCTCTCATTATTACTGGAAGCTGACGATATAATCTGTTGAACATGAGCACTTAGTACAGACAGTTCCCAACCATACCCTATTTCCTCATGTTTCTCACCAGCCAGCTCGAACTGGCTGGTGACGGCAAAACTAGGTTGAAGCTTTTGATAAAATTGATTCGCTGAATTTTGCTCAAATACCCAGAGCAACATTTTCTGAAAGCCTTTCTCTATTAAATAATCCACTCCTTTTGCAATCAAAGCCATACCCGCTCCTGATTTCTGTTTCTGTTGTAATAAATAGATGGCATATAGCTCTCCATCATATGTAAAATAACGTTCGTCACGTTGTTTTCCGAAAGAGGCAAAACCAAATACGCCATCCGCATCTTCTGCGACAAACGTGCCTTCAAGCGATCTTTTTCTCCAGCTCTCTTCCTTCTCTGCAATGTTTAAACCATCTAAATACTCCTGCGAAATAATCCCTTGATAAGTCGTCTGCCAGCTTTTCACATGTATTTCGGCGATTTTTGGAATATCTTGATGTACAGCATGTCTCACCTTCATCCGCGCCACTCCTTTTAGTTTTTTTCACCCTATCTTCATTATGATAAATTCCTATTATATAAAATTCAATGACCGACGTTTTGTCAGCATACCTTTTAATGATTACAGAAAAAAGTGACACCTTCTGATAGAAGGTGTCTTCTTTTGATTTTATTCTTCTATTTGACGATCAGCGATTTCTTTTTTTCTTGGCTGTTTGATTTCATTGGTTAGTTCTTGGATGCTTTGTTTCACATTGCCTTTGCCAGAGAAATTCTCAATAATTTCTTTGACATCAATCCCAGAGGATGCTTTCAGGCTTTCTTGCAGACTGGACATGAGATTTGTGGCATAGCCTGTAACTTTATTGGCACCGCTGCCTTCTCCGTTACCGCCCGTATCCACAACAGTAATTTTATCAATGTTAGAAAGTGGTGCAGATACTTGCTTCGCATATTCAGGTAGCATTTTCACAATCATATCAAGAATCGCTGCCTGACCATACTGTTCGAATGCTTCAGCGATTTTCTCTTTCGCTTCGGCTTCTGCAAGTCCTTTTAGTCTAATGACTTCTGCTTCTGTTTCCCCTTTTGCACGATCCGCTTCCGCTTTGGCAAGCCCATCAATTCGGACTTTCTCAGCTTCTGCTTTTGCCATTGCTTCAATGCTGTATTTCTTGGCATCTGCTTCAGCGAGGCGTTTCGCTTTTTCCGCGGCAGCCGACTGCTCAACAGCATAACGGTCCGCATCTGCTTTCTTTTTCACTTCAGAATCGTATTGACGTTCACGACGCTGAATCTCTTTTTCTTCTAATTCAATTTGTTTCTGACGCTCAATGATTTTGACTTGCATTTCTTGTTCAGTTACGTGCTGACGGTTACGAGCTGTTTCTAGATCGTACGCTTGGTCAGCACTTGCTTTTGCTGTATCCTGTTCACGTCTGAATTCTGCTCTTTTCAGCTCATTAATCTTTTCTGCTTCAGCGATTTCAGTAGCACGCTCAAGCTCAGATTTCTTCGCATCTTTATCTGCTTCGGCACGTTTGATACGTGTTTCTTTATCTGCTTCAGCTGTTGCAATATCTGCATCGCGTTTTACTTGGGCAATTCTTGGTTTACCTAGAGATTCTAAATAGCCATTTTTATCACGAACATCTTTAATCGTAAACGATACAATGACAAGACCCATTTTCGCTAAATCTTGAGAAGCGACACGTTGTACTTCTTGAGAAAATTTCTCTCTGTTTTTATAAATCTCTTCGACTGTCATTGATCCTAAGATGGAACGAAGGTGGCCTTCTAATACTTCTCTCGCTTCGTTTTCACGGTCTTCTTTTGTTTTCCCTAAAAATTGCTCTGCAGCAGTCGCGATTTCTTCAATCGATCCGCCAATTTTAATGATGGCCGTTCCATCCGCCATGACCGGTACACCTTGTTCAGTATAGACTTCAGGTGTTGAAACATCTAGCTTGCTAGATAGTAAGCTGAGCGGCTCTGCTTGTTGAAAGACTGGAAGTACAAAGGTACCGCCGCCTCTCACAATCTTAATCTTGTTTCCACCTTCATCCACGTGGACATTTTTACTTCCTAGGTAACTTCCTGTGACGATTAATGCTTCATCTGGACCTGCTGTCCGGTATTTAGAAACAAATACACCAATAAGTGCAATAAGAATTACAAGCACAATTCCAATGATCACTAAAATAGTTGTTCCTGGCATAGCATTCCCTCCTAGATTTCTTCATTTGGTATAACAGATAAGACGCCTTTGTTCACTTCGACAACTAGCACACGGGTTCCATATGGAATCTCCTCTTGGTCGAAACTGACAGCTGGCTTTGAGATTTTCCCGCTATTACTGATTAACAGCACTTCTCCAAATCCGTCTTTTGGAACAGATACAATGATCTCCCCAGTTCTTCCTTTTAAATCGGCTTCCGTATAAGAGAGAGATTCTTCAGCAGAGGAAAGCGGGACTAATACAAATACATTCAAACAGGTCACAAGGATCACTGCGAGGATGGCAGATAATACTGCGCCAAGTCCACTTCCTACAATTGCAGTTTTTTCAGAGATAAACCCTCCAGCCGAGAAAAAGGTAAGAAATGCGAGGATCAATGTTGGTTGAAGGAATGGAACAGGGATCGCTTCAAACAATCCATCAAATACATCGCCGAAAAAGACGAAAACAAGTGTCAGGATTCCTGATATCATCAATATGTATAAATACAGCGTCTGAAGAGGCAGCCCGAACACATCCATCTTCCTCACCCTTTCATCATGAAATGAACATCTTTTGTTTCATTTAGACCACACTCACCTCCAATGTATTCCTTCTAACAGGTAATACGAACCACTTTTGTAAAGGTTTCATATTTCATCACAATTCTTCAAAGGGATTTTCGGATAGCTCAAGAATGATTGTCATGTACCATTATGTTAAAATTTGATCTTGAGGTGATGAAGAAAATGAGTTTATTACATGAAGCAAGACAAGAATTGTGGCACGAGCTGCAAGGTTTGAACGAAGAACAATTGAACCAAAAATTATCTGATGATACTTGGAGTATTCAAGAGGTAGCAGATCATTTAAAGAAAATGGACCTAGTTGCAGCAAAACATCTAGCTGCTGAGGGGAAAAAAGCACCGATCAAAGAATATGAACCAAAGCCGGTGGAAATGGCAGAGGACCGTTCAAAAAAAGCCACTGCGCCTAGTATTGTTGCGCCTGACCGCAAGCATGTGACACCTACACATTTAAAGGATGAGCTGGATACAGCTCGTGAGCAGCTCAATCAAATTTTATCAACATTTACTGAGGAAGATTTCAAACGCGTCATTGCACACCCTGTGTTTAAAGAGCTATCCCTTAAGCAATATCTTGATTTTATCGGCGCACACGAAAAACGCCATATTCATCAAATCAAAGAAATTAAAGAACAACTATAAAACATAAAAAGGACTCCCTTTAGGGAGCCTTTTTTCATTGTTACACTGTTTTAGGTGTTAACTCAAAGCAGCGAGCATAAATCCATTTGTACGCTTTTTCGTTTAAATCTCTTGGGTTTCCAACTGTTTGCGGATCTTTCATCGCTTCTTTAGATAAACGATCAATCATATCTTTTGATACACCTTGTTCTTCTAATGAAGGAACTTCTAAATCCTCCACTAAATCATACATCCAGTTCACAGCTGCTTTGGCTGCTTCCTCTGTTGTCATTCTGCTTGTATCAATCCCAAACGCTTGCGCAATTCGAGCGAATTTTTCCGGATACCCTTTCCAGTTATACTCCATCACTGGTCCCATCATCGCTGCAACACACTGACCGTGAGCGACAGGAATAATACCTCCAAGTGTTTGACTCATCGCATGTGCAGCTCCAGCTGATTCACTTCCATAAGAAAGCCCGGCAAGCATCGCAGCTTGTGCCATTCCATATCTGGCTTCTAAGTCCTCGCCATCAGCAAAGGCACGGCGAATATAATGAGCAGCATATTCAATTGCCATGAGCGCTACCGCATCTGTAATCGGCTGAGCAAATTTCATCGTATAGCATTCAATCGCGTGAGCAAGCGCGTCAATTCCAGTCATTGCTGTCACATGAGGCGGCATGGACACATGAAGCTCTGGATCAATTACTGTTAGATGAGCTGCAATGAGAGGTCCACCAGTATTGAATTTGAATTCTCTTTCTTCATCAGTAATGACCGCCCACTGCGTTACCTCTGAACCTGTACCAGCTGTTGTCGGAATAGTGGTTAAAGGAGGGATTCTGTTTTCTAGCGGTTTTTTTCCTTCTGCCGCTTCGTAATCAAGGACTGAGCCTTCATGGGTCGCCTCTACTCCGATTGCCTTTGCTGTATCCATTGAACTGCCGCCGCCTACTGCGATTAATCCATTACAGCCTTCTTTTTCATATAAAGCAGATCCTTCGTTCACTAGACGGACTGGCGGATTTGGCTCTACTTTATCAAATAGAACGACATCGATTTGTGCTTCTTTTAATGAAGCAATTACTGGGTCCACCACGCCGGCTTGATAAATACCAGGGTCTGTTACAAGCAATACTTTTGAAACGCCGTATGCTTTCACTTCTTCACCAACATGTTTCACTGCACCAATGCCGTGTTTGATAACAGTCGGAATTTCAAATGTGTGGAATTTCTGCATGCTTTCAATTTTCATATTTAGTGTCATTAAGAATCTCCTCCAAATGCTTAATTTTTATTTAAACCAATGAACCGCTTCAGGTTTTGTATTTCGATATAAATGCTTCAGCTCCGTATATTCTTCAAGTCCCGTGCGTCCTAATTCGCGCCCAATGCCTGATTGCTTGTAGCCACCCCAAGGTGCTTGAGCGAAATAAGGGTGGAAGTCATTGATCCAAACCGTGCCCAATCTTAATTGTCGAGCCACTCTTTCGGCCTTGCTGATATCAGAAGACCACACAGCTCCTGCTAAACCATAAATCGTATCATTTGCCAGCTTGATGACTTCTTCCTCTGTACGGAAGGATTCGACTGTCAGGACGGGTCCAAAGACTTCTTCCTGTACAATCCGCATATCTGACGTGCAGCCTGAGAAAATGGTCGGCAAGTAGAAGAACCCCTTTTGCAGCTCCTCTGCGTCAGGTCTTTTTCCGCCTGTCTCTAACTTAGCGCCTTCTTCTAAACCGATGCTGACGTATTTTTCTACTTTTTCTCGATGCTCAGCTGAGATGAGCGGCCCGCTCTGGGTGTCTTCATCAAAGCCGCTGCCTAGCTTGATTTTTTTCGTACGCTTCACCAGTTCTTCTAAAAATTCATCATGAATAGATTCTTCCACTAGCAAACGTGAACCCGCTGAACACACTTGCCCTGCATGGAAAAATACAGCATTCATTGCCTGGTCAACCGCTACGTCTAAATCAGCATCTTGAAACACAATATTCGGATTCTTTCCGCCAAGCTCAAGGGCTATTTTTTTCACATTCCCGCTGGCTCCCTGCATAATTTTCTTCCCTGTTTCAATACCGCCTGTAAATGAAATTAAATCGACTTGATCATTCACAGCAAGCTCATCCCCAACGGTTGCCCCAGGTCCAAGCACTAGGTTTGCAACGCCTGCTGGAACGCCTGCTTCTTCCATGAGTTTAAATACTTTGATTGTGGTGAGTGGTGTGATTTCACTTGGCTTTAGAACAATTGTATTTCCCGCCGCAAGTGCAGGAGCGATTTTCCAGCTTGCTTGAAGCAATGGATAGTTCCAAGGAGTGATTTGTCCGCATACACCGACAGGCTCTCTGACTAATTCACTTTTCGAGTTTGGAATTGGTGATGCAATGATTTCCCCGCCCTCTTTATCAGCCAGACCTGCGTAATATTGGAACACGTTCGCAATATCGTCCATATCTGCCTTGCTTTCCTCTAATGTTTTGCCTGTATCAAGCGATTCCAATTTGGCTAGTTCATCAAGATCACGTCTAATCAATTCAGCTATCTTAAACACAATATTTCCTCTTTCAAGTCCAGGCATGTTTGCCCAGTCCCCTTGATCGAAGGCTTTTCTCGCTGCTTTAATGGCTAGCTGCGCGTCATTTCTAGATCCTTCGCTGACTGTCGCGATCACTTCTTGATTGAACGGATTGATGATATCTCGCGTGTCGCTACTTTTAGCGCCAACCCATTGTCCGTCTATAAATAGTGTTTGACTCATAGAAGGAACCTCCTCTGATTCTTTTCGGTAAGTTTGTTAAATAAAAATTTAACGTTTTGAACATAATTAACTTAACATGTTCAAATTTTTCTGTCAAAGGGAGGTATGCTTCATTTATTTTGACATTTTGTATTCTTTCGTTAACATATAGTCCATAAAGATTTTTTTGAACGGATTGAATTTTCTTAATAGAAAGCAGGGACAAAATGAAAAAGCAGGAAAAACCGCAAGCAGAAGATCGTATTTTAGCTGCTAAAGATCTAGTCATTGATTCCATAGCTGAAACGATGGATCTCTATGGCATTACACGAAGTGCAGGTATTCTATATGGAACAATGTATTTAAATGAGGAAATGACACTGGATGAAATGCGTGAAGAGCTGCAAATGAGTAAGCCGAGTATGAGTACTGGTGTGAAAAAGCTGCAAGACATGAATATTGTCAAAAAGACGTTTCACCGGGGCCGAAGAAAACACAGCTTTGTTGCGGAAAAAGACTTTTTTAAGTTTTTCACGAACTTCTTTCCGCAAAAATGGGAACGTGAGGTCGAGGTCAATTTAGCGGCAATTGAAGAAGCGCAAGAGCAGCTTCAAGAGGTGGCGCGTGATGATCAGCTGGAGGAACATATAAGAGAAGAAGCGCAGCAGCTCATTGAGCAGCTTGAAAGCTCAAAAGCCTATTATGACTGGCTGAGACGATTAGCCCATTCTGTTCATTCTGGTGAAATTTTTGACTATATTCCGATTGAACAGAAAGAAAAATAGACGATGTGTTTATGTTTTACAGCTTGAATTTCACAGGAGGATTGATTATAATAAATTATGTCGTCATAACTCGGGGCATTAGCTCAGCTGGGAGAGCGCTACGCTGGCAGCGTAGAGGTCAGCGGTTCGATCCCGCTATGCTCCATACGAAAAACCATTCTTGTAAAATCAAGGATGGTTTTTTTATGTACATATCTCTTACAGTTCTGTTTGTTCTTTGTTTTTTCTTAATACCTTTATGATGCGGTATGTGATCACAGAAAGATAAGTTAGGATGAGAATGATTGTGTAGGACACAGGGAAATCGCTCGTCATTCCGTGATAAAAGAAATAGATGAGCAGCACTGACAGCATGATGATCTGGAACATTTCTTTTTTCATAATAGTGATTTGGCCGATTATATCACAAATGAAGTCAATTTTAGTTAGCTATCAGCAAGGAAGCATTTCCTCACTTGCTGATAGCTCTTTTTATCAAATCATTACTTCTTCAGCAATTGTTCGATTTTGTTCTTCGTCTTCGGTCCATAAATTCCGTCTGCAGCTAAGCCGTTCATGAGCTGAAACCGCTTGACCGCATTCGCCGTTTTTGGTCCATAATAGCCATCAATCCCGTTGTTTTTTGCCCCTTTGTCTGGGTAAAAATAGAGGGAAGATAAGGCTTTTTGCACGGCTGTGACTTGAGGGCCTTTTGTCAAGGGCTTGGTGACTTTTAAAATGCCAGATGGCAGGTTTGACGAATTTTGTCTGGGAACGGGTGCTTTGTGGCTCAAGCTTTCTGTCTGAACTGGTTTTCTTGTGCTTTTGCTACCGGTATGTGCTGTGGCTATTCCAGCTTTAAACTGATCCCATCGTCCGAGAAGTTTCCTTGGACACTCTTTCCCGCTCCAATGTTTATGAGGCACTACATTTGATAAAGGAATTCCGAAATCTCCCATCAGCTTTCGAATGAGCCATTGGGCATTTTCGACTGCTTGTTCAAAGCTGCCGTCTGCATTTTCACAAATTTCAATACCAATTGATTTCATATTGCCGGTGCCTCTGCCATCCCCTGCGTGCCAGCCGTTTTCGTTTAACGGTAAATGCTGATAAATCACCTTATCATCAACGGTGTAATGCCAGCTCACCCCGGTACTTGAACGTGCAACAAATGCTGCATGACTGGCTGCATTAGCACCTTTTGCACTGTTAGACGTATTATGCACTGTAATATAGAGCGGCTTCATTGTTTTTCCTGGTCTGTTGCGATGTTGTTTTGGAATCAATGCTTGAATGATTTTTACCATGTCGTTTCTCCTTCAAGTATTATTTTGTTAGCCCTCTTTGTTTCAGAGCATCTTTTTGTAATTGGCCTTTGTAGGTCACATAATTGTTTTTAAACCAAGCTATTACCGCTGTGACCATAGTAAAAATCGTAGAACCTGCCACATAAAGTGCTTCACCTGCGGTTTGTACTTGCTCCTCACTAATCGGCAGCACCGTCTGTCCAAACATGACAAGCGTTTGATTGATCAGAGCAATAAAAAGAAGCACTGTGCGAATCACAGTGCCTTTGTCGAATGTTTTCATGATCTTTCCTCCTATTTTAAATTTCGTTCTATTTTGTCGAGTTTGTCGATCACGACATCATACTTTTCACTAAACTTTGCTAACACTTCATTTTGTGCCTCGATTTGTGCATTGAGCTTATTTTCTCGTTCCTTCGTTGTGTTGAGAACATAAAACAGAATCCAGCAAAAGAGAACGGCAAAGGGGCCTTGTGTCATTAAGTTCTGTACGACATCTACTTCCATTGGAATCACCTTCTTTCCGGCAAAAAAATAAAGCCATTAGGCTTCGTATTTGTCTCCTGTTATGTCTTGATAGTCATCTGCCGAGATCCAGCCGATGCTTACATAAAATGCAATGTCCTCTGGGCCGTAACATTGCCAGTCCCAAAATTGTTTGATATCTGCTACAGTTGGAAACATCATTTTGATTCAGCTCCTTTAAAGATAGCAAATAGCTGCGTTAAATGATCCAGCCATAAGTATTTTCACTAAAGACTGATAAGACCCTCATAGAACTTTTTGTAGGCAGATCGGGGTGTGCTTCATGAATATACCAAGAATGCACGCCAGGTAATTTGATAAGTTTATCTAAAATACTAGGATCGTTTGCATTAATTCTTTCATAAGCTTTTCCATCGTCAGCAGTGATTTTAGATAGTTGTCCTGCGTCCCATTTGTTTTTTTCATTTTGTGTCGGCAATTGGAGCCAGTTAATTCCGACGTCATTCCCTGATGTGTCAATCGCGATTCCTACGCCAATATTATTTTGACCTACAAGCTGAAAGCCTCTTAATGCAGCATTACCTATAGCAGGAGAATCGACTACTCCAGAACCTCCCGGAGCATAGAACGAGCAGGCACCTAACGATTTAATCCCGTTATAAATACTGCCGCCAGCAGGGATATTCACCAACTGGGACCCGTTATCATTTGTCATTTTATATAACTGAGATTGATCCCATTTCTGCTTTTCTGTTACAGATGCATGAGATGTTGCATCATTTTTGTGTTGATTGATTTGATCCAAAAGTCCAACATCATTTTCAAGAATAACCTTGATCATGTCATTAAACAGATCTGCATGGGCTTTGTCACTGACTTTAAAAGAACGATGTGTCTTTATCTCCATGAACATTCTCCTTTTATATTTCAGCTCTAAATATTGATTTTATTAGCTTCACCTTGTGCTGAACTTAAAACCAAATGTAATAAACTCAGTGGGATTGGCGTTATTTGAAGATGATTGTACACATACATTACCCTCTTTATCTATTAAGGTACGATGGAATTGTGGTACTCCTGGAGTCCCTATACTAGAAGCGACTCCTACAAAATGCATTGCCTGTTTCGGCCGATATTCTTCAGGCAAATTAAACACTGCATTATTTCCTAATGTCCCACCTTTTACAGCTCCTACTATCTCAACTTCACCTAGGAGATTCTTGCGATATTTTACTGGTAAATTAATAGGGTCATATTCCTTCCAATTGCTTTTAATCTCTTTAGGTGTTTCCCAAGATCCTTCTAATAAATCTGATAGCGTGATTTGCTTCTCCCATGGTGTCCATGATTCTGCATTGTGTTTAAGAACTCTAAAGTATGTGTTCTTCCCATAAACAGATTCGTATGCTATTTGCACTAATGTACTGCCATAACTCATGACCAATAAAAACACTCGATTAAAGGATGATGGACCGTTTATACCTTGGTTATAAATGAGGTACATTCCTGTCTGAGTGAGGGTGTTATAGTCTGTTTCGCTAGCAAATCCATGATAAATGGGCTTTCCATTATCTTGTGTGATTTTTACTAATTGACCGTTATCCCATCTATTCATATCGCTTTCTGTAGGCAACTTTGTCCATGAAATCGATGTATGTCCAGCATCATAATAGAAAAAATAAGCATTACCTGACATATCAATCGCAAAGCCAGATCCAATATTTTCTTGCCCTACTGTCTGCAGCCCTCTTATTGATACATTCGGTAAGGCAGGTGAATCCTCCACGCCAGCAGCTGCATAAAATGTACATGTTCCTTTGTCTTTTATCGCATCAAATATGCTTTCCCCGGCTGACACATTGATAAGCTGTCTTCCACTATCAGCCGTGATCTTATAACTCTGGGATTCATTCCATTTTTTCTTTTCTGTTTCAGATGCGTGTACTCCGCCATCATTTGTATGTTTTAAGAGATGCTCTAATAATCCAGTATCATTTTCAAGTAATACTCTGACCATGTCATTAAACAGATCTGCATGCGCTTTATCATTCACGTTAAATGGTTTTGGTTCTTTTATTTCCATTCGGTTTTCACTCCCTTGCCTTGAAATTTGGTTCAATCTCTTGCAGCTGCTCTAAAGTGAGTATCCTTTGCTCGTATCCTGCATTTAGATCTTCCATTGAACAATCACCTAGTTCAATTGCCTGTTTGACCAATCCAGGTGTCACCCATTTGAAATATAATGCCATTACCCAATAACTCATCTATCACTCTCTCCTTTAATGAAAAGGATCTCATTTTTTAGCGCTTTTAGTTCGTTTGATAGAAGATCACATTGATGTTCAAGCTGTTTTCTCATCAGCTTTTCTTTTGCTACTTCTTGTGCTAGATAATCTAGCGGGAGCGGTGGTTGATACCTTGGATTGGCTTGTGATTCCTCCCACCATTTTTTCAACTCTTTCTCTGTTGGTTTGGGCACATCAAGATACCATTCATCTATATACGAACCAGCACCGTCATTTCTTAGTTCAAAATCCTTTTGCGGATCCGCATCGGGATATTTATATTTAATGGCTTCATATAAAATCATTAAAACCCTCCTATACTCGCGGGAAATTTCGGCCGCCTACTTCTGTAATGTCAAAATAGTTGTACCAGCCTGAGTTATCTGATATATAACGACTAACGTCTCCGTCATATCCTGCGTACATGTAAATTTCTAAATAATCCCCTTTATTAGCCGGTACATTGGCAGAACCATAAAGTCCCATACTAAAACTCAACGTATCAGATGGGCTTGTCGGACTTTGTCTTTGATGTGAAATATTTTTATATCTTTTTCCATTTAAATAGATCGATAATTCAAAGTTTGCATACCGTTGAAAGCTTTCAATATACACACCAGCATTCACTGAATACATTCCGTTTTCAGGGCAGATGAAGCGATTATTTTTGATATCAAAATTGTTATGACTGTCTTTTATCTTTCGATTAAAAAGGACTTTTTGATACTCTCCCTTGGTTAATAACTGCTTCCCAGTTGTACTTATATTGGCATGACAGAACCCAGAGAGTTTATGCCAGTCGGTCCAACCCGAACCAGTCCACCAGTGACGACACCACGTACCTGTGCTATCAAAATAACTTCCTGCTTCGTTTCCAGTCCCATAGTAATATTGAATAAATCGAAAGTTACTATATTTTTCATTTTTCACAAAGCCGAATCTTGTAGGGTATCCCGTATCATTGGCTTGACCAATATCCATGAATGTAATACCTATTGGATATTCCTCGCCGCTGACTGTCGCATCTTGAATGGCTTGATCCCCTGTTAGCTTGAAGAAGCTTTCATTTGTGATCCCTGCAATTTGTTTACTCAGAGCATGATCATTCTCTACAAGTGTGTCGACCATCTGGTTAAACAAGTTGGCATGGGCTTTGTCAGTGGTTTCAAACGGTAAAGGTGATTTTATGTCCACTTCATTTCCCCTCCATCAATAAATATCATCAATCTCAAAAACAAATTCGATGTCGCCGTCTTTTTGTTTGTCTGTCATGGTGCGGATGGCGGTGAATTTGCCTTCTTCGTCGACGAGTGCTAGTTCGTTGATCACTTCTCCTGCCAGTTCTCCTTCGGCGATCGTGCAGGTATAGCGGATTTTTGCTGGTTCCATGAAAGTAAACGAATCAATATTTTTTTGAACTAGTTCTTTTTTGAGTTTTTGTTCAGTGCCGTCTAGTGAGATCGGTTTTCCATCCTTCGTTCCCCCATTGCCAAAGGCCATTTTGACGACTTTTGTGAGTTTTGTTCCTTCGGCTCTTGCCTTTGCCATTTGTTGACGTGCATACAGTGTTGTTACGGTTAATTGATCAGCCATTGTGATCCTCCTTATAAATCTATTTTTTTAGAAGTTGCTGCTAGCATTTTTGATCCGTCCAGCGGAACAGATCCATCGAGAATCCAGTAATGATCCTTGATCAGTAAGCTTCCACCCTGCTCAGTTTGGACATGTACTGGCAGACGGAACGTCATCTTCTTCTTTGTTTGATGCTGGAGCTGATTTTTTGTGCGTAAAGTCAGTGCCTTTTTTTGCTTCGTTTCATGTACCGCTCCAGTCATGACATAGTTCATGCGATATGCTGTGTCTGACTGATGTTGAAGAGGCATTCTTATGTTTAATGAATGCCGAAAACGAGCAGGCACATCCGTTGTACCTCGCGTTCCGCTGAGATAAAACGTACCATTTAAGACAAATTCACCATTGAGTAAAATTGGGATATGATCGAAAAAACCCACTCTGCTCCGCAGTGTGAGCCTCCCGTGATGATCATTTTTTTCATGTACATCAGTATGATGAAAAGCCGTGAACGTATAAGCCAAGTGTGCGGGTTTTAACGTTTCAAGTATTTCTACAATATATCTCGTGTTTTGCAGATCATCTAGGTTCACACGTAAGGCGAAGTGATAGCGATTGGTTGTGAGACGGATGACAGCACTTGGATTCTTGAGAAAGCGATTGACTGATTTCTCTAATGAAAGGTACGTGATTGGGGGAATATTTGACATCATATTGAGTAAGCGTGCCCTGCGCAGTTCAATTGAATCATCTGATTCCCGCTGCACCTTCAGCATTCTTTCCCATCTATTCAATCCCCATGTCGCTGTTAAAGGAAAGAACTGATCCGTTAAGTCGAAAATAGATTCGTCCAATCCCTCAAATTCCGGTGCCTCTGTCTTGAGCAGGTGATCAACTTCATAAATCTCTGTAAAATATGGCGGCAAGTAGTTTTTCATTTCATCCTGTTTGCTCAATAACCTTCACCTGCCTAAGACGCGGAATCTCAATGTCCTGTAATACTAAGTTTTTCGACTCTCCATTCAATAACACCTCTGCATAATCTGACACACTTTCTGAATGGTACAGAATATCATTTAAGGCGGACATTCGAATGGTACTCTTTTCAAATGCGATTGATTTCAACAGCGTCTTGACCTTTTCTTCTATTTCTTTCTGAGCTCCTTCAAGGGTCCAGTCCATTTGAAGTTCGACAGCCACTTCTATGTCGATATCCAGCCATTTGGCGCTTTCAACGGTTGCTTCTGAGCCTATAGGCGCTTGTCCTTCTCCTTCACCTGGCACTGGGTCAATATATTCCTGTACCCTTTTGACAAGAAGGTCTGATGCAACATCTAGATTGCCATCTGTGATGACAATTTTGACCGTCCCTTCTCCATTCCAAAGCGGGAACACTTTCGCTCTGCCAACACCGGGCACTTCCTCAGCCCATTTTTTATAATGCGCCCTGTTGGCACTGACAGCCTCCCGCCTCGCACGTATTAAATATCGATCATATAAAGAAGCGTCATCTTCCTCCTCTTGACCTGGTATCACCAGTTCTTTCATCTTAATCGATTCAAGTCCTGGAATTGTATCAAGTGACAGCAGCGGCTGATCTGTTAATTGAACATTGCCGGCTTTACCAGGTGTCTCGCATTCTAGAGTACCATCCTTCGAATACTGAAAATAAACGTCTTCAATAAAAAAACGTGAGCCAGCTGGTATGTTGATATTGTCTGGCTGAATGACCGCTGACCAAACCGCTTTAGTGGCTGGTTTTCTTTCAATTCCTACTTCAGCAGCCCGCCGATCTAGAAACTCTCCTTGTGCTGTGTCTGCAAAGACCAGCTCAAACACTTGGTCAAGCCAAATATAGGACTGGGCCAGTTCAGCGGCAGCAGGTGCCAAGGCATTCCAAATGACGCTGTTTTCTCTTTTATCTATATCATCTGGCAGTCTATCCAGCATTCTTTCCATTAATGCTTCGTACGTCTGTTCCTCAAACATCGCCCTCCATCACCTCCTCTATTTCTAATGTGCCCTCATCTGTGACAATCGCTAGTTTGACATGAAACGAGTCATTTTGTTTTGTGACCTCTAACTCTTCAATATGATCAATCCGTTCGTCAACGAGCAGTGCTTCCTCTAGCAGCCTTGGAATCTCCATTTCTTTGTATTCATCCGTAGCTTCTGTATCCGTCAACAGCTCCTGAATTTCAGTGCCAATGTCGTGGCTGTAGATAGGATGTGCATACCGCTCTGTCCTAAGTGTCATATAAATGAATTGCCGGATTGCCTCAATACCTGAAATGGTTTCGCCTGTCAGTCTGCCAGTTTCAAAATCTATTCGATACGTCGTTGAGGTTTCGACCTCTTCATCTTCTTCTATTTCCTCGATTTCTTCCTCTGGTGAAAGTGCCACGTTCATCACCTCCCTTACAATTTGTCGATGATGTAAAAGGATTGGCCTCCTGCCATTGCAAGCACCATAATACTGTCTCCCCTTTTCAGCTCATCATCCTCACCCTTATTTAAGCGCTTCGGCCAAATCAGTAATTCTTCTGGAATGATCAGCTTATGATTTTCATTTAATCGGATGCCGAGAGGGGAAACTGCCGTGACTTCTCCGATAACAAGATCAATTGGAGATGCTGCGTCTACTGCATTCACTGCTAATCGTTTAATCGCTTCACTTAATCTCACGCTTGATCACCCTTTGGCATGGAATTCTTCTCAACAACATCAATGGTCATGGTGTGTTTCACCCCACTGAATTCATGTTTGTCTTGATCGATCCAGTAAGTTTTTTTTACGTTGATTTCAGGAATTTTCAAATAGATTGGGAGACCGCTTTGCAGCTCAGGAATTCCTAGGGCTTGTATGCTTTTGACTTCTTGTTTGACGCCTTTTTTCTCTGCCAGCCGTACTTTGGCTCTTTTTTGCAGCTGCGGCTGGTTGATTTGCCCTGTGACTGTCTCAACATGCTGTAAAATACCGTATTTATTCTGACCGGCTTTATCCTGTTCAATCACCACAATCTCGGATTTACTGCCTTTTTTCTTATTCTTCCCCTGTTCATCAGCAGACGTACGCATCTTGACACGAGTGGCTGTCTCTTCAATCGAGGTGCTGTATTGATAGCTGATGAGATTAACGCCTGATTCAATGACCCATACGTCCTCTGGATCAGGCCAGGCTCTCAGCCCCATCTTGCCTTTAGCAGAATAGATTTGATAGTTTCTTCCTGTTTGCCGCTTCGTTTCTTTCAATGCTTTCAATATCATGTCATACAAGCTTGTATCATTTTTAAACACTAGTGATTTTATGACATGTCCTGTATTGGCGATGGAGGTCATTGGAATTTGAAAGTCAGCTCCAATCCGCCTTAAGATTTGATCTGCTCTTTGATTTGAAAAAACATAGACATCTTGGTTTTTCACCAAATATTGGAGCATATCGTATGCAGTAAACGTCAGCTTTCCTTCAACAGGCGTCCGGGAAAAAACAATGCCTCTAAACAGCTCTTTTCCTTTCCATTTAAAAAGAACCGTGTCCCCTTCCGAGACACGGTAATATGTTTGACTGCCTTGCTTTGTGATAATATTTGCCTGAATTGAGCGAGGGGCTTGATACCTTTGCCCCTGAAGTGTCACACTCTCTGTGACAAGCTCATACATGGTGCCGCTTCTGATGGCAAAAAGCTCGATCAATGCCAGCCCCCCTATTGTGGTATTTTTAACCTTTGTCCAGGGAAAATCCAATGCCCCGGCTGCTTAATATTACGTCTGCTACGTTTAATCATCACTAATTTATTGGCATTCCAAATACGCCGCCATTTTGTACTGTCTCCATAAAACCTGCCAGAAATGGCCCATAGTGTATCCCCTTTTTTGACGGTGTACATTTTTGGTGGTGTTTTTGAAGGCCGCTTCTTTTTCGTTTGTTTTGCTTTTTTCTTTCGTTTGATTTTCCTAGGCGATGCGGTTTTATATTCCTTTAACTCAATCGTAAATTCACGATCTCCAATATCATATGACCCTTCCTTGTGGGTGAAGCTTTCAATGCTGCACGTCATATTGATTTTTGTTCCAGTTACAATCAACCGCACGGATTTCTTTGAACGCATCATTCGTTCAATTTTCGCGATCGCATTCTCTGGTGATGGAATGCTTTTATATTCAGCAATCGGCGAATATTTCTTAGGAAATAATGAGGTGAATGATACTTGTTTCGCCGATGGTACGTCAATAAAGGTCAGTTCTCCAAAAGAGGCGACCTTTACCGTTTCATTTTGTACGTTATTTGTGATTTCGAGTTCGGATGGAAGGACAGGGAATCGCAACTTGTCCTTTCCTTGGGAAATCCACAATTGATACACTGATTTACCCATCAATTACGACCCCCTTCGTTCCTGTATGAAGCTCTACTTCCAGTTCATCTACAAGCATTTGTTTAATTTTTTCGACTAGCGATTGCTGGTCTTGTCCATTATGGAAATGCTGATCTCCATTGAACTGAATCGTGATTTGTTTATTACCTGACGGTGTTGTACTGCCAGTAGTCTGAGCTGAGGTGACTTGCTGCATCTGTGCTTCCGGTAAAGGAGCAGATGCATTTGATGGATCATATACTTGCATCCCAAGTGCCTTGGCTGCCTGCGTCAATAAATACCTTCCGCGAATGCCTCTTTCCTCAGGAATAATCCATTCGCGTTTATTTCCTTCACCGACTCTAGCAACCTGCTCTTGAGTAATCAGTCCGCCATTTGCGTAGCCTTTATAAGGGCCGCCTCTTCTCATACTTCGTAATCCCGGTGTGTTGAAGACTGTTCCATATCTGCCCTTAATGTAGTTAATGGCTGCTACGGCATTATGAATTGGGTTCCAAATGTCATTCATGCCTTTGCCTTTATTGGCGTTAAACGTCGTTCCAATGGTTTGCATTAAGCCTTTAGAAGGGGTTCCCTTTTTAGCGTTGGAATCCCATAAGTTGATCGCTCTCGGATTTCCATTTGATTCATGCTGCGCGATGGTCATCAGACCTGGAAGCCAGTTCATAGATGTGCCAGTTGCCATCAGAGCTGCCATCAGCCATTGCTGAACACTAAGACCTGAAGCCCCCATCCCGCTGAAGGCACCAATCAATGAACCAGCCTGATTTTCAGCAAATTTTTTCACATCAACTGAGTCAAGCCCTTTGACGACACCGATCGATGCGAATTTTCCAAGACTCATCATGACGCGTGAAGGGGAATGAATGTCTAATTCCTCTCTAAACGCCTGTTCTACTTTCTTCGCCATATCTTTGGCTGCTTGCGTGACTTCGCTTCCTTTGGAACGCATGCCGCTGTTAAAGGCGTCAATCATTCCAGAACCCCAGCCTGGTGATTCTTGTTTTGCTTGCAGGAATGGTTGTTTGATGTTTTGATCTACGTATTGGCTCGTCCCAATTGATGTGGCATTTTGGCCTGCTGCAAAACCACTCACCGTTCCAGAACCCCAAGTTGGTGATGCTGTCATGACTTGTTGGTAGGGTGCTTTTACACGACTTTGTAAAAAGCTATTTGTTCCTGTTGGTGTCATCTGCTGACCGTTTGCAAAGGCAGAAACCGTTTGCTGACCATACTTTCCTGAGTCTGATGTCAATTGACCAAAAGGCTGCTGAATATTCTTTTGTTTCCATTGATCAAGAGAGATGACTTTACGGTTTAACCCTTGTTCAAAATCGTTATTAAATTGCTCGCCAATGCTAGAGGCTTGAATGTTCGCAGTCATCGAGACCGATCCGTCTATTGAACCGACAGAAGATGATGCAGCTACAGCTGTAGGAGCTGGAGAGCTTGATACTTGATTTCCAGCTGCTCCGCTTGGCATAACAGACATTCCAAGTTGAGAAGCAGCCTGAGCAAGCAGCATTTTTCCGCGTCCTCGGTTATTTTGAGTTGGAATAACAAATTCGTTACCAGCTTCACCGACCCATGATAAGGTTGGCTGGGTGATATAGCCGCCTGTGGCTTTTTTATCAGGGGTTCCAAAGACATGTTTCAATATAAAATCAACCCCACCGCCAGCCTTATCAAAAATCTTTTTGACCCAGCCAAACGCTTTAGAAAACCCATCACCAATAGCTTCTGCTACTTTTACAATTGGCTTTTGAATGTTGTCCTCAAACCATTTGGATAATCCATCCCATATATCTGTCACGACTTTATACGCTTCTTCAAACTTTTTACCGAAACTGTCTTTAATGGTTCCTACTGTATCTACAAGTGGATTCCACACATTTTCCATAAACCATGTCGATACAACTCCAAAGATTGATTGTATCTTTTTCCATGCATTTGATAATGCTGTCCAAATCCCTGTAGCGACTGTAACAACTGTGCTGCTTAGTGGCGTCCAGACGTTCTCGATAAACCAGCCTGCGACTGCGCTGAACGTTTCTTGAATCCATGTCCAGGCATTGACTAGGCTTGACCAGATGGTCGTGGCTACTGTAACGACTGTACCGCTTAACGGCGTCCAGACGTTCTCAATAAACCAGCCTGCGACTGTACTGAATGTTTCTTGGATCCATGTCCAGGCATTGACTAGGCTTGACCAGATGGATGATGCTACTGTGACAACCGTATTGCTTAATGGTGTCCAGACATTTTCTGTGAACCAAGTCGCAACTGTTGACCAAACTTCAACAATTTGGTCTTTGATTTCAATGGCTTTTTGGCCAATCTTTTCAAATCCGCCGCCATCAAACCATTTTCCGATCGTTTCACCGATAGATTCGCCGCCCATACTTCCAGCGATGCCGCCTACTAGACCACCGATGGCTGTACCTACTCCTGGAACTACGCTTCCAATAGCTGCACCTGCTGCTGCACCTGCCATCCCGCCGGCGATACCGCCTCCAGTCGTACCGATCTTTTCACCAGCATTCTCTTTTTTCATACCGATTAAATTTGTTGCGCTAAGTAAACCACCTAGAATAGGTACTTTCTTTAATAATTTACCGCTCCCTTTACCGATATTTTTCACCGCATCTCCTAGTCCACTTAACCCCTTGCCACCTTTCATTAGACCCGTAAGTCCGCCAACTGAAGCTGCGATACCCGCACCTTTCTTTAGTCCACTAGGGATTTTTCCAAATAATTTACCTGCATTTGATTTCAGTTTCCCTAATTTACTTGGAGGCCTTCTATTCATTTCGGTTCTTGATGTGGCATTTGGATTTGTTGATCGTCTCGGTGAACGGCCATTTTTCGCTTTAGTAGATCCTCGGCTGCTTATACCTCTTGCACAACAAGGGCAGCAACTACTGCGAAACAAACCTTTTCCACCTCGCGGCTTAGGCTGCGTTTTAGGAGCCGAATTAGATGGTGTTGATGTTGGTGCAGTTGTCGGTGCTGTTGTTGGTGCTGTTGTTGGTGCCGGAGTGGTACTGTTGTTTTCACTTGATGGATCACTTGTACCAAAGAGGCGATCTAATCCAGTCTTCACCAATTGATCTAGTTTTTCTTCAGGATTAAATTTAATCTTCTCTTTAATTCTTCCGATCACATCTTGTTTGTACTCTTCCATTTTATTTTCAACCCAAGGAAGTGCTTTTTCATCCCAAAACTTTCTAGGACTCAATTTCTCCTTCACTTTGTCTGCAACGTCACCCGCATATTTTTGAATTTCATTTAATCCTTTATTGGCAAAGCTTTGGAGCCAACTCTGTTTAGGTTCATCCGTTTTAACTGACGGACTAGCAGTCTCAGGATCTTTTTTTATGGTTTTTTCTTTCACAACAGACTCTGCCTGATCTCTTTTTTTCAACTTACTTTTTGCATTGTCTTGAACAGATACTCTGATTTCGTGTTTAGACATCGTCAAGCTTTTGAGTGTCTTTTTGATTCGTTGAATTGCGGCGGTGGCTTGGTCAACCATGTTTAATCTCATATAGTATGTTCTGTTGATGAGCTGAAGGATTGATTTTTTGATCGATGACATTTTCGCTGACAATTGATCGTTTAGTTTAAACGTCAGCATAATGGGACTTGTCCCCATTTGTTTCAAACGATCTATGCTGGATTTAATGACATCCAGCCCCTTCGCTTGAAAGGATATGACCAGATGATTTGGAATCATATTTAACTGATTGTTCAATGCTTTTAGATCCCGATAGATTCCTTGATCCAGCCTCATAGAAAATCCTGAAACTTTCCGCAATGATAAAGTGAGGTTTCTTAATTTCTTTTCATCCATTTCCAGACTTATTTTCACTGGTTTTCTAAATGGTTTGAGCTGCTTCTCAAATGTTTGAAATCGTTTTTGAATGCGTAATAACTTCTTCGATACCCGGTCTTCTAATTCAAATCGTGCTGTAAGTTTCGCCAATTATTTACCTCCTTTCTTTGCTTCTTTTTCTAGCATGTCTAGCTTGTAGCTGATGAGTCCGAAAAGGAATGCTTTGAATGGTCTTGGTGATTCGTATAATTCCAGGAGTTCAGATGGGGAGTAGTGAAGCTCGTGCATTGCGTAATATAAAAACACCGCTTCTTTGTCCCCATCTTTTATTAGTTTTTTGCTGCTTCTTCTAAATCTTCAATTTCATCTTCGAATCCGTTGATCTCGATCGCTTTGTTTAACCAGTTCGCATATTCACCGCCGACTGACAGGACACGTTTTGCTACTTCAACTGGATCTTGTGTGCTGTAGGCTTCTCTTAATTCCTTTGAGCGGAAATCTGGATAAATCGTCGATTCAATCGCAATACGTGCGTAGAAGCGCTGGCTGTCTAAGTCTTTCACACGTCCTCTGCCTTTGACATTTTTGAAGGTTGTGTTTTCTTTTTCCAATTCATCAATACGTTCAGTTGTAATAGCTTTAAAGACAAAAGGAATGACATTCCCTTTTTTATCAACAAAACGCTTAGAAATCGGTACTTTGACTTCTTCCGCTTCTACTGTTTGTCCTGGCATAAAAAATGAAAGATCAAATGTTTGTTTTTCACTCATGTTTAAAAACTCCCTTTGTTATGTTTTTTTGAATGCAAAAAAGCACATCCATTTTTTGAATGTGCTTTCCAATCTTTTCATGTATCATTTAAATTGTACAATTGAACGGCTTGCTCAAGGGCGTCTGGCTCACCCAATAGGAAGGGGGTGATGCATATGTCAACATTTGAAGCGATTTCCCTTATGCTTTTATTCGGGATGTTTATCTTTACTTTGTTGACGTATATAGACAAAAAATAGACTCCCCCTTGAGCTGTGGAAGGTTAAAGGGAAGTCTACCTAAAGAACCTATTCGATAAGCCAGCCCCTTGAAGGGCCTCATTGTACATTGCCGGGATGTTAGAGCATCCTGGCTTCTTTTTATTTTATGCAAATTGCTTTGCATGTAAACATATTTTAATGAATCGAATACAAGACGTTACCAGACGAAATTAAAACCGCTTCAAAACGGTTGTATTACAACTGCATTATAGCATATTCAGTTATTATTTTGCTAATTAATTAGCTAATTTCCTCCACTTTTCTTAGAAAGAATTCTTTAACTTCTCAGGAAGATCAAAGTCTTCAAACGTGAAAGGAACCTCTTCTTCAAGCGCCTCTGAATCAACATCTAATCCAGCGATTTTAGCAGAATCAAAGTTGACATCAAATAACGTCACACGCTCTGTGCCACGGCCTGATGATTTATCGTCAATGACAGCTTGAAGAGTGAAATATGGATCTTCTCCTTTTTTCACGTAATTGAGCATCAATTGAACGAAACGCGACGTAACTTTATAGAAGGTTGCCGTTCCTGTTCCGTTTGCTCCCGTTGTTTTATGTCCAGTCATTCGGCGGCCCATGACGTTCACTTCTGATTTGTTTTTCTCCACGTTTGCTTCGAAGGTTTTGATAAATGCAAGCTCCTCACCTTCTAAGAAAAGACGACCTTCTTTACCTGAAATTGTATTTTGTGCTTTAAAAGCCATCTTACTTCACCTCCACATTGAAATAGAATTTTTCTGCTGCATCTACTGGTTGAACCGCTAAATCGATGATAAATCCATCACGATCTTCATTGAGGCCAATTACAATATCTGTTTCTGAATTAAAGCCTGTAATGCCGCTGCCATCTTGAAGCTGTGTGAGATACTGGGTAATCAGTGTTTTCACAAGCTGCACTCCATCATCTGATGCTGGAATGTCATTGCCATTGGCTTTACGTAATTTAATCAGATTTTTTAATTCGAATGTTAAATCATTGTTAATCGCATCAAGCACACGAATGATTTTGTTTTTCGCCATTTGCTGGTTCTTTTCAGCTGTGAAGCTTGTCAAGGAGTTAATATCTTTTTCAACACTCACGGTACGATCTCTCGCATCAAAGGTGAAAAGGAACTCCCCTTGCGATAATCGGTATTCTACTTGATCATTGTCAAGACGTTCTAATGTATCGACCGCTCCTTCGTATTCAACAAAGGTCAGTGACTGATTGAAATTTGCTCCGGCACTTGCACCTGCGACCCATGCTGTTGTTTGAGCAGGTGTTAGTTCGGTTCCATCTTCGAGTACAACACCGCTTGTCACATTGATGATTCCTTCTTGGTCAGCTGCATAATTCGCCACAACCCCTTGCACCTTACGTCCTTGCTTATCACGCAAACGCTCGATAAATGAAGCGAAGGTTGCTTTTAATTGCTCACTATTATCGACTGGAAGAGCAATGACATCGAAGTATTCTGTTTCTGCTGCTTCTAGGAAAGCTGTATAATCTGCGACACTTGCCACGCCGTTTTTCCCGCCGCTTAGTGCCACACCTGCTGTGATGACGGCTTCACCTTCACCAGAAAATTGAACGTATTTGTTTTTCACAAGGTCTTTGACATCAGTGACGACCTGTTTATCCACAATATCTGTTCCAAGATAAGTGATCACATCGCGTTTTGTGCTATCAAGTACATTTTCTGCGACTTGTACTGTGATCTCATTTCCTTTTAGGCCGCCATAATTTGCTGTGACGACAAAATTTTCAGCAATTTCGGCTTTGGCCGGCTCTCCTTCATTTAGGCGGTAAAGTAAGACCGTTTGCGCTTTTTTCTTTGCTTCACGGAAAAGAAGAAGTGACTTATCATCAATGTTGAGTCCAACCTTTTTATTTAAATCTTCCATATTTGAAACGGAAATAAAGGTTTTTGGTTCTCCCCAGCTCATCACAAGGGGAAGTGCCACCGTACCTCGATCGCCTAAAGTAATTCGCTGCTCTGCTGTTGTTTTAAAATTAAAGTAAATACCAGGACGCTTTTTCTCTGTACCTGGTGTAAAAGTGCCTCCGTTCATCCTTTAAACCTCCTTGGACAAAAAAGCATCAATGTGCTTTTTCGCTTCTGTTTTTGTAATTGGTTGATGTTTGATATAAAAAAGAGCACCTTCAAGGATTTCTGGTTTGACCCCAAAAAGATCCTTACTGTGCTCCTTTAAGGCTTCAAATGAAAAGCCAAATTCTTTTTCTTCGCCGGCTGTTTGAGCGGGCTGTGCATGTTTAGTCTTGCTCACGTTTGATCACCCCATCTGAAAAGTTGATATCTTCAAGGCTTGCCTGTTTGTCACGGTTGTACCAATAGCTGCTATCCCACGTCAGGACAATCGCTGCTACGCCTTGATCTATCATTCTTGTTTCCACTCTTTTTATGCGGACATAATCATCAAGCACCTCTCCGTCTTCACTCATCATCTGAATGATTTGACGATCAGCAAGCAATGCATCAACGATTGTTTCTGCCGCATCATGTGCTTTTTCTGTATCAATATGAAAGACTTTCACTTGCAGCGAATAAGATTTCATAAAGGTAGAGACCGTATCTGGACCACTGATCACTGTCACAGGCGGCACATAAACGGATGGCACTTGAAAGCGTTCTGGCAAAAGACGATCATACATTGTCACAGGAAAGTGTGTGTAGATATAATGCATGATTGCCCCGACTTCTTGATTCATTCCATCACCTCCCAAAATGTCGATCGAACCAGCTTTGCAGCTTTCGATCCAGCGACTGTTCAAACATTTGCTCATAGAGCATGACAGCATGATCCCAGTAGCCATTGCCATCAATCCATTGAGAGGCAAGCATCATTCCTGTACTTGCATTCGGATCATATTCAAAGCGGCTGCCAGTCCATCTGCCAGGCACCCATCTTCGCTCTCCACTTGAAGAAGTGGCATGTCCGTCATTGACATAGGAGGCATATTCAAGCTGCGTTCCCACCTCAAGTGTGAGGCCGCCTTTTGAAATGAGAAAATGATTCTCCTTATCGCCTTGTGTAAAGGATCTAAGAAGCCGGCCTGTATCAACAGCATTCTCCTTGATTAATTCATCCTGAATGATGTCTAAAAACTGCAGGCCCATGTCCTCCAGCCAATCTTGATATTCTGCCTTTAAGCCGCCATCACACGCTGTCCGCAGCTGCGAAATCAACCGGTCAAGTCCATCAATTTTCATAGATTTTCCTTCCTGACTGCTATCACTTCGATGTGATGATTTTTCACTTTTTTAGGCTGCTGTAATTTGAGTGACACGCCATTCCACACTATTTTGTCATGCAAGCGAATATCACTTGCTAAAGGAAAATGGACAAGATAGGATTGATAAATGACTGTATTCGGCTCTTCTTGCACAAGTGACTGGTTCTTTTCTATGACATAACAAGCAAGATCGGTCAAGCTGGGAGTATCAGGATAGGAAAGTGTTATTTGTAAATCATCAGCTGGAATTCCAAATTTTCCGCGGGCGGAATCCTGCTGTTCAAGATGAAAAAGATCACAGCGATCTGTTAATAGAGATTGATAGCTCATAATGACCTCACCTTTAACTTGGCACTGCCGCCGGTCAATGTTGGTTCAATGTAATCTACAAGCAGGGCATATACATAGGGTCTGACTTTGACTTGATCAGCTGCCTTCGCATATGAATAATCGCCCATTTTCTCTGACGTAAAGCCTTTCATCATAGATTCATCATCATTCAGCATGGCAAAATATTGGGCCATTTTTAATAATGCGATTCTTGCTTTTTCAGGGAGGGGCTGATATTTTTCGTTTGAGAAATCGTGACCTACGATCTGAAATACCGCAGCTTCTGCTTCGATAATATCTGCTGTCAGTCTTTCCACAGATCGATTTTTCACACGATCAAATACAGAATAGGCTTGCAGTTCTTCAGCAGAAATGATCATGGCCTGCCGTCACCTACTCTTTCACTTT
Organism: Bacillus sp. F2HM; assembly: GCF_019266135.1. Lineage (NCBI taxonomy): Bacteria > Bacillati > Bacillota > Bacilli > Caryophanales > Bacillaceae > Bacillus > Bacillus sp. F2HM. Next base: position 27,132 of record NZ_LRMO01000009.1, read on the forward strand.
CATCACTTTTGCTACAGCATCCTCTTCCTCAAATTTACTGTCTAGCTTCGCTGTGAGGACAATAATAAATTTACGGCTGCGAATATCTTTTTCTACTTCAATTCGAATATTACGAGAGAAACCTACGATAATATTTTTAGGGTGTGTCAGCAAAATATCTGATACGTCTGTTCCCGCTTCGTCATATGGCTGCATATTGGCAAGACCTTTGACCGGCACACCAAATGCAGAAGAAAGTCCGCCTTGAATGGCCGCATCTCCAAGGCCTGTCTGACGGTTTGCTACTTGATCCTTCCATTCAACTTCTAAGCTTGGGGATGTGTAGAAACGGAAATCCTGAGGTACACGTAAATATTTTGATGGCATCGCTTTATAAGCTTGCTTAAACATCTGGCGGCTGATTTCCGCTCCGTTTGCATCTACGATATGAGAGACTGCTTGTTTTCTCACGCCATCCATTTGAGCTAAAAATGGATCTGCAGAAGTCGTATCGCCATTGACGATGAGCTCTTCAATGTCAACGGCTGCTCGTTCAGCGAGCATTTGCATAATTGTCTGCTGAATTCCGTCTTTCTCAATATTGTTTTCAATGCTGTCATAGGTCATATGAATCTCTGCGATGACCTCTTTCGCATTTAGCTGGACAGTGCTTGTCGCTGGGACAACACGGTCTTTCGCATCAAGTGCTTTGCCTTCTTCTGCTGGGCGCAAAATACGCTGGCCAAAGCCGATTTTTTCGATTTTTTGTGAATCACTTTCCATTGGAATGATACGTGCATCATTTAAAACGGTTGGTGTATTTTGCATCATTCTAATGAATGTGTTGGATTGGGTTGCGTTCATGAGACCGCCGGTTTTTAAGCTGGCAAGTGTCATTTCGGCCTTGCGAATCAACTCTTGATTTCTCACACTGTTTCCTCCTTATTTAGGCTTATAGTAAGCCATCCCATATGGGCTTTGTACTGTCGTTTTGTGTATCGTGGATTGTTTGTTTTGACAAACCGCGCGCTTTTTCAAGCATGTGAATCCGCTCTGAAATAGGCAAAAGCTGCTGCTGAAGCACTTGCTCAAGCGCTGCTTTTTCTCTGCTGGCTGATTTCTCTAAGGAAGAAAGCTGATGACGAATCGGTGCAACGACTTGCTCAAGCACCTTTTGGACAGGTTCTTCCTCTGTTTGATCTGTTTCCTGCTGTTCTGCCTGCTGTAAGACGTTTTCAATGGCCATTTTTGCTTTTTCAAGCTCTTGTACTTGCTCCGTCGTCAAAGCGGCATCTTGTTTTTGTACGGAGGCTGGCCTTTCACCAATCGTTTGAAGCACATCCTCTGTCTTCAAAATGTCCTGCACGATTGGCAGCAATTGCTCAAGCGCTGCTCTTACGACCGTCTCATCACCATCACTTGACTGTAAGGCTTCCAGCAGATGGTCTAAAACGCTCCAAAATTGTTGTGACATGTTTGCACCTTCCTCTTTCAAAAAGAAATTTTTCAGCAAAGAAAAAAGCCCTCTCTCATTTGTGCTTTGAGATAGGAGCTGATCTTGTTCTTCTATTGCTACGATGTCCGCCGTTCCAGCCATTGAATACCCTGTAATGTGGCCTTTCTGAATTTGATCCCAAATCTCTTGGGAAGCCTTTGTTACAAGTACCCAAGATCCTTTTCGAATCAGCTCACCGCCTACCTCAAAATCAGCGGGGGCAATGTATGATTCAACAACCTCGCCCACACCATGTTGAAAATCATGCTGCTTGTCAATGTGACGAGCATCCTTCATAAAACCATGTGCCGCTCTTTCAATTTCTGTTGCAGACATAAAGTCTTGGTGTGCATCAGGTGTATTCGGTTCATACACGACACCATACACAAGGCGATGAGCATCTTCTGCCTTTGTCAGCACACTAACCTCCTTTTGAAAGTCAGGCTGGCTTTTCTTTGCCTTCATCAAAAAGAATTTCTTTTTGTTTGCGGCTCTGTCCACATAGGAAACATGCGTAATTTTTGCGTTTTTTAATTCTCTTGGCATATGTTCACCCCCTTTCAAAAAAGCGCATGCGCTTCGGTTTATTTCTTCAGCTGATTCGTCTCTCGTTGAGGCTGTTGCTCGGCTGATGTCATGCGGCTTTCTAAAGGTCTGTGATAGAGATCCTCCGGCCATTCCTCTAACGGTTTCCCAAGGATACGTCCCGCTAGATCTCGCAAATCGTTTGGTGACACTGCCCCAGCCTGAATAAACGGTGTCAGAACCTTGGCAATCTCTAATGGATCTCTAAAGTCAGGTCCATTTAATAGGAAACGAACGTGCCAAATATCAAGATCCGGCAGGAAAAGGGTATTGAGTTTTCCTGTGATGAGATGCCGTTCAGGCTGAAATACCTGTTCTTCTGTTGTTTTCCGCGCCGTATCGGCTGTCGCTTTGTTATAGTCTTGAGACTCACCTGTGTAAATAGGCGGCAGGCGAAAAGCAGAGCGGATCTTGTTTCTTGTTTTTTCATCGTATTCTAAAAAGAGTGCATCTTCTTGCAAGATCTCTGCCAGAGATTTGAAGTTCACTTTGACATTTGAGACATCTTCTTCTCCAGTTAACCCTTTTTCCGTCGGGAGACCTTCGACTTCAAGCAAGAGAAACTTATGTGCATGATCAGAGCCTTCAATATCGTCCATATAATCCTGAAGCTGCTGATAGGAAGACTCAGACAGCATTCCATTTTCGACAATGATGGCTCCAGGTACATGCCGCCCTTGTTTAAAATAAAGGTAGTTCAGCTCTTCTGCCTTGCGTGCTCCATACATATTGACGATGTTGCCAATCCAGCGGGGAATTCCATACGTTCCACTGCCGATTTTAAAATGAATCACTTCTGTTGCGCGCAGCGGCTCTGGGGTGGTGTCATCGTATTTGCCTGTTTCACAATGTAAAATGCGCGGATCACCATACTCCTTGAAGAAGACTTTCTTTTCATTGATCACCTGCACATATTTACGGAATCGTTTCTTTCGATTCATTGTTTTCACTTCGCCGTTTTCTGTATACCGGAATTCAACGTCAACTGGCTCACTAAGCTTGCAAATACGGATATGGAGCGCATCTAAATACTCGATTCCTGCCGGCTTTCCCTGACCATCTCGGAGAACCTCTAAAAAACCATTCCCCGTTTTCTCCCGGTCTTCGATGACATAGCCAAGAACCACATCAGCAGACTCATCATAGTTCATGTATTTCGTAAACTCTTCAAGTCTTGTCCATTCCTTCTCTGCTGCCTTCTTTTTTGCCGGTTTCACACCTTCTGCATTAAAGTCAAAGGCGTATTCAACACCAAAACCAAAGCCTAAAATATTGGTCTTATACGCATCAATACATTGCTGAAGAATGGTTGAATATTCTGCCATGCTTTTTAATTCATTGATATTGTAAGGCGGGGGAACAATGTCATCCTTTTCGTAGGAAAATTCATCTGCATACATTTGTTTTGTATGATCAGACATGTTTGCCTTCATAATGGTAGCTTTCAATTGTTTCATTGTATGGACCTCCTCTCTCTGTTTGGACGGACACGCTCCGAGGCGGTCTGTTTCAAATCTGTCACTTCATAATCATCCAGCGCATACCAGATGGCTGATAAAGTGTGCGGATCGATTTGAAATTCATCTTCCTCTAGACGTCCATCCTTATCTGCCTTATAGGTTAGTGATTGAAGTTCATAGATGGTATATGGACAAGCATCAGAACAAATAATTTTCTTAAACCGTTTGATTTTTTTTGTATACTGCAAACGTGAGCCTTGGAACTTATGTGCCGCTACCATTTGAAAGCCGCGCTGCCGAAAATAGTGAATGGTTTTAGGTTCGGCTGCGTCAGCTTTAATCTTTTCCTTTGATTCAATGAACTCTTTCAAGTCAAGGGCTGTTTCATCATCTGTTTTCCCGCGGTCGTAATATTCCCAATAAATATATAAGTACTTTTTTTCATGATCGACAGCTAACCGAATGAGCGCATTGTATGATTCAACAAATCCAAAATCCATGCCTGCTCGTTTCAGCGGTCTGTCAATCTGCTGAATGGCTTCTAATACATCAGAATGGCTTCTCACCTCAAATTGAGGAAAAACCTTTGTGCCATTAATGCCGAAATACCCCTTCCTCGCAATGCGATAGAGATCTGGATCATACTCTTTCAGCTCATCCAGCTGCTTCACGTAGCTTTTAGGAAGGAATAGGTTATCTTCCGCCGTGGAGTGATGGTAATACGTATCCTTGATGACAACGGTTCGCTTTTTGTATAATGTTTCGTCATCTAAAACAAATCGCTTCAGCTGTTCATCTCGAAAAAAATGTCTGTACGTCCAATTATCCTGACCAACAGGATTCGTCGATAACATCATATAAAGCGGTAAAGATGGATGCCTCAGCCTTCCAAGCAGCTCTTTAAAACCTTCATAAGAAACCTCTGAACATTCCTCAATCCAAATGATCGAGATGTTGTTGATCGATTTCAATTTTTCAGGCTTGTCCAGTCCTTTAAATAAGATGCTGCTGCCGTTTCGAAACGTTAGTGCAAGCGGCGAACTTCGGCACTTTACCACATGGTCGATGCCGAGGTCGCTGACGATTTCTTGTAATAAAGAAAAGGTTGATTCGCGGTGCGTATCATACACCTCTCGAATGACAAGTGCTGTCCGCTTTTCTTCCAGCAGCTTTAAGACAAGCTTTAAAGCAATGTGATAGCTTTTAGAGGAGCCATAGCCCCCTACTAAAAATTGAAACTTTTGATTCCAATCGAATAGAAAGTGTTCAAAATGAGGATTGACTTCTTTTTCAATCAATGGCGTCATGAGTCGTCCTCTTTTCGCTTGATCATGATTTGAAGATCTTCCTCTTTTTCTTCACGCACTGCTTTTTTCGTTTTTTCAATCGTCAGTTCAATTTGCTTCAGCCTTAATCTTCGTTCATCCTTCGCATGTGCGAGCTCTTCAAACTGTTTTATTAGACGTCTGAGTTCACCCATTGCACGGGATTGTGCATTCAAAAACGTCGCATGCCGATCCCATGAAAATTGAAACGAGTATTCTTCTGAGGTCATGTCTAGTTCTGTCTGAATACCTTCGCCTGTTTCTTCTAATGAAGAAGGCATGTATGCCGCCTTTTTCAGCTCTTTGATCATGTCCTCTTGATCTGCTACATACATGATTCGCTGCGCACGAATAATGGCTGCATATTGAATTTGAATTTGGTCCCAGATTAAATCAAGCGATGTGCGTCCATCCATTTTCTCCATGATTTCAATTGTTTCATCTGAAAGAAATTGATTGAAAATCGAGTGTGCTTGCTTTGACGAAGTTTTTTGTCTTTGCCATCCGTATCGTCTTTTCCACGATTTGACGGTATGGATCGAGACATTGTAATGATCAGCAATTTGCTGGTACGTCATCCCTTTCATATAATCCTGCTTGGCCTCTATCCGTTTATCTTTCATTTACATTCACCTGCCGCCTCCTTTTAATTCGAATGGTTCCCTCTGAAGGAATCATTTGTGTAGGGCTAGCAAACATTCGTTTGGTCTTTCTAACTATAGGTGGCAACTGTAAGACAAGCTTTAGCTGATTTATTTTTGAACAGAAAAAACACCTATTCAGCAGCTCTGAATAGGCGTTCTTGTACTTTTTTGGACATCTTCGTCCGCGCTCTTTCCATATGTTTTTGGACAGTTCCTTTTTTGACATCCAGCATAACCGCAATCTCGCTAAACGATAATCCTTGTGTTGTGTGCATAAAGAACACGTCCTTTTCTCGATCTGTTAAAACAGACAAAGCTTCATCAATTCGTCTTTTGTCTCTCTCACTGACTTCTCTTTCTTTCTCTTGAATAAGGGTATATTCATGTGATAAAGCCTCTAACACTTCTGGATTTGCGAGAATGGTACGCTGATAGACTGAACGTCTGTCCAATCCTCTGCGCGCACCTGGCTCTCTTCCGATTTGAAGCCATTCTACTACGTATTCCAGATCGCTTACCATACTGGCGATCATTTTTTTATCATGCTTGTCTTGAACGGACAGCTGATGTTCTTCTTTTTCTTTAAATGGTTCATATTGTTTTCTAGCATTCTTTAAAGCTCTTTTATATTCAATGAGTAAATCTTGCATATTGGCTCTCTCCCTTTTTTAAGAAAATAAAAAACGGACACCAATCAAGTCCCCTTTTAGCAGGGTCTTGATCAGTGTCCGCAGGCTTTCCGTCTTGGACATAATATTGTGCTTTGATGTGTTCAGTCAGTTAACTGATTTTAAAACCAATCTCGTGATCTACTCTTGCAAAATGACCTTTTGCCGTTTGAATAATGGTTTTTCCATGTTCAGGTACATCCATTTTATAAGCCGTTCCTACATTCCCATCTAACACGATGACTTGAATTTTTCCTTTTTCCATCTCACCGACAAAGGTTTGGTTTTCTTGAATGAATAGTTGTTTTGGCTCGTTCATATGCTTGTCTCCTTTTTTGGTGATGGCCTCGTGCCACCACCTACCGTATTGATAATGATTTCAACTCTTGGACACATACTATAAAACTGAGAAACTCTTAAATCGACCATCTGCAGAGGAACTTCATCGGCTATAGAATGAAGTGCTTCTTGAATATGCTGTAGATTCGGCTGAAAGATGCTGACGTGTACCGGGCGTATCAACCCTTTTTCTGCGTATGTACGCTTTTTTTGGCAGTCAGCTATGTCAAACGGCATGTGATCAAATAAACGAATTTCAAGTGATAGTGCGCCTTTTAATTTTTGCGGGCATTGCCCTTTTGCAGCTGATCGTATTCTTTTCATCAATGTCTCTTTTGTTAACAAATGCTCATGTTCAATGATTAAATGGATGACCATGTTATGATCTCCCGTCATCCTTTGACCACTGGCGAATGTCTTGTTCGTTTTTACTCGCTTTGAGCAAGCATTTCAAAAATGTCATGATTTGCTTCCATCGTTTCACGTTGCCCTGATTCCTCCTTTTTTGTATCATCGACCTTAGCTTCCAGGAGGGTCATATATGTCTCTTTCTCTTCTGCTGTGGCAAAAACAAACATCGGTTTCTGACGATGAAAGGCGATCCAGCCGCCAGCTTGGTCTAAACAAAGCTGTGCTTCTTTTCTAGCATCAAACGTCAGCTGATGTCTCATCTTCTTCAGCTCCCTCCAAGCTGTCCTCAATTTCTGTTTGGTATCCATATCGTTTCATGTCATATAACCAATAGCTTTTTGGATAACCAAAGTCACTCATCTGAGTCACCATTGGATGTTCAATATTCATTCTGCTCGTCTCCCCTTTTCTAAGAACCGATCTTCTCTTAAAGAATTACTCTTTCCGTGTAACTTTTGGCCAAAAAAAAGCTCTTGAACCCCGGTATTCAGCAGATCTGCAATATGCTTTGCTATTTCTAAGCTAGGCTTTGTTCTGCCCATTTCGATATTCGCATAGCCGCTTGTGTACTTATATCCCAATTTTTTCGCCATATAGGTTTGTGTTTTTCCTTGCAATATGCGCTCTTCTCGTAAATTTTCAAGTTTCATCTTTCCACCTCTTACTCAATATGTGTAAGTTATATTCATTATGATAATATACACGAAACGAGTAAGTCAATCATATTTTTATTCTTTTTGTGTATTTATTTATCTTTTCCGTGTAATTCATGATAAAATTTACTCATAACATGAAAAAAGGTGTTTCTGATGGATAATTTGACTGGGAAGATTCTAACTGAATTAAGAGAGAAGCATGGATGGAGCAAGTCAACAGTTGCTAAAAAACTCGGATTAAAGGCAATGTCCACTTATGCAAACTGGGAATACGGCTTGAGAAAACCCGACGGTGAAATGATTGTGAAAATTGCCGAGTTATATGGGGTCTCAACCGATTATCTTCTCACAGGTAAGGACAGAGGCAGGCCCGATGACGATCTTGCAGACGATCCTGATTTGCAAATTGCGTTTAAAGCAGCCTCAGATTTTTCCGAAGAAGCACGAAGACAAACCATCGATTTTATTAACTACATTAGAGAGAAAGAGAAGCAAAAAGGTCGTCAGCCAAAAAAGCGAGACGACCATTGATCATCTCTTTTCATCTGCTTTACGCTGGGACGAACCCAGCTTTTTTTATACCTCTTTTTCCCTTAAAAAAGAAATAGCATATGAATAAAAAATCATGTCTTTTCCAACAAATATGTGACAATTTTCTCCATAATTACTCTTTTTTTCATATATTTTAATTGACAAATAATTCTATTATTATTAATATATGTATATATCAAAAAAAGGAGTGTTATCGATGAAAAAATTCATGAAAATCTGTACATTGTCTGTAGCTGCTGTAGGTGCTCTTACGTTCTCTCAAACTGAAGGTGCTCATGCAGCTGCACAGCCAAAAGAACCAGTCATAGCAAAAGCTCCTATTATGAATAAAGTAATTACGGTGAACCGTACACTTTCTGTAGGTTCTTCAATCGCCGTCTCTCTTCCAGCAAGCCAAATTTCTGTGTCGGGTGCAACGTATGCGATTCAATTAGATCAAACAGCTCCAAACTTCACTTGGATTCGCGCTGTACAACGCGGTTCTGTGACAGTTTCCTACTATAATTCACTAGGCGAGCTTGTGATTAACTATATTACTGTTCGATAAGCAATCTAGCTTTACATATCTAAAGGCGATGACATGAAGTCATCGCCTTTTGGTGTTTAGAGTTGGTTTCATCTGAATCATGATTGCCAACATCCGCCCAATATGTTAACTTTTAATAAAAATAGGTTAACATATTAAGGGGGCATTAATGATGAGAGAGCAGCTGTCTTTGTCTTGGGAAGCAATAGCGGAGAAGGCGATGAAAAATGAACCGATCACGGTGCAAGAGGGTCTAGACATTCTTGAAGCTGACGATAGAGAATTGTTACCTATTATGCATGCAGCCTATCAAGTGCGATTTCATTTTTTTCAAAAAAAGGTGAAATTAAATATGATTTTTAACGCAAAAAGTGGATATTGCCCTGAGAACTGTGGATATTGTTCACAGTCGATGATTTCAAAAGCACCAGTTGAAAGATATACAATGCTTGATCAAAAGACCATTGTAGCTGGTGCGCGTGAAGCTCTCAAAAGAAAAGCCGGGACTTATTGTATTGTGGCAAGCGGGAGAGCGCCTTCTCATAGGGAATTAGATGAAGTCACAGCAGCAGTCAAGGAGATCACTGAAACGATGCCTTTGAAGGTGTGTGCCTGTCTTGGGTTATTAAATGAAGAAAAAGCGAAGCGGCTGAAGGAAGCGGGTGTTCATCGGTATAATCACAATATCAATACACATCATGATCATCATGCTCATATTACGACAACTCATACATACGATGACCGCGTGTCGACCATTGAGCAGGTCAAACAGTCTGGCATGTCACCTTGCTCAGGGGTCATTATTGGAATGGGTGAAACCAATCAGCAAATCGTTGAAATGGCTTTTGCGCTAAGAGCACTTGATGCGGATTCAATTCCAGTCAACTTTCTTCATGCCATCGAAGGAACACCGCTTGAGCATCAAAAACGAACACACCCGATCAAAGCATTGAAAGTGCTGGCAATGATGAGATTTGTCAACCCAACAAAAGAAATTCGGGTATCCGGAGGCAGAGAGTTTAATTTACGGACACTCCAGCCGCTCGCACTTTATGCCGCAAATTCCATTTTTGTTGGTGATTATTTAACAACAAAAGGCCAGCAAGTCCAAACGGATCATCACATCATTGAAGATTTAGGGTTTGAAATAGAAGAATGTGCGTTATAAAAAAAGTCTGCCGATTCTCCGGCAGACTTTTAAGATTAGAATCTTTTATGAAAATCGACAGTTCCGCTTCCATCTTCTCGGTCAAAGCTGCCAACAAACGTCCAGTTAATATATCCACCGTCTCCATTATTGACAAACGTACCATCTTCAAATACCCAAATACCAAACGTAATACCATCATATTCAACACTATCATAGTAGACAACATTGTTCAGACCGCTAAAGTCGTGGTCTTGGCTTAAGTTTTGGACAACTACGTTGTAGTTTTGACCTGCTTCATAGAACGCACTGTATGCAGCATTTTTTACGAATCCATCACGATTTTGAGATGACTTTACTGCTTGTTCAATTTTATCGGCAATGGCTACTGGATCAATTGAGACACTTCCATCAACACCTGTTGTTGTAGCAGCTTCAGCCGTTTGACCAAAAGTCGTAAGAGATAGAGGGGCAGCAATCATTGACGTAGCGATGACAGAACCAACAAACATTTTGCTTGTTTTTCTCATTATTTCTAACTCCTCCTTTAATTGGTATGTTTATGTACTACCCCTTTATCTGTCTCTTAAACACTAATTTATGAAAAAAATTCTTATTCTACCAATTAAGAGGGTATTTTTACTGTTTAATTAGGTGGGATAACAAAAAAACTACTCTTATAAAAGAGTAGTTTACAGTATTACATGAACAGGATAAATAAAATCACACCTAGGATAATTCGGTATATCGCAAAAGGCACCAGTTTGATTTTATTGATCAGTTTTAGGAAGAATCGAACAACAAAGAGAGCCACAACAAACGCACTCACAAAGCCGACGATAAAGAATGGCAGCATGTCAGGTGTTAAATATTCGGCATTTTTCACAAGGGTTAACAAGCTTGCTCCTGCCATAATCGGCATCGCCATGATAAATGTAAAGTCTGCCGCAGCACGGTGATTCAAACCAAGAATAACCCCGCCTGCGATCGTCGAACCTGAGCGCGAGAAGCCTGGCCATAATGCTAAACATTGAAACAGTCCAATATAAAGTGCTTGTCTGTACGTCATGTTATCGACAGAGCTTGTTTCTATTTTCCGTTTATTGATCCAGTCAGCGACAAGCATTAGAACTGCCCCTAAAATCAAACCGACAGCGACCGTTCTGACGTCAAATAAGTATTTATCAATATAATCTTCAAATAGGAATCCTAAAATGACGGCTGGAACAAGTCCAACTGCAATTTGGGCGATGGTCAGTTTATGCCCGCTGCGCTTTTGCTCTTCGGTGATATTTTTCTTTAAGCCCAATAAGTTTAAAATACGATCTTTAAACACGATCATGACAGCTAAAATTGAGCCTAACTGAATCACGACTTTAAATGTGTTGGCCGCTTCGGGCGTAATAATTTCCTTTGATTTTAACCAAAGATCATCGACAATAATCATGTGACCTGTAGATGAAACAGGTGCGTACTCTGTTAATCCTTCGACAATTCCTAAAACCAGTGCCACGAATAAATCCCATAGATTCATGATTTTCTTTCCTTTCAATTCTGATCTTTTGAACACGCCAAACATCTATGTCCACATAAAGACAAGCTTCCTTCATCGAAAGCTCGTCTTTATGATACTATATTTTTTTCAAAAAAAGATTATGACATCAAACCTTTTCTTCTTTATACAAATTGGACCGCATTTTGAACCAATCAAATAAGTGAGTCGTGATGACCTTCAGAACGGCATACGTCGGAATAGCGACAATGATGCCGACCACGTTGAACAATTTACCAGCTGTTAATATAACAAAAATAATCGTAATAGGATGAATATGAAGGTTTTTCCCCATCACCTGAGGAGAAATGAATTTCCCTTCAACTAGCTGAACCACTGTCCAGACTATAATGAGTTTTAACAGCATTACTGGTGACGTCACAAGTGCAATCACAATCGCTGGTGTAATCGCAATTGTTGGACCAAGGTAAGGCACTATGCTTGTACATGCAGCAATGATAGCAAGCAACAGCGCATAGTCAAGTCCAATGATCATATAACCGATTAACAGAAGAACACCGATACAGAAGCTGACAATGATCTGTCCGCGAATATACGAGCTCAGACGGTGGTTCATTTCGTGAAGCATGATATGTGTATGTTCCCTCATTTTACTTGGGAAAAATTTCAATAGATAGTCAGGCAGCTTTTTGCCGTCTTTTAATAGATAAAACAGAATAAACGGCACAGTCACGATCGAGATGATGACTTCTGTGAGCGCCCCTAAGAATGTTCCTACACCGGTAAAGGTGCTTTCCAAAATCTTCGTCGCTTGACTAGATGCTTTACTTACCAATTCAGACACGTTAAAGTTCATCGAGTTTTGCACTTGATTAATAAAGTTACTTCCTGTTAATTGTCTAATTTGATCTTCTACCGTATCGACGTATTTCGGAAGATTATGAAATAGACTCATGGTTTGAGCTTGTAAAAAAGGAATAATGGACACGATGGTCACTGTAATAATCCCAATAATGACAATATATAAAAGCAAAATGGAATAAATTCGCTTGATTCTTGCTTTCTCTAACAAGTTGACAATTGGATTTAATAAATAATACACGACCCCCGTTAAAATAATCGGTAAGGCAATGGTTTTGACGAGTACAATGAGCGGTGTGAAAATAAATGATGTTTTCATGAAAACAAGGATATTCAATCCAATTAATAACAGGACGAGTAAAAAGAGAACAAACTTGTTATCAAGAAAAAATTTTCTAAATCGACTGCTCCACATTTGCATAGAGTTCATATCGTTCCTCCAAACACGGGCTATTTTATGAGTAAATTGTACACTACTTGATCATGATATGGTGATCATTGTTTCAGCTTTTTTTCCCATTTTGCAATAGACATCACCCATACAATGAGAATCGGCTGTCCAATAAGCCTTATCCATAGCAAGGCTTGTTCTGTATTTTCTTGACCTGGAAATGGTATTCCCTCACGAGCAGCAAATAAGTTTGCAGGGAAAATGAGTACAAGATAGACAGCAATGGATTTTGCCGCTGTAATCCTGACATTTGGCAAAAGCAGCAGCACGGCCAGCAGCCATTCAAAACATGCAGTCGCATAGACCATTACATATGGAAATGGCCAGCCTGGCATCATGCGGGCAAAGCCGCTCGGCTCTATCACATGAAAAATACCAGCCGCTATAAATAAAAGCGCAAAGATGTATGTACTTCCTATATGCAGGACGCGCTTCATGTTTCCTCCTCTCCCTTCTATCCTGAGTATTACCCGAAGAAGGAAGAAACTACCCACTTTTCGTACATTTATATCCTTTATGTAAGACGTTTCAGCCTATATAAAGGTTTCATCCGCTTATCAATAAAAAGAATATTCTTTCATACAAACGCTTTCAAAGCATGTATAATCAGAGAAAAGCAGAAGGAGGGAATCACATGATTCGATTTGCTGTCATCGGAACGAACTGGATTACAGATCGGTTCTTACAAGCTGGTGAAGAACTAGCTGATTTTACATGTACAGCCGTCTATTCACGGTCCGCTGAAAAAGGACAGGCCTTTGCCGAAAAATATGGGATTGATACGGTTTTTACGAACTTACAACAAATGGCGGAAAGTGATACGTTTGATGCCGTGTATATTGCGAGTCCAAATGCCCTTCATAAAGAGCAAGCCATGTTGATGATGGAGCATCAAAAGCATGTTTTATGCGAAAAACCATTCGCCTCTCATCGAAAAGAAGTGGAAGAAATGATTGCCGCAGCGAAAAAACATCACGTTTGTTTGATGGAAGCGATGAAAACGACATTTCTGCCTAACTTCCTTCAAATCAAACAGCATCTTGATCAGCTTGGACCTATCAGGCAAGTGGTCGCGCATTACTGTAAATATTCTTCAAGATACGATGCCTATCGAAGCGGCGAGCTTCCAAATGCCTTTAAGCCTGAGCTATCCAATGGTTCTTTAATGGATATCGGGGTGTACCTCGTTTACCCAGTCATATACTTATTTGGTCTGCCGAATCAAATCACCGCGAGAGGCTATAAGCTTTCTTCTGGTGTGGATGGGAACGGTTCAGTCCTTTTACAGTATGACGGGCATCAAGCACTTCTTTTTCATTCTAAAATTTCAACGTCTCATTTATCGGCTGAAATTCAAGGCGAGGATGCCACGATGGTGATTGATCAATTCCACCGTCCGTCACAAATTACGATACATGGCCGTGACGGACATCAAACTGACATCTCTCTCAAAGATGATCAGCCAGCTATGTCTTATGAAATGAATCATTTTATTGAGTGTATTCAGCAGGGAATGGGGCAGTCTCCGGTCAATACATTTGCCTTATCTGTTCAAACCATGTCCGTCATGGACGAAGCGAGAAGACAAATGGGCGTGATGTATCCTGCCGACAGACAAAATGTATAGGGCATGAAATGATGAACAAAGGGCGAAATTATTTTTTTGTTCGCCCTTTGTTTTTTACGTTTCGTGTCAGTCATTTATTTTGCCGCTAACACATCCGCAAATGCTTTTACATACGGCGGAAGGTCTGGCGGGCGTCTGCTGGAGATGAGATGGCCATCTGTGACGACTGCCTCATCGAACCAGTCCGCACCAGCATTGGTCATATCATCTTTAATACCAGGTGTACTTGTCACTTGTCTGCCTTTCAGGATTCCTGCTGATATCAGCACCCAGCCGGCATGACAAATCTGCCCGATTGGTTTTTCCTTTGCATCAAATGTACGGACGATGTCTAATACTTCTGGATAACGGCGCAGTTTATCAGGCGCCCATCCACCAGGGACTAGCACAGCATCATAATCATCAGCTTGAATGGAATAAAAATCTGCATCGGATACCGCCGGCACACCATACTTCCCGATGTACTCATGATTTGCTTTTTCACCTACAAGATGGACAGTTGCTCCCTCTTCTCTTAATCGCAGAACCGGATACCACAGCTCTAAATCTTCAAAATCATCGCTGACAAACGCAATGACCTTCTTATCTGATAAACGCATACTATCTCTCCTCTTCTTTCGATTTCCTCTATTGTACGAGATGTCCTCTTAAAAAGAAAAGCGGTTCCCCTTGAGGAGAACCACTTAACCTTATTCACTGATCTTGAATTTTTTAATTAAATCACGTAATTCTTCCGCCATTTGGGAAAGAGTTGTGGATGAAGAACTAATCTCTTCCATTGAAGCAAGCTGCTCTTCAGCAGATGCTGCGATATCTTGGATGCTTGCTGAACTCTCTCTTGATACATCTGCAATTTCATTCACTGCTTTAGAAATTTGCTCAGAGCCTTTCGACAGCTCGCGCACCGTTGTATTCATTTCATTAATTCTTACTGCGATTTCCGCTGTTTGTTCATTTATTTGTGAGAAGCTTTCTTTCGTTTGATCTGTAATTGTAAGACCATTCTTCACTTCTTCATTCACTGCTTTGAACATATTTTGAGATGTTTCAATTTCAGTGACGATTTCATTCACAAGCTTTTCAATCTCTTTTGCTGAATCCGATGATTGAACCGCTAGTTTACGCACTTCTTCGGCAACAACAGAGAATCCTCTGCCTGACTCGCCTGCGCGTGCTGCTTCAATGGCGGCATTTAGTGCAAGTAAATTCGTTTGATCCGCAATACCGTTAATCACGCCTAAGATGTTTGTGATATCTTTTGATTTATGCTCTAGCCCGTTGATCACGCCTTCAGCTTCTTTCACTGAATGGTCAATCGTCTTCATTTGGCCAACAGTTTGCTCCACAAGCTGTCCGCCTGTTTCCGCAACTGTTTTTGATTGAATAGATGACGCTGTGATGACATCAGACGTTTCGGCAACTTCGTTCAGTCCTTCATTCATTTGTTTTAAATGAGCCGCGCTTTGTTCCACCATTTCGCTTTGATTTTCGTTGCCGTTTGAGAATGTTTCAATAGATGATGTAATATGTTCGGTTGCTTTTGTTGTTTGACCTGCGCTTGCCGTCAGTTCTTCAGATGATGAAGCGACATTCTCAACAGATGTTTGTACAGCTTGAATGACGTCTCTTAGGGACTCACTCATTTCATTAAAGCTTGTGCCAAGCTGTCCAATTTCATCTTTTGAGCGGACATCAATTTTTTCTGTCAAATCTCCCTGACTGATCTTCTTCGAAGAAGAGACAAGAGTGGAAAGTGGTTTTGTAATGGAACGGATGATAAAGAAGATTAGAATCCCGCCAATGATAAGCGCGCCGGCTAAAATGATGGCAGCCATGTTAAAGACTGGCTGTGCAGCTTCTTCTACTTCACTGACAAACATCGTCCCGACAATCTTCCAGCCAGTCGCCTTGTTTGTGGTGAACTCCATTTGCTTTTCTTTTCCTTCAAACATATAGCTCATAGCTCCGTTATCTTGTGAATACAGTTTTTCTAACCATTCACCACCAGATATTTTTGTTCCCGCTTTTTTATTTGGATGCGCCACATATGTACGATCTGGACTTCCAATAAAGGCATAGCCATGTTTCCCAATATTAATGCTATTGGACTCTTTAACAAGATTCGCAATGTCTAGGTTCATCGCGATGACGCCTGATCCATCCTCTAATTTTTTAGAGATGGTCACCACAAGTGTACCGGTTGAAGCCGTTGCATATGGTGCTGAAACAGACAGCTCACCGTTTTTCGCCCAGCCGTCTTTATACCAATCACGCTCAGTTGCGACATAATCGGCAGGCATTTTTTGATTAGGATATCTTGAAAACACTTTGCCATCACTTGAAGCAACAAAAATGCCTTCTGTGTCATCATTCATACTCATGAACTGCTCAAAGCGTCCTTGAATATCGGTCGTTCCTTTTTGCTTGAGCTTTTTCTCCGTGATCCATTTGCTAAAGAAATCGGCTGCGTCTGTTTTCACTTTTACAACCTTCGTAATATTTTTATCTAGCTGCTCTACGTTTTCCTTTGCACTTTGCATAATTTGATCATTTAAGGAGGTGCTTGCCGTATGGTATGAAGAGAATGCCAATACGATGATTGGGCATAAAAGAATAAATAAGAAAGAGAATACAAGCTTTTTTGAAATAGATGGCTTTCTGAAATACTGTATGAATTTCATAAAAAAGAAAACTCCTTTTAGTAAGATAGTATATATATCGGAAGTACTACTAGGTTGTTTACTTTTTTAACTTATTAAAGTCTAAATAAGTCCAAATTACCCAATTTATATGCATCAAATGGAAAAACACCTGACGTTTTGGCGTCAGGTGCTTAAGATTGTTGAGGGCTAAACTGTTCTTGATTTTAGCCCTTTGTCTTTTCAGTGTGATAGAAAACCTTTGCAGCCCTAGGAAGGGCGAGCACCGGAACGGAGCGAATTTGACATTCGTGAGTACCGGCGCAGAGACCTGCGGGCGAATGCGCGGGTTTGTCTACACGCTGAAACACCTGACGTTTGCCGTCAGGTGTTTCGCTACTCTCTTACATTTTAAATTGTTTAATAAGTTCCCTTAGTTCTTCTGCCATCTGAGATAAAGTGGCAGAGGATGAGCTGATCTCTTCCATAGATGCCAGCTGCTCTTCTGCTGATGCCGCGATATCTTGGAAGCCTGCTGAGCTTTCTCTTGAGAGCTCTTTGATTTGATTCACCGCATGAGAAATATCATTTGAGCCATGCGATAGCTCTTTGGCTGATCCGTTCATTTGTTTCATTTGTTCTGTTATTTCTGATGTTTTATCAGTGATTTTCTCAAAACTCACTTTCGTTTCATCTGTAATGTTTAATCCAGATTGTACTTCACCTGCTACTTGTTTAAACATTTTCTGCGATTTTTCTATTTCCTCCACAATTTCGTTCGTCAGGCTTTCAATTTCTTTTGAAGAGCTTCCTGACTGCTCTGCCAGCTTGCGGACTTCTTCTGCGACAACAGAGAAGCCTCTGCCTGCTTCACCTGCTCGTGCGGCTTCGATCGCAGCGTTTAAAGCAAGGAGATTCGTTTGATCCGCAATACCGTTGATGACCCCAAGAATGTTTGTAATATCCTTTGATTTCTGCTCTAAGCCTGCAATGACAAGCTCTGCTTCTTTTACTGCCTGCTCTATGGTTTGCATTTGACCTGCTGTTTTTTGAACGAGTTCTCCTCCAGCCTGAGCGGTTTTGCTCGATTCGATCGACGATTCCATCATATGAGAGGTTGTGTCGACCATATGCGATAAGCTCCGATCCATTTCGTTTAACTGGACTGAGCTTTTTTCGATCATATCATTTTGATGTTCAGTGCTGTTTGAGAACTGTTCAATAGATGATGTGATATGCTCGGTCGCTTGAGCTGTCTGTCCTGCACTAGCCGTTAACTCTTCAGACGAAGCAGCCACATTTTCAATGGAATTTTGGACAGCTTGAATGACTTGTTTCAGCTTTGCTGACATGTCGTTAAAGCTCTGCGCTAGCTTACCAATTTCATCGTGCGTACGAACTTCAATATGCTGGGTCAAATCACCTTGACTGATTTTTTCAGCCGATTCAGAGAGCTCTATCAGTGGCTTTCGAATCGATTTAATAATAAAATAAATCGCGATTCCGCCAATGGCAATCGCAGCCGCAAGGATGATCATTGTTAAATCGAGCACTGGCTGTGCGGCTTCTTTTACTTCATTCACATACATCGTTCCAGCAAGCTTCCAGCCGGTTGCTTCATTTGTGGCAAAAAACATTTGCTTCGGCTGGCCATTGTATTCATATTCAAAGCTGCCTTCTTTTTTATCATATAGTTTTGAGATGAAGTCACCAGTCAGCTTTGTCCCCGCCTTATCGGTTTTATGGGCCACATAACGCTGATCTGATGTGGCGATAAACGCATAGCCTTCTTGGCCAATTTTGATGCTGTTTGTATCTTTTACAACCGTATTTAAGCGTACATTCACCCCAATCACACCAGATCCATCTGCTAACTGTTCTGATATTGTGATGAGCAGGTCATCTGATGACTTGTCAGCAAAAGGATTTGAAATGATGAGTTTCTTCTCTCCCATCGATTGCTGAAACCATGGTTCATTTTTTGCGCTCTTTGCATTACCTTTGTGAATCTTGGAATATTCAGTTAGTTTACCATTTTGATCTGCAACAAATACTTCTACTACATCATCATCTGTTTCCGATAATTGCTCTAATTTCTCTTTGAGTAAATCTTTGTTTTTAGCAGTCAATTCTTCCTTTTTGACCGATTTGGATAAATATGAAACAATGTCAATTTTAGGCTGTATATCTTTATTAATGAGTTCGTTTAATTGTTGAACACCATTTGCAGCACTAGACATAATCTCATCATTAAGAGACTTTGAGGCCACTTCATAAGAAAATGCAGCCAATACGAGAATTGGCACTAGGAGAATCGTTAAGAATGCAGTAATTAATTTCTTCGACATCGTAAAGTGCTTAAAAAAGTTGATTTTTTTCATGACTCTACTCCTTTTGATTTATGATTTGTGGTCTTTCTCTTCTATTCTTAGGTAATATGAATTATTTTTCAAGAAATAATGTTCGAAAAACCTAAAAAATAAGTATAATTACCCATTTCTTTTGATTTACTCAATGAAAAAGAGCCTCTAGCTGGAGGCTCTTTTCTTCCTATCTATTCAACCTTAAATTTGCTAATTAAATCGCGTAATTCTTCTGCCATCGAAGAGAGTGTGGCAGAGGACGAGCTGATTTCTTCCATTGATGCCAGCTGTTCTTCTGCTGAAGCAGCAATGTCTTGAATATTTGCCGAGCTTTCACGTGATACATCTGCAATCTCACGTACAGCCTCTGACACATGTGCAGAGCCTTTTGAAAGCTGGACAACGGTTTGATTCATTGTTTGAAGCTGGTCAGAAATTTCTTTTGTCATTTCGAAAATATTGTGGAAGCTTACTTTCGTTTGTTCAGTGAAGCTTAGGCCTGATTGAACTTCTCGATTCACCGCAGTGAATACTTCCTGTGATACGTCGATGTCTTGCACGATTTCTTTAATCAAATTCTCAATTTCTTTTGCCGAGTTGGCAGATTGAACCGCCAGTTTTCTTACTTCTTCTGCTACAACGGAGAAGCCTCTGCCAGATTCACCGGCTCTTGCTGCCTCAATCGCTGCATTTAGTGCAAGTAAATTCGTTTGATCGGCAATTCCATTGATGACACCGAGAATTTGGGTAATGTCTTTAGATTTACTTTCAAGCGCACTGATGACATTCTCTGCTTTTTTCACGGATTGATCAATGACATTCATTTGAGAAGCGGTTTTTTCAACAAGCTGTCCGCCTTCTCCTGCGATATCTGTTGATTTGATCGATGAAGCAGTAATAGATTCAGCTGATTCATTCATATTCTGAAGACCACGGTTCATTTCCTCTAACTCGACTGAGCTCAATTCGACTTTATCATTTTGGCTTTCATTTCCGCTGGAGAATTGTTCAATGGCTAGTGTAATATGCTCTGTTGCTTTACTTGTCTGTCCTGCGCTGGCAGTCAGTTCTTCTGATGAAGATGCGACATTCTCGACTGAAGTTTGAACGGCTCCAATGAGAGATCGCAATGAGTCAATCATCGTATTAAAGCCTTTACCAACTTGTCCAATTTCGTCATCTGACTGGACCTGAAGCTTATCGCGTAAATCACCTTCGCTGACTTTTTTCGAGAAGCGGGCAAGGTTGGATAATCTTTTTGAAATAGAGCGGACGATAAAGAAAATGAGGGTTCCTGCTACAATGAGTGTGACACTGAATACGATAATGGCTGTATTGAAAACGGGCTTTGCCGCTTCTTCTACTTCAGATACGAGCATCGTTCCACCAATTTTCCAGCCGGTTAATTCATTGGTGACATATGCAACCTTTTTATCTGTTCCTTTGAGGGTATAGCTGCCGCTTCCTTCTTTGTTTTTAAAAATAATGCTGGCCAGATTTTCATTGACTTGACTTCCTGGCTTTTGGGTTGGATCTGCTAAAACGGTTTTATCTTTCTCCATGATGAAAGCATAGCCTTTTTGCCCAATTTTGATTTCTTTTAGTTTTTGGAGCAGGCTGTCAATTTCCATATCAAGACCAATGACACCTGAACCATCTTTCATTTTTTGGGCAATTGTGATAACCATTTTGCCTGTGGATGCTGCTACATATGGTTTTGTGATGACTTGTTTTCCGTTTTCTGCTTTCAATGCCTCTTGATACCATGGACGTTCTCTTGGATCGTAGCCATCTGGCATCTTTTGAACTGGATATTGCATAAACAATCCTTTTTCAGAGCCTGCATAGATTGCGGATACATCTTTTTCATTAATTTTTCCAAATTGCTGTAATTCTTTAATGGTCGCATTTCTATTTTTTTCTTGAAGATTAGACGCTTTGAGCGAGTCTGAAAACAGTGTCACGGCATCTGATTTGTTGCCAATATTCTCATTGATTAAGGTATCAAATGCATTGACCTGACTCATCGCACTGCCCATAATCTGTTTGTCTAGCTCTGTCTTTGATGTAAAAAACGCACTAATTGTCAGTGCCACAGTTGGCAGAATAAGGACGACCAAAAAGGCAATGATTAATTTCTTTGAAATGGATGGTTTTTTGAACCATTGGATCATTTTTCCCATTTTAACTTTCCCCCTTTACTTCTCTAAAGTTATTATCGGATGAAAGGTTTATTTTTAGAGGCTGGAAGGGAGGTTTAAAAATAAAAAAAATATCCAGACAATTCTGGATATCTTTTCATCATCATTTAATTAATTTTAAATTGACTTGTGAGCTCTTTTAGTTCCTCTGCCATGTTGGCAAGTGTCACAGAAGAAGATGTGATTTCTTCCATAGATGCTAGCTGCTCTTCTGCAGAAGCCGCAATGTCCTGAATGTTTGCTGCGCTTTCTCTAGAGACTTGGCGCATCTCCTGCATCGCTTGTGAAACAAGCTTTGAACCGCTCGATAGGTCTATGGCTGTATCGTTTAATTGCGACAGTTTTTTCGACATTCCTTCTGCCGCCTTATAAATGTGCTGGAAGCTTTCTTTTGCTTCTTCTGTCATACCGAGTCCTGCGTTTACTTCTCGATTGACTGCTTTGAACATATCTTGAGATTTAGCAATTTCTAGCACAATTTCTTGGATGAGTTTCTCAATTTCTTTCGCTGAATCTGCAGATTGGACAGCTAGTTTTCTCACTTCTTCTGCAACGACGGAGAAGCCGCGTCCTGATTCACCTGCTCTTGCTGCTTCAATTGCTGCATTAAGCGCAAGTAAATTCGTTTGATCCGCGATGCCGTTAATGACATTTAAAATACTCGTAATATCTTTAGACTTGTATTCTAATTCTTTCATGACCTGCTCTGCTTCTTGTACAGATGTATCAATATGTTTCATTTGGCTCGCTGTGCTTTCAACAATTCGGCCGCCTTGACCAGCAGCTTCTGTTGATTGAAGAGAGACAGCAGCCACTTCAGATGAGGTTTGTGACATATCTTGTAATCCTTCGTTCATTGCCACAAGCTGATTCGTACTAGATTCGACTTTCTCGTTTTGTGCTTCATTTCCATTTGAAAATTGTTCAATCGACATCGTGATATGCTCTGTTGCTTGACTCGTTTGGCTGGCACTTGCCGTCAGCTCCTCTGAAGCCGAAGCCACGTTGTCGACAGATTGCTGTACAGCGCGAATGACGTCACGAAGAGATTCACTCATCTTGCTGAAGCTTCTTGTGAGATCTCCTATTTCATCCTTCGATTTGGTTTCCAGGGTTTCTGTTAAATCCCCTTCACTCACCTTTTCTGAGAAATCAACAAGCCTTCTCAGTCCAATGGTAATCGAGCGAACAATGAAGAAGATAGCGACACCGCCAAGGATAAATGAAGAAATTAAAAGAATAATGGCAGAATTCCAAACTGGCTGTGCTGCTTCTTCTGTTTCTGATACAAACATCGTTCCAGCAATTTTCCAACCTGTTAAATCATTTGTGACAAAAACGATACGTTTTTGTTCTCCTTTATTCTCATAAGTTGATGTTCCTTCTTTTCCGCTGTAAAGGATTGATGAAATATTTCCTGTGACTTCAGATCCTGATTTTTCTTCTGGATGGGCTACAATTTGTTTGCTTTTATTTGCAATAATTGGATATCCTTCTCGTCCAATTTTAATTTCTTTGATTTTATCAACAATGTCTTGCACATCAATGTCAATTCCGATCGCTCCCGACCCGTCCTTCAGTCGCTGGGCAATCGTGACCACCATGCCGTTTGTTGTAGCAGAAATGTATGGATTGGTGACAACTGGCTCGCCTTTTTCATCCTGCATCGCTTGCTGATACCAATCGCGTGTTGTTGGGTCATAGCCTTTTGGCATGTCTACTTTAGGAAACTGAATGAAATCACGATTTTTACTCGCTGCATAAAATCCAACTACATCATCTTCGTTGATTTTGCTGTATATTTCAAAATGCTCATACAGTTCGTCCTGGTTTTTCTTTTTAAAGTCTGCAGCAGTTGTTGTTTGAGTAAAAAGTTTCACCGCGTTTTCTTTATTCAAAAGCTTTTGCTCGATCATGTCATTCATATCATTAACTCTTGCTTTTGCTCCGTACATGATTTCATGATCTAATTCTTCTTTGGCAATCTGATATGAAATCGTACTAAGTGTAATGATTGGCAAGACGAGAACAAGTGTGAATGAAATAATCAGTCTTTTGGAAATCGATGGTTTTTTCAACCATTTTATTGCACTTTTCATGTTTTTCCTCCTTTTAAACGATATGTTTTATATCGGACATCTTCATAGTATTTTCATGTTTTTCAAATAAAAAGGATGCTAATTTGTTTATTTTCACAAATTGATTCCTTGCCCAAGCACCCTGCATACGCTAATACAAAAGGGGGCGCTTTTCATATGATTATCCTTTCAGGACAGCCAGTGACAAATGAGCAGCTGGCATCGTTTCAGCTAGAGGGACAAAAGCGGATCATTTTGATGCAGTTACAGGCTTCGAATGATACGTTCCGCTATAGGCAAGCATCTGATTTGTTATTTGAGGTCACTTTAAGATCGAACATTATGAATGCTGCAAGAGATTTGAATAAAAGCGGTGCCTCATTTGCCATCTTTCAAAGGTCGCGTGCAAATGATGCGTTTTGGCGAGTATCGGAAGCAGGAGCACTAGAGCTGCGCTATCAAGTGGAGCCATCTAGAGGCATTCAAGACATTTTTGAAAATGGTTCAAAATATGCTTTTGAATGTGCAACGGCAATTGTCATTGTGTTTTATATGGGGGTCTTGCAAACAGTAGGAGAGGAGAAGTTTAATCGAAGACTTCGCAGTTTAACACTGTATGATTGGCACTATGATACTTTGTCGATTTATACAGAGCGCGGGAATGATTTTATCTATGGGGATTGTCTATATTTCGAAAATCCAGAGTTTAGCTATCAGCAGTCGCAATGGCGCGGAGAAAATGTGATTTACTTAGGAGAAGATCAATATTACGGTCATGGGCTTGGAATTTTAACAGCGGCAGAAATTATCGACAAACTAAATAAGAGAAGACGGCCAGGTGCGGTTCAATCCGCTTATTTATTACCGCAGACTACCCGGATGGATGTCATTTATCTCAGGCAAATGTTTGGCAGCTAAAAAAAGCCTCTTGTCTCTTGGTTATGACAAGGGGCTTTTGTATGCCTTGCGTTTACGATAATTTTGGAGTGTGCCAAGCATCGTGTTCGCAAGGACCTCCATTTCTTCTAAATCTTTTCTTGTAACCGGCGAGTCGTGCCGGTTCCATTTCACGTATCGAACAAAATAGTAATGACGAATGGGCGTAAGGACAGCAGGAGAATGAGGGAAATCATCAAACCAAAATTCAATCTGGCCTTTTTTTCGGTAGGAATGTTTTAAGATGTCCATCCTGTCACACCACCCATCTTGATTTTATGTCTGCGTCAGTTCGTGCATGATGTCTTCAACGCTTAAAATCGAGTGAATACGTCCAACCCCCTGTCCTGCCCACAGAGCCATTTGATCAGGGTTACCGCCAGCAGCAGCTGCTTTTCGCATCGGTGTTGTGCATACATGCTGAACCGGATAAGGAAGAACCCGATCTTCATGCAGGCTTTCATCCTCCATCCACTGATTCACAATACCTCTCGCTCTTTTCCCAGAAAAAAGTCTGGTCACCTTTGTTTCACTGCCTTCTGCCTGTAAAATAGCCTTCTTATATACTTCTGCCGCAGCACTTTCCTTGCTGGCTAAAAACCGTGTACCGATTTGAACCGCATCTGCTCCAAGCGCTAGCGCTGCTTTGACTCCTGATCGGTCCGTGATGCCTCCGGCGGCAATCAAAGGCACGCGGCAGACCGGTTTGACATCTGAGATCAGGCTGATGAGTCCCAGCAGAGCGTCTCCTTTTGCACGTAAAAATGTGCCGCGATGTCCCCCTGCTTCACTTCCTTGCAGAACAATGGCATCCATTCCTTTTTCCTCTAGAAGCAGTGCTTCCTCTTTTGTTGTGGCCGTTCCGATTAAAAAGATCCCCTTTTGTTTTAGGTGGTGAATCGTTTGTTCTTTTGGACAAGCAAATGTAAAGGAAACGATCGGAACGTCTTCTTCCAGAAGAATGTTGATTTTCTGTTCAAAATCATCCCACAATTCTTCTTCGCTTGGCATCCTATGAGCTTCGGGCCATACAGGCAGTCTCTTCTCCCAAAACGCCACATCCTCTTTTTTCACATCTGGAATTGGCTCTGGTACAAACACATTGACCTGAAACAGGTGAGTTGTCAGCTGTTTGACCTGTCTAATCTGCTGTTTCAAATCGTCAGGCTGCACATATCCACTTGCCAGGCTGCCAAGCCCTCCGTAATTTGAAACAGCGGCTGCCAGTTGCGGTGTCACAGCTCCTCCTGCCATTGGCGCTTGGATGATTCCATGTTCGATTTGCAGTAACTTTTTGATATCCCCCATTTATTTCCCCCATCTCTTACTCGTTTGACGACACTTGTACATAAAAATGACGATGCCTCGGCCCGTCAAACTCACAGAAATAGATTCCTTGCCACGTGCCAAGCACAAGATCTCCATCATGAATGAGAACATGCTGAGACGCCCCCATATAACTCGCTTTCATATGTGCTGCCGTATTTCCTTCCATATGGCGATCCTTTGGATGTTCCCACGGAAAAACTTCATCAAGCCGGCGAAGCATATCCCGTTTCACATCTGGATCCGCATTTTCATTAATGGTGATCCCGGCTGTCGTATGTGGACAATAGACGATGACAGTTCCGTTTTGTATGCCTGTTTCCCTGACATATTGGAGAACCTCATGTGTGACGTCGATCATGTCATCGCGTCTGTCTGTTTGTACATTGATTTTTTTCATATGAGCTGCTCCTTTTTCACGTTTCTATCAAAACCATACCCTTTTTATGTGAAACAAATCTTCTTATCTAAAGTTTACCAAGCAAAAAAACCTCGTCAAGCAATGCGAGGTTTTTAAGAAAAGTGAACCTTTTTGACTTCAATGGTTCGAATATGGTGGTCTTCAGCATCAATGATCGTAAATTCACAGCCTTCAGCTTCAATCGTATCTCCAATGTCAAAATCAAATTTATGCGTCATCATCCAGCCTGCAATTGTATCAACATCATCATTCTCAATGGCTAAATCCAATAAATCATTTACTTCATCAATCAATGCTTTCCCATCCATCACATAATGGAAATCACCTTTTTTAACGATGTGAGGTGTTTCATCCTGATCATATTCGTCTCGAATCTCTCCGACAATTTCCTCTAATATGTCCTCCACTGTGACAAGTCCCGCTGTACCTCCGTATTCGTCTACGAGCACTGACATATGAATCCGTTCCTTTTGCATCAAAATGAGCAATTCTTGAACAGGGGTGCTTTCAATCACTCGGATCACCGGACGCATTAAGTCTTCAATCGATACATCTTGATTTAGGAAGCTCGCCTTAAATACATCTTTGCTATTAATAACACCAATCACATGATCTTTGTCTTCTTTAATAACAGGGTAGCGTGTGTACCTTTCGTTCAGCATATAATGGGTCACGTCTTCTAAGGTCTGTTCAATCTCTATAGCTGAAATTTCTGTACGCGGAATCATGATCTCTCTTGCCACTCGGTTATCAAATTCAAAGATTTTATTCACATATTTGTACTCAGATTGGTTAATCTCACCCTTCTCATAGCTTTCAGATAGAATGAGACGCAATTCTTCCTCACTGATCGCCACTTCATGTTCTTTGACAGAATGATAACCAAATAATTTCACGATGCTTCGTGCAGCCCCATTTAATGCCTTAATAAACGGGTACATGACTTTATAGAAAAAGATGAGTGGTTTTGCTGTCACAAGGCTGACCGCCTCTGCCTTTTGAATGGCAATTGTTTTAGGCGCGAGTTCTCCCACAACGACATGTAAAAATGTAATGATCACAAACGCGATGATAAAAGAAAGGATGTCAGTCAATGCAGAATGAAGCCCGATTTTTTCAAACAGCGGATGCAGAAAATGCTCCACCGTCGGCTCACCCAGCCACCCTAGACCTAAAGCCGTGATGGTAATGCCAAGTTGGCAGGCGGATAAATATTCGTCGAGATTTGATATCAGCTTTTGAACATGGATGGCTCTCTTATCCCCGCTTTCGATCAGCTGGTTGATTTTAGAGCCTCTAATTTTCACAATCGCAAATTCAGTGACAACAAAAAATGCTGTCGCAGCAATGAGTAATATGACTAAAAATACGTTTAAAATATACAAAAAAACCCTTACCTAACACTGGTAAGGGCTCACCTCCTCTGGCATCAATTAATCATTACGGCCATTTAGGAAGATCATTACAAAACGGAGCAATTCAAACAGGGAGACAAGGGCCGCTGCTACGTATGTCAGAGCTGCAGCATTTAACACCTTGTTCACGCCTCTTTCTTCACTGCTTCTAATGATTCCTTCTGAAACAATGATATCTTTTGCACGAGAACTTGCATTAAACTCGACAGGCAATGTCACAAGCTGAAAGAATACAGCTGCTGAGAACAAAATAATCCCAAGCCCAATTAAGTTAAGGCTGCTGAGCAAAATTCCACCAAGGAAAAGAAGCGGAGCAACACCAGATGCAAAGTTCACGACAGGAAAGATCTTATGTCTCAAAACAAGCGCACCATAGGATTCCTGATGCTGCAAGGCATGTCCAACCTCGTGTGATGCGACTGAAATGGCCGAAATGGAGTGGCCGTAGTACACAGGTTCAGATAAACGAACCACACGCTGCGTCGGGTCGTAATGATCAGTCAAAGTTCCTCTTACCGGTTCAACGGGCACGTCATATAACCCGTTGCGATCTAAAATATATCGAGCGGTTTCAGCACCTGTTTTCATACTGGATGCTTCCACCTTTGAATACTTTTCAAAATTATTCTTCACTTTAAATTGTGCCCAAAATGATAAACCCAATGCGGCAAATGTTAAAAAATAAAAAAACAGCATGCTCATCAGCTTCCTTTTTATTTTATATATTTATTTACAATTTTAATGACTTTTATGTACCATGTACAGCAAAAAGCACTAGGTCTTTTTTAGGGGAATAACCGCACCAATGAAAAAGAAGAACACACCTAAGCAAGCTGTATAAAAGGTCCCTGTACCATAAAGGTCTTGAAAAAAGTGCAGCCATGAAAAATCATTCATAAAATGATTCACAGCATTTAAATCAAACACGAGTAAGATGACAGCTGATGATAAAAAGTGCGCGCCAATAAAAAGAAGTACGGTCTTTTGAACAAACGACATTCGAATTCCCTCCTTCTTCTCCCTTATTTTAAGATATGGGTTCTATTTCAATACATGACGAAGATGAAAAATTGTTTCCTCAATCGGGCATACTGACATTAGCAGTCTCCTGAAAGGAAGAGTCCGATGAAATCAAACCGTATCTTTATCGCTTGGCTAAGGTGGCCACTTTATCTTCGAATTGCCATTATCATCTGTTTCTTGCTTCTCTTTTTTGGACAATTAATCGTTTTACTTGAACCGAAGCAGTATCATACGATCTTTGATGGGATCTGGTGGGCACTCATTACAGTCTCTACGGTTGGCTACGGTGATTTTGTGCCGCAAACCATGCCAGGGCAGGTGGCAGGTATGGCGCTCATTTTTATCGGAGCCAGCTTTGTCACCGCTTATTTCGCCACACTTGCCGCCGCTGTGTTCAGCAAGCAGCACCATTATGTTGAGGGCAAGGTAGCCTTTAAGGGGAAAGGACACCTCATTATCGTCGGCTGGAATGAGAAAACGAACAAACTGCTTCAGTCGTTTCAAACGATTGATCCAGCCATGCCGATTGTGCTGATTGATGACTCCTTGAAAGAAGGGCCTCTTTTGGAAAATGTTCATTTTATTAAAGGACATGGGACTGAAGATGTCACACTGCGTAAAGCCAACATTACCGGTGCAGATGCAATCATGATTACCGCGGATCAGCATGAAAATGAAGTGACAGCCGATATGCAGAGTGTTTTAACCTTACTTGCAGCAAAAGGATTAAATCCTTCGCTATATTGTTTAATTGAAATCTTAACAGATCGTTACGTGAAAAATGCCGAACGTGCTGGTGCCAACCAAGTCATTCATACCTCTGATGCTGTCAATCATTTAATGGTTGAACATTTTCTAATAAAGGAACAGCTTACGGCATTAACAAAAAAACGACAAATGACCTTGCATAAAAACGTCACCATCATACCTGTACCAGCTTCATTAGCCGGAGAAACCTTCTTAACAGCGCTCCATCATTTTTTAGAGCATCATGTGATCATCGTCGGCGTACAAAAAAAAGAAGGACCCATGATGAATCCTCCCTTTGGCTATGAGCTTCATCCAGAGGATGAACTGATCAGCCTTTAAAGCAGTGCGTCTTCTAATTCCTTGACGAGCGAAAAGCCAATCTCAGCATAAGCCTTTGATACATCCCCATCTTTCTCTTTTGGCTCTTGGAATTGGTTAAAGGATGCGCCCACATTTCCAACCATCGCATGATCATCTAACTTGTCTTGATAGACATGCTTTAAGAGAAATGGATGTCCCATTTTCACCACAACACCTGGCTGATCGAGCTGGCCTTTCTCGGCTGTAAAAGGAACTCTGAGAAAGGTATAGCCATCACGGTTATCAATTTTATAATCAAAATACCCGTGATCATAATCCCAGTTCCCATTAATGACATAACCGAGCGGCTTCATCGTTTCTTCTAAATGGTAAAGTGAAAAGCTTTCACCAGGCAGCCTGGATGGTACATGAATCATACGAAACCCTCCTTTTTGTATTAGGGTTCGTTAAAGAGAGGAATTCATACATTTCCTCTCGCGATTTGGACATTGTTTGTAAACGCGGCATCAAATAAGCTTTGATTGGTTGATTGATTCGTCTCGTTATCACTGCCGGAACCTGCTGTTTCCTTCGTAGCACTCTTAGAACAAATGCGTCCGACATTACCAAAGTTCACGATCGCCTGGCCAGAAATATCATGAATATAAATATGATTCGTCCTCATTTTTCACCCTCCTCCATTCATTATTCTATGTACAGAACACAGGAAAGCTTGCACAGGAACCTGAAGAAAACAAAAAAGGCACACCTTTATGAAAAGGTGTGCTTTTTGTTCTTATGATTGTTTTAAACGGCTTTCAAGCTCTGCTTTTTTCTCTTCGAAGCCTGGTTTTCCTAGTAAAGCAAACATATTCACTTTATAAGCTTCTACTCCAGGCTGATCAAATGGATTGACGCCTAGTAAATATCCAGACATCGCACATGCTTTCTCAAAGAAGTAC
Organism: Bacillus sp. F2HM; assembly: GCF_019266135.1. Lineage (NCBI taxonomy): Bacteria > Bacillati > Bacillota > Bacilli > Caryophanales > Bacillaceae > Bacillus > Bacillus sp. F2HM. The sequence continues at coordinate 57,785 of NZ_LRMO01000009.1, forward strand.
ACGAGGTATCCGAATGTATAAGCATCCATCTCAGGAATTGTCACGATAAGGTTCGGTACTTTTCCATCTGTATGGGCAAGCATCGTTCCTTCAAATGCTTTTTTATTGACGAAATCAACCGTTTTTCCTGCTAGATAGTTCAAGCCATCAAGGTCTTGTTCTTCTGCTTCAATTACAAGCTCATGTCGAGGCTTGTCTACACTCACGATTGTTTCAAACAAGTCTCTTCTTCCTTCTTGAACATATTGGCCAAGTGAATGAAGATCTGTTGAGAAGTTAGCAGATGAAGGATAGATTCCTTTTTCATCTTTCCCTTCACTTTCACCGAATAATTGCTTCCACCATTCTGCGAAATATTGCAGGCCTGGCTCATAGTTAATCAGCATTTCAATTGTTCTGCCTTTATTGTAAAGGACATTGCGGACGACAGCATATTGGTAAGCTGCATTTTCAGAAAGCTCAGATGAAGCGAAGTCTTCGCTTGCTTTTGCCGCACCTTCCATCATCTGATCAATGTCTGCACCGCTCACAGCGATTGGCAAAAGACCGACTGCTGTTAATACAGAATAGCGTCCACCAACATCATCAGGGATGATAAATGATTCGTAGCCTTCTTCAGTTGCTAATGTTTTAAGTGCACCGCGTGCCTTGTCAGTTGTCGCATAAATACGTTTTTTCGCTTCTTCAGCACCGTATTTTTCAATAAGGAGCTTTTTAAAGATGCGGAACGCAATGGCTGGCTCTGTTGTTGTACCAGATTTTGAAATCACGTTAATGGAGAAATCTGCATCTTCCAATAGATCCATCACATCTGTTAAATAAGAAGAACTGATGTTGTTTCCAATAAAAATGATTTGCGGTGTCTTGCGCTTGCCTTTTGGCAAAGTGTTATAGAAAGAATGGTTCAAAAACTCAATCGCCGCACGTGCACCTAGATATGACCCGCCGATTCCGACAACGAGCAGGACGTCAGAGTCAGACTTAATTTTATCTGCACTTTTTTTAATGCGGGCAAATTCTTCACGGTCATATTGCTTCGGCAAGTCCACCCAGCCTAAATAGTCACTGCCTGCACCCGTTTGTTCATGAATATTATGATGGGCTACCTTCACAAAATCTTTTAAATATGTAAGCTCATGTTCTTGAAAGAAAGGTAACGCTTTCGAGTAGTCAAATTGAATATGTGTCATCGCTTGTAAGCCCTCCATTACGTTAGTTCTGTCCCTTTCACTTTAGCGGAACTAGCTATTGAAATCAAGTGATCGTCACTGGCATGGCAAAAAGCCGCTTCTCTGGATGAAAAGCGGCAATCTGGATTATAAAGAAGCTTTCAAAATCGCTAGAATATCATCACGGTTAAGTTTCATAAAGTTTCCAAAACCACCGTATTCCATTTCTTTTGCTGCAATGTCGGCAATTTTGTCCAGCTGATCCTCACCAATGTCATAATCAGCTAAACGGCTTGGTGCACCAAGGCTTGTCCAGAAAGCTGACAGTTTGTCGATTCCTTCTAATGCGATGTCACGATCTGATTTTCCTTCTGTTTCAATGTCAAACATGTTCAGCATAAGATTTTTAAAGCGTTCTACATTATGATCGAGCGTGTGGCGCATCCAGTTTGGGAAGAGGATAGCAAGCCCGCCTGCATGCGGAATGTCATAGACAGCTGATACAGCATGCTCAATCGTATGGGACGCCCAGTCGCCAAAGTAACCCATTTGCAGCGTGCCATTTAAAGCAATCGTTCCTGCATAGAGAATCGTTTCACGATGCTCATAGTTTTGTAAGTCTTCCAGCAGTTTTGGTGCTGTCTCGATAACTGTTTGAAGAACAGCAAAACACATCCGGTCCTGTAAAGGCGTGTTTTTCACATTATGGAAGTATTGCTCAAAAACGTGGCTCATCATATCGACCATGCCATACACCGTCTGGTTTTCTGGCACAGAGTACGTATGCTCAGGATCTAGAATTGAAAAAGCAGGGTGAGTGACAGAGCTGCCCCACACATATTTTTCATTCGTTTCCCAGTTTGTGATGACAGAGTCAGGGTTCATTTCTGAACCAGTTGCTGCAAGTGTCAGCACTGTGCCAAACGGCAATGCTTTTTGAGCGGTTGTTTTCTTTGAAATAATATCCCATACATCACCGTTATACTCTGCTCCGGCTGCAATCGCTTTTGTACAGTCGATCACACTTCCGCCGCCAACGGCTAATAAGAAATCAATGTTCTCCTTTTGGCAGATATCGATTCCCTTTTTCACTGTTGTGAGGCGCGGGTTTGGTTCAACGCCAGACAGCTCAAACACTTCAGCATCTGCTTCTTTTAACGCACTGATGACATTGTCATAAAGACCATTTTTCTTAATGCTGCCGCCGCCATATACAAGTAACACTCGTTTTCCATAACGAGCGAGTTCGCTTTTGAGTCCTTCTAGCTGTCCTTTTCCAAACATCAATTTTGTTGGATTATAATAAATAAAATTCTCCATCTGTTGAAACATCTCCTTACAACGAATATATCCAAAAACATGAAAGACTACTGTAACATATGTACACGATGAACTCAAAAAAAGATAACTGCCCGCAAGCAGCTATCCCTTTGTTGTTCAATTATAAAGAAGCGTTCAAAATGGCTAAAACATCTTCTTTGTTTAGCTTTTTAAATTGACCAAATTCACCTCGTGCCATTGCACGGTCTGCAATTAAATCAATTTTCTCATCGTTGATGTCATAATCCGCTAAACGGCTTGGTGCACCAAGACTTGTCCAGAAAGCTGACAGCTTGTCGATTCCTTCTAAGCCAACTTCTTCGTCTGTTTTGCCCGCAGGATCTACATCAAATACACGCACCGCTAATTGTTTAAAACGGCCTGGGTTTTCTTGAATCACATGTTTCATCCAGTTCGGGAACAAGATCGCAAGACCGCCTGCATGAGGAATATCATAGACAGCAGATACTGCATGCTCAATGTTATGAGATGCCCAATCACCACGTGCCCCCATTGAAAGCATGCCATTAAGCGCAATAGTGCCAGTGAATAAAATCGTTTCACGCAGCTCGTAGTTCTCTAGATCGTTGATCAACTTCGGTGCCGTTTCAATGACAGTGCGAAGAAGTCCTTCACACATACGATCTTGATAAGGTGTATTTTCTGTGTGATGGAAATATTGTTCGAACACATGTGACATCATGTCAACCATTCCATAAATCGTATGGTTCTTAGGCACAGTGAATGTGTTGACTGGATCAAGAATAGAGAATTTCGGGAAAACTGCTGGACTTCCCCAGCCATACTTCTCATTTGTTTCCCAGTTTGTGATAACTGATCCAGAGTTCATTTCAGAGCCTGTTGCGGCAAGTGTTAACACCGTACCGAACGGAATAGCTTCCATTGGGACGTGTTTGCGTGTCACGATATCCCAAGCATCTCCATCGTACTTCGCACCAGCTGCGATTGCTTTCGTCGCATCAATGACACTGCCGCCGCCAACTGCCAAAATAAAATCAATGCCGTTCTCTTTGCAAAGCTCGACCCCTTTTCTTACTGTTGTTAAGCGCGGGTTAGGCTCTACACCAGCAAGTTCAGTGATTGCAGCTCCTGATTCTTTTAGGATGCTGACAACTTGGTCATAAAGGCCGTTTCGTTTAATACTGCCTCCACCATATACAAGTAATACGTTTTTTCCGTAGTGTTTGAGTTCATCTGAAAGGGCTGATACTTCTCCCTTTCCAAAAATTAATTTCGTTGGGTTCCAATAAGTAAATCGATCCATGTGATCTCCTCCTCGCGCTACATTATGCGCCTCATTCATTCCAAAAGTAAAGTAATTTGCTTTCATCCATTTTCTTACGCATAGTTTGGCTAAAAATCTGCAAAATATAAATGTATTGATGCTGTAGCGAAAGGAGGAATCACGATGAGTGCTATTCAGCGTATTGCCCTCGTGCTCACGATTATCGGTGCTATTAACTGGGGACTAATCGGCTTTTTTCAATTTGACTTAGTAGCAGCGATCTTTGGCGGACAAGGTTCTGCATTATCACGTATTATTTATGGTCTTGTTGGAATTGCAGGTCTTGTCAACCTTGGTCTGTTGTTCAAACCAAGCGAAGAAGCTGTTCGCCGTGACGAGCCAAACCCAGAAGTTCGTTAAATAAAAGGGCATAAAAAAGGCTGCCTACATGAGGCAGCCTCAGCGTGTAGACAAACCCTCGCATTCTTTGTCAGGTCTGCGCGCTGGTGCTCACGAATGCTAAATTCGTCCGCAAAAGTAGCCGCCCTTCCTAGACTTCAAAGGTTTTCTATCACGCCGAAAAAGAAGACAAAGGGCTAAAATAAAGATCATTTTAGCCCTTTGTCAACAATCTAAGGCACCGTTTGAAGCGGTGCTTTTTTATTATTTCTTGATAAGGTCTTTACGGTTTGATTGCTCAATCCACTCTTCAAGTTTATCTTTAAGCGTATTGAAACCTTGTGGTGCAGCAGCTTCTTCTTTCACTTGCTGTGGTCTTTGTTTCTTTGGTTTGCTTTCTTTTCTTTCAGGTGCATCTTGTGTCGCACGGATAGAAAGGCTGATTTTACCTGCATTTTCATCAACAGAAAGAACTTTTACTTGTACTTCGTCACCAATTGAAAGGTGCTCGTTGATGTCTTTTACAAAGCCATGTGTTACTTCAGAAATATGCACAAGTCCTTGAGTTTCTTCATCTAATGCAACAAACGCACCATACGCTTGTAATCCTGTTACTTTACCAGTGTAAACACTGCCTACTTCAAACTTTGTCGCCATGATAACAACTCCTAAATAAATGTTTTAATATTCGTTTATACGCAATTAAAAACTATATCACAGAACGGGCAGTTACGCAAAATATTTTTTAAATAGGTTTAGATGAGAACAAAAGGGGGAATACCTGAAAACAAGAATGCTTTCTAGTATTCCCCCCTAATTTGTGAGGCATGAGTCCATTTGGATTGATGCCTTTTTTTATTTTAAAATGGCTGATGCTTCTTCCTTCACTTGTCGAGCCTGCAAAAAGCGCTGAATTCTTGAAAGTGATTCCTGAAGATGATCAAGTGACGAAGCATATGAACAGCGGATATGGCCCTCACCGCTCGGTCCGAATACATTCCCAGGAACAACGGCCACTTTTTCGCTTAGGAGCAGCTCCTCAGCAAATTGTTCTGACGTCATGCCTGTGCTTTTAATCGATGGGAATGCGTAAAACGCTCCGTTTGGCTGGTGGCATGTGAGTCCTAGTTCATTTAAGGAGCCGACAAACAAATTACGGCGCCTTCTGTAGCTTTTCTTCATTTTCTCTACATCTTCAAGCCCATTTTTTAATGCTTCTTCTGCCGCATATTGTGCCATCGCCGGTGCGCACATCATAGAATATTGATGTATTTTCAGCATGGCATCCCGCAATACAGGTGGTGCTGCCACATATCCTAAACGCCAGCCCGTCATGGCAAAACCTTTAGAAAAGCCTGAAATCAAGATCGTTCTTTCCTTCATATCTTGAATGGCCGCGACGCTTGTAAAAGCTTCATCGTACGTCAGCTCTGCATAAATCTCATCCGTAATAATGAGCAGGTCATGCTCTTTCGCAAATTGAGCAATATCTTCAAGCTCTTCCTTTGAATAAACAGACCCAGTCGGATTTGATGGCGAGCAAAGCAAAATAGCTTTTGTCTTCGGCGTCAGCTTCGTGCGAAGATCCGCAGAATCTGCTTTGAAATCTTTTTCAGCGGATGTACTTAAATAGACAGGCACTCCGCCTGCAAGTGTCGTAAGTGCCCCGTATGCTACGAAACAAGGCTCTGGAATGATCACTTCATCCCCGCTGTTTAAAATCGCACGAAAGGCCAAATCAAGTGCCTGGCTTCCGCCAACTGTGATAATGAGTTCTTCTTCTGGACTGTAGTTAATGTGAAACCGCTTATATAAATAGTGGCTCAGTTCTTTTCGCAAAGAAATTAAACCTGCATTCGCCGTATAAGAGGTCAGCCCTTGTTCTAATGACATAATACTTGCCTCTCTGACATTCCAAGCTGTCACGAAATCTGGCTCGCCGACACCAAGGGAGATGACCCCTTCCATTGTGGCAGCCAAATCAAAGAATTTCCGAATACCTGACGGCTGAATGCTTTGTACCGTTTCAGATAAATAAGACTTTTTCATTTAAGGAGACACCACGATTCTTTTGTCATCGTCTCCTGTTTCAAACACTTTCCCATCATGTTTATATCTTTTTAAAATAAAGTGGGTAGTTGTTGAAACAACGGAATCAAGTGTCGATAATTTTTCAGATACGAAGCGGGCAATATCAGACATTGATCTTCCGCGAATCACAACGGAAAGATCATAAACACCTGACATGAGATAGACAGACTCCACTTCCTGAAACCGATAAATCCGTTCAGCAATTTCATCGAATCCGACGCCTCTTTTTGGTGTCACTTTAACATCAATCATTGCTGTAACGCCTTCATGACCATCCACTTTTCGCCAGTCAATCATGGTTGAATAATCAATAATGACTTTTTGATCTTCAAGTTTTTGAATGATGGCTTCGGCTTCTTCTGTTGTCACACCTGCCATTTTTGCAATTGTATTTAAATCGGCGCGGCTGTTTTCATCTAAAATCTCTAATATTTCAGTTTCTTTTTCTGTTAGTTTCATTTGATTTCACACCTCAGATTATAAAAGCTAGTTTTAAAAAATCTTCTGAACATTATAGCACGTTTTTCCCATTATGCTAAGCAGGGAAAAGATTCTAATGATAGCTTAAAATCCACTTTTTAGGGTACAATACAGTCACCTAACAGAGAGAGTATCTAGTATCGGAGTGAAGAATGTGGACATTGTTCAGCCAGCTTATATGAAAAGTACATTCGGTTTAGATATCTATTACGAGCACTATCCAAATGAAGGCAAGAAGACATTGATCTTAATTCACGGTCTCTTTTCTTCTACCTTCAGCTATCGAAAGCTCATCCCGCTTCTGAAACAGGATTTCAATTTAATTGCAATCGATCTGCCGCCATTTGGACAGTCCGAGAAGTCGAATACGTTTATTTACAGCTATCGCAACATGGGAAAAATTATTATAGAGCTAGCTGGTTATTTACAGATTCAGCATGCGATTCTAGTGGGTCATTCAATGGGTGGACAGATCGCCTTATACGCTGCATCTGAACGGCCGGATTTATTTGAAAAGGCGGTTCTATTGTGCAGCTCAGGCTATTTGAATAAGTCAAAAAGATCACTTGTTTACAGCACATATATTCCTTATTTTTATCTGTATCTAAAAAGAAAGCTTTTAAAGCAGGGCATTATGAAAAATTTAACAGCCGTTGTACATGATCATTCCATCATTGATCAAGAGATGGTCGACGGCTATTTAAAGCCGTTTTCAGATGATCAAATCTTTCGGGGGATATTTCGTTTGATTCGGCACCGGGAAGGAGATTTAACCTCGGACGTTTTAAAGAAAATGGAAACACCCGTGCTGCTCATTTGGGGCGAGGAAGATCGAATCGTTCCCATTCAAATAGGCGAAAGACTGCACAAAGATCTGCCTAATTCGACCTTACATGCATTAAAAAAAACCGGGCACCTCATTCCTGAGGAAAATCCGGTCTTTGTGTCTGATCAAATCGGACATTTCAGCCTGTCTTAGCGTGAACAGGAGCTGCTGTCTCGTATGACAAAAAGCTGATTCGCTGTATGCTGACAGCTCTCTATCGGAAGAAGCTGTTCAAATGAGTGATGATAGATGGCTTGAATCTCTTTTGCTAAAGATAACGGGTCTTCTGCGTCGTATAATGCACTGATGACGTCAGCAGGCTCCGTTTCATAAAAATCCTCTCCATAATGAAAAGGGTCCCATGCCTTAATAAATTGAATCATCTCTTCTACAGCTTGACTATCTTTCATCGGTATCACCGCTTATAATAAATTTTGTGATGTTTATTTTAGCACAACCAAGAATGGTTGAAAAACAGCTAGAGGTGGGTTTCATGAATTTCGACGAACAAATCATACGTAAAGGTTCAAAATCAGTGAAATGGGATCAAGCAGAGTCTTTGTTCCTGACAACAGATGCCCTCCCGATGTGGGTGGCTGATATGGATTTTAAAGCCCCGCAGGTCGTCCTTGATGCATTGAAAGAGCGATTAGATCACGGTGTATTTGGCTATGCATTTCAGGATCAGGATACGCAGCAGGCAGTCGCTGGCTGGCTCAAAAGAAGACATGGATGGACAATCCAGACAGATGCCGTCACCTTCACACCAGGAATTGTAACGGCACTTAGTTTTGCTGTTCAAGCCTTTACAGCACCGCACGACGAAGTAGTTATACAGTCACCAGTGTATACACCTTTTTATCAAATGATTGAACGAAATGGACGTACAGTCTCAACCAATCCTTTAAAAATAGAAAACAACCGCTATATGATGGATTTTGATGATTTAGAGAAAAAACTGAGCAGACCACAAGCAAAGCTCATGTTCTTTTGCCATCCGCATAATCCGTCCGGAAGAGCATGGTCAAAAGAGGAATTAAAGCGAGTCGGAGACCTATGTGTAAAGCATGGAGTCACAGTCGTTTCAGATGAGATTCACTCGGATTTGATGCTTTACGGGAAACAGCATGTGCCCTTCGCCAGCCTTTCTGACGACATTGCACATATCACGGTAACGTGTATTGCGCCGAGTAAAACCTTTAATCTAGCGGGGCTCCAGGCATCTGCTATTATCATTTCAGATGAAGAAAAAAGAACCCTTTTCAACAATGAAGTGCAAAGAAACGGACTGTCCAAACTGAATGCCTTTGCGATTCCAGCGATGGAAGCAGCATACCGCCACGGGGATGAGTGGCTCGATGCCCTTGTTCTTTATCTCGAAGGCAATATGAAGACGGCGATGGACTATATCGACGAAAATCTTCCAAATATGCGTTATATGAAACCAGATGCTTCTTATTTATTGTGGCTGGACATTCGGGATTATCAATTCAGTCAAGCGGAATTGAAACGGAATCTGCTGAAAAAAGGGAAAGTGATCCTAGAGCTTGGCCACGTGTACGGACACGAAGGAGACGGCTTTATTCGGATGAATCTCGGCTGTCCTGCTGCAACAGTCAGAGAAGGACTGAAACGTCTCCACCAAGCGTTCACGCTATCAGCTGAATAAGACCTATACGATAGAAAGAACATCCTAACGGGTGTTCTTTTTAAAGAAAAAAACCCTCCTTTTATCATATCTACTTTGTACATGAAATGATATAATGAGAGGAATTACAATTATTTACGAGGAGAGCATTTAAATGGAAATGTTCAAGGATTTTCTGCTCCATGTATCTTTTATTCTATTTCCAATCTTTTTATATCATGCGCTATGGTTAAGCCGGACCCCTGCTCATTTCCCAAAAACGAATAAACTGCTCATCACAGTATTCGCATCCATCTCTTCAGCACTATGTATTATGTATCCAGTTGGTTCGATTTTAGATTTGCAGACTGGGCTTCAATCCATTCCCCTTGTACTTGCTATTTTATACGGAGGATATATGGCGGGGATCGTTGCCATCTTGATAAGCATCATTGTCAAATTCGTGATGTACGGCTCTTTCTTATGGATTGGACTCATCGTTGTCCCAATTTACTTTTTTATCCCATTTCTGTTCTACCGAAAATGGCATCAATATTCGAAGCTAAATAAGCTGTTTTACGGAGTGCTTATCGGTTTATCCAAAGGATTCTTTATTTACATTGGACTGCTTGCGGTCAGCTTAATGGCTTACAGCCCAGCTTTTATTATGCAGCAAAAGCTCCTTGAGTTATTTTTCTCAACTCTTTACTACATATTCTTTCTTGTGCTCAGTATCTATTCCATTGAATTCGTTAAGGAAAATGCGGAAATGAGATCACAGCTTGTCCAGTCAGAAAAACTGACCATTGTAAGTGAACTTGCTGCAAGTGTTGCCCATGAAGTACGCAATCCGCTGACAGTTGTGAGAGGCTTTATTCAATTGCTCTTTTCGAGTGATCATACAAAAGAGCCACCTGCCAATAAAGATTATAAAAATCTCGTTCTGTCCGAGTTAGACCGGGCGCAGGACATTATCACGAGCTATCTTGACATTGCAAAACAAAACTATTATCAAATTGAATCTCTTAATCTCTCTAAATTACTTGAGGAATGTGCATCACTGATGACATCCTATGCGAATTTTAAATCGGTCACGATTCATCAATCCATTGAACCTGACTTATACATTCAAGGTGACGTAACGAAGATCAAGCAAGTCATGATTAATTTAATCAAAAATGCGATAGAAGCGGCTCCTGAACATGAAGGGAAAATTGAACTTTTTGCTTCAAAAGAAAATCATAAAATCTGCCTTTATTTCGTTGATAACGGTGTAGGTATGACAGAAAGTCAGATGAAAAAGCTTGGCGAACCCTATTACACCTTGAAAAATAAAGGGACTGGACTTGGGCTGACAGTGACTTTTTCAATTATTGAAAATCACCATGGAACGATTCGTTTCAAAAGCTCGCTGCAGTCTGGAACAACCGTCACCGTGAAATTTCCTGAAGATACAAGAAGAAAATGATTAATCCATTTTTTTTGTTCTTTTTTCATCTATCCGCTCCTGCTTCTTAGACGCACGAACGATGAGACGAAAACAAATAAACGCAGCAATAAAGAAAATCACCGTGGTGATAGCCGCTGGGATGTACTCCCTTTTATCTTCAGGAAAATATAGTAGAAAAAGTACGATGAATGACATCTCGCCATTCCCCCTTTTGCTCGTTTACTTCACTATATTGGCTAAAAGAAATGAAATACCTTCCTATGAGAAGGAAATGGAGGAATTTCACATGACCGACATTCAAATTGGACAAGTTGTGAAAGGTTTTTATAAAACAGGTGTATACGTTGGGGAAGTGACAGCAGTGAAACCATCGACCTATCTCGTTCAAGTAAAAGCCGTTCTGACACATCCCACTCAAGGCGACCTGCATCATCCAAAAGAAGCAGACGTGCCTTTTTTCCAAGAGAGGCGGGCTTTGGCCTATAGAGAACAGACAAATATCCCTCATCATATGGTGAAGCCTTATGATGGCGATATCCCTGATTATGAAGAGTCACTGAAAGAAGCTGTAGATAAATTGAAACAAGCACTCCGTGCGGATAATTCTAAATGGGCTGAAAAATCAAGAGCGTGCCTATCTTCTCTTGAGAAAGATTATTTTCCAGAAGACGTCCGCTAATCAGCCGAATCAAAAAAATGTGAGAAATCGATCAGCTCACCAATTTTGGTTGTTTGTGGATTTTCCACATAGGCTCTGTCTTTTTCAAAAAGGGTGAACAGCTGATAAGTCGTCATGGCATCATCGAGTGCTTTATGATGCTTACCAGCTCCTTCACTGCCGTATTCCTTTGCTGCTTTTCGAAGCCCTGTCAGTGTGCGGTCACCAAAAAAGGTTTTATATTCAAAGGCCAGGTCCCTCAGCTTCCCCTTAAAAGGAAAGGCAATGTGATTGAGCATACAATTTTGCTTCAATACCTTCATGTCCATATTGCCCCACGTAATAATTTCACAATTCTCTCCCCCATCAAGTGACACGAGCTTCTCGATAAATTCCTCAAATGAAATTCCGCTCTCTACATCCTCCTGCGTAATTCCGAGGAAAGATTTACAGCGCTTCGTCAGCTTCGGGAACTTTTTCGGTTTGACGTAGCTAGAGAATGTGTCTATGATCGTTTCATCTGCTGCTTTCACTGCCCCAGCTTCAATAATTTCAGGAAAAAAGTTTTGTGGATGATATTTTCCATCAGGCATCGTAAATTCAAAATCGACCACAAGCACTGTCTTCTGTTCCACCAGTTTCACCTCACTTTTTCGTCAGCTTTTCATTCTCATACCATTATATTAAGACGGACCTTGAAATCACTTCATTTTCGTGAAAATAATGCAGATTCACTATGCCCAACCTATTCATCTGATGAAAGATCGTTTATTTTCCTTTATAATTATTAAGGAACACGAAATAAATAAAGAAGGTGATCTCTATCACAAACAGGAAGAAAAACTTGTACATCATGTGGTTTGTGAACTTTTTTGTATCTGCGAGCATTACAATGATCGTCCCTTTTTTATCACTTTACATAGAATCTCTTGATAGCAGCTATTCAAATGAATTTGTTCAAAGATGGAGCGGCTATGTCTTTGGGGTCACGTTTTTAACAGCCTTCCTGATTTCTCCGATTTGGGGACGGATTGGCGACCGGCATGGCTATAAAAAGATTTTATTAATTAACGGAATTGGCATCGCCACAAGTATTCTATTAATGGGGCTTGTGAACACCGTGTATCAGCTATTCGCACTAAGGCTCTTCATGGGGCTTGTCACAGGCTTTATCTCGACTTCAATGGCACTGATTTCTGCACAGACCGAAAAGGCAACTGCCGGTAAAACCCTTGGCACGATGCAAATGAGTAATGTTGCCGGAGGATTGTTTGGTCCATTAATGGGTGGATTCATGGCAGACAGCGTCGGATTTATTTATACGTTTTTCCTTACAGCGGCTGTCATTTATGTGTCAGCTATTGTAATTATCTTCGGAGTGAAAGAACAGCCGATCCGATCAAAAGAAGCAAAGCGTGTTTCTTACTCACGGAAGGATGTACTCTTTCACATTTTCAAACAGCCTTTGCTTGTGGTCACGATGCTTTTAACGTTTATTACACAAGTAGGGAACTTTAGCATTCAGCCGCTTTTGGCTTTATACATTCATGATTTACATGGTCCTGTCAATCTCGCTTTTTATGCGGGCCTTGCTTTTTCTGCAACTGGACTTGGCAATTTGCTGTTTACGCGAAAATGGGGAGATCTCGGAGATCGAATTGGTCACGACAAGGTGCTGCTTGCCCTTCTCATTCTCTCCTCTATTTTATTTATCCCGCAAGCGATGGCGGATTCGTACGTCATGTTAGTCATTTTCCGTTTCCTATACGGGATGGCACTTGGCGGAATTATTCCGTGTACGACGGCGTATATCCGGATTAAAGCACCTGCTTCTATGCAAGGGGAAGTGCTCGGATACAATGTCAGCTTCCGCTTTCTTGGGAATGTCGTCGGTCCGGTAATCGGCGGCATTGTGGCGAGTCATTACGGGATTCCAGCTGTCTTTTATGTCACTGCCGGCATTTTTCTGTTTGGCGCGTTATTTTTATGGGCGGTCCGCTCGCATGCGAAAACAAAGGAAAGGAGTGTCTGATCATCTTCAGATACTCTTTTTTCTTGCGGAAAAGCCTTATTCACTAGACTTCACGCCCTTTCTTTTCTAAAAATAACCTTCTCGTATCCGCAAAAGAATGGTACGATATGGCTAGAAAATTGAAGAAAGTGAGTGACCTCATGTTTCGTGCAATCATTGGTTGGTTATTACTTGCTGCCCTCATCCCATTATTTGCTCTGACTTTTTATCTATCAAAGGAAGAAGCTGCAAGTGTAAAGCCTGTTAACGAAGTGCTTGATCAAAAAATCAAGCTGGAAAAGATAGATTTTTCCCAAAACAGTTATATGTATGACCGGGATGGTTCTCTTATCTCCGAGATCGTCTCAAACGATGAGAACCGAGTGTTCGTGAAATACGATAACATTCCTGAACCTGTGAAGGAGCTGTTCCTTCGTTCAGAGGACCGCAACTTTTATGACCATAAGGGAATTGACTTTATGGGGGTTGTTCGTGCCCTTGCTGCAAATGTCAAAAACCATGGCATCAGCCAAGGAGCGAGTACGATCACACAGCAGCTGTCCCGCAACTTATATTTAAGCCATGAACGTTCGTTCAGCCGAAAGTTTACGGAGCTACTCTATTCCTATGAACTTGAGCGGAAATTCTCGAAGGATGAAATTCTCGAAAGCTATTTAAATACGATTTATTTCAGTAATGGTGTTTACGGTGTTGGTTCAGCGGCTAATTACTATTTTGATAAGCCGCTTAGTTCTTTAACACTGGCACAAATGGCATTTATCTCTGCTATTCCAAACAACCCAACACTGTATGACCCATTAAAACAGTTCAAGCACACAAAGAAACGCCAAGAACGACTGCTTGGTATCTTGAAGAAAGATGGCGTCATCACCAAAAAGCAATACAAAAAAGCCGTCAAAGAAAAAATCAGCCTTTCTTTAAGTGAAAAGAAAAACCTATACCCTGACTATGTGACATATGCCAATGAAGAGTTTACCGATCTTGTGTCTGATCAGGAGGGCTTTACAAAACGATTGAAGAAAGCCAAAACAGCTGAAGCGAAAAAGGCGATTCAAAAGGAATTATCTGAAAAGGTCAGTGCCCTGCTCCAGGATGGTGTGAAAATTTATACGGCGCTTGATCCTTCCTTACAGCAAAGAGCCGTCTATCAGCTTAATGCTCAATTGCCTTACCAAGGTGTGGAAGGCGGATCAGCCGTCATTAATCATGAAACGCATCAAATTGTTGCACTTGCTGGCGGGAAAAACTATAAGAAATTTGATTTTAACTACGCTTATCAAGCGCAAAGACAGCCTGGTTCTGCGATTAAGCCGCTTTTAGACTATGCGCCTTATATTGATCAAACCGGCGCAACGGCTTCAAGCACCATCAGTGCCGGCAAGTTTTGCAGCAGCGGATACTGTCCGCAGAACTATAATCATAAAACGTATGGAACAGTCACACTTGAAACAGCCTTTAAACATTCTTACAATACCCCTGCGATCCGAATGCTGGATACAGTAGGTGTCAAAAAAGGCTTCAGCTATTTAGAGAAGTTCTCATTCGAGCATATCGTAGCGGATGATTACCGCCTTCCTTCTGCACTTGGCGGATTTACGAAAGGCTTCTCACCGCTAGAAATAACAGATGCGTATACCGTCTTTGGCAACCAAGGAGCCTACACACAAAGTCATTCGATCACAAAAGTGACAGACTTAAACGGTAAGACCCTTTACAAGTGGAAAGAGTCGCCAAAGCAAGTATATTCTCAGCGTACAAATGAAACGATGCGTAAGCTGCTTACCTCTGTTGTGAAGAGTGGGACAGGGAAAAAAGCGAATTTCAACGCCCCTTACATCGGTGGTAAAACAGGGACATCCAATGACTACAAAGATATTTGGTTTGTGGGACTGACAGATCAGTACACAATGGGTGTCTGGGTTGGAAGAGATAGAGGAACGGTGGAATCGATTTATCAATCAAGCCCGCACTTACGTATTTGGAAAAATACGATGCAATACGCCAGATAAACAGGAGGTTTGATTGCGATGCATTCAACACATCCACCCCATTTAATCTTATTTGACGGTGTCTGCAACGTGTGCAGCGGCGCTGTTCAGTTTGTGATTAAGCGCGATCCGAATGAACGGATGATGTTCGCTTCCTTACAATCAGATACAGGGCAGCATATTTTAAAGGAAAACGGTTTGCCTTTAGATGAGTTCAATTCATTCATTTATATCGAAAAAGGGACCCTTTATACGAAATCAACAGGCATCTTAAAAGCCGCGCGGCATTTAAAAGGGATATACAGATGGAGCTTTTTACTCCTAGCCATACCTCGCCCAATCCGTGATTGGTTTTATCAGTTGATAGCAAAAAATCGCTACAAATGGTTTGGTCAAAAAACATCTTGTATGATGCCTACACCCGATATTCAAAAACGGTTTCTTTCATAAAAAAAGCATCCTCCATCATTGGAGGATGCTTTCTTTGTCTGCTTATGAAGGCAGACTTGCCATCACACTGTTATAAAGCTTAATAAATAAGTACAAAATACCGATCAAAAACGTCGCCCAGAACAGCAGAATAAACATCATAAATCCAATCAAATTCAGCATAGAAAGCGATTGATAAATGCGAACCACAACCCAGATAAAATAGACAAGACTTGCTAATGCAAAAAGTCCGACTAGCAGAATGAGCTGCTGCGTCAACAGAAATGCTAGCAAGCTGGCAAATAAATAAACAACGGATGCAATCCGAATTTTCTTTAAGTTCTCCCCTTCAGGGTCCTTAGCGAAAAAGAGCAACGCCAGCTCTAATACCGTATCTGCAATCAGTTTTAAGGCAGATAAGATCATAAAATAAACAAGTGCAAAAGCAGCAAAGAGAGCAAGACGAATGCCCTGTTCAGAGAAAAATTCAAGCATTCCTTTTAAAATGCCTGCTTGAGTCAAGAAATCAGTTGTGATACCTACTGTGAAAATCGAAAAAGCAGAGCTGAATAGTAAAATTGAAATCAGCGGAAAATATCCAGTCAAATATGTATTTTTCATAAATAGATCCTTTCTCATAAGCTCACATTTATTATGGCTCACTTAAAACGGATTGACAAGATGCTTTCAAAGTAAACCGACAGCAAAATCAAATTTATGATTTTGCACGTACATTCCTTCACAAACTTACATTTTCCCGTTAAAGTATTACTGTTACGAAAAAATCGTGCGTTAGGGGTATACTCGTGAAAAAAACTTTAAGACTGCAAACACGGCTGACGATCTTTGTGTGCATCGTTGTCCTGATCTCCCTTTGTATCACATTCTTTACGATATGGTCGGAAACAGCCAAGAACATCCATCAGCAGGAACGTGACATTGCTCTTTCTACTGCCAAAATGGTCGCAGAGGCACCGATCACAGCACAATCATTAGAAGATCATTCATATTCCGCATTACGAAAATATACAACAAGTGTTCAGCAAATCACCAAAACCGAATTCGTTGTCGTCATGGATATGAACGGTATCCGCAAAACACACCCGAATCCGCAGAAAATTGGAAAGCGGTTTGCCGGCGGTGATGAAAAAGCAGCATTACAGGGAAAAGAACATATTAGTACGGCTTCTGGAACACTCGGCAGATCCATGCGTGCTTTTGTTCCTGTTTATGATCAAAATGGAAAGCAGCTTGGGGCTGTGGCCGTAGGGATTACGCTAAAGGAAATTGACTTGATTATTCATCAAAGCTTACTTCCACTCTACTTCGTCACATCACTCAGCCTTCTATCTGGCATCATCGGAGCACTCATTGTGGCAAGAAAAGTGAAGAAGATTATGTTTGGACTTGAGCCGGATGAGATCGCCACATTGTTAAAAGAACGAAGTGCCATGCTAGAATCAACAAAAGAAGGGATTCTGGCCGTCGATCAGCACGGTAAAATCAAACTGGCCAATGCAGAGGCAAAACGGCTCTTTCATAATATGGGCATTATGGTTGATCCTAGAGAACAAGATGTACAAACTCTCCTCCCTTCAAGCGGCTTAAAACAGGTCATTGAAACACGCAAGCCGCTGCTTGATCGTGACGTGAGAATGAATGGACTGGAGCTCGTCTTTAATGAAGTGCCAATTACGGTAAAAGGTGAAATTGTCGGAGCCATCGCCACCTTCCGTGACAAAACAGAAGTGAAACATCTGGCTGAGCAGCTTAGCGGGGTCAAAATGTATGCGAATGCGCTCCGTGCCCAGTCCCATGAATTTATGAACAAGCTGCATGTCATTTTAGGATTGGTTCAGCTCAAAAACTACGATGACCTTGGCACCTATATCAAAGATATTGCTATCTATCAGCAAACGGAAACAAATGAAATCATCAACCATGTGAAAAACTCTGTTTTAGCAGGATTTTTACTAGGAAAACAAAGCTATATCAGGGAACAAGGCGCTGCCTTGGAGGTTATTTGCAGCACACAAGTGCCAAATACGGAGGACCCGGCAGTGACGCATGATCTCATTACCGTGATTGGCAACTTGTTAAATAACGCACTCGATGCTGTTTCACATACTGACACGAAAAACATCTCGATCTCCTTCAGATACGTCCATGAGCAGCTTCACATTGAAATCACGGACACAGGTGTTGGTCTCACGAAAGAAGAACAAGACATCATGTTTGATCAAGGCTTTTCAACTAAAGGAGAAGACCGAGGGTTCGGACTCTACTTCGTTGACCAAAGCATCAAGAAATTGAACGGACATATGATTGTCACGAGTGAAAAAGGAGAAGGAACGACCTTTAGTCTCCGCATTCCGTATAAACAAAAGGAGGATTCACATGATTAATGTGTTAATAGTAGAAGATGATCCAATGGTTGGGGAGCTGAACAAACGCTACCTGACCCAAATCGACGGCTTTGAGTTAAAGGGGATTGCCACCTCCTTTCAGCAGGCACTTGAAGTGTTAAAAACAGAAGTCATTCACCTCGTACTGCTCGATATTTATATGCCTGGACAAAATGGACTGGCATTACTAACAGAAATTCGCCAGCAAAATCATGCCGTTGATGTCATTGTCATTTCGGCTGCAAATGAAGTCGATGTTGTACAGCAAACGATGCGAAATGGAGCAGTTGATTATTTAATTAAGCCGTTTGAGTTCGAACGATTCCAATCAGCACTGGCAGAGTATAAACGGAAACACGCCCTGTATCAATCCATGAACAGCATTTCGCAAAATGATTTAGATGCGAAGCTTTTTCATAAAAAAGCAGAGGCGGAAAAAGTCCTCTTGCCAAAAGGACTGACCAAAAGCACACTTAAACTCATCTGGACAAGCATTCAATCATTTGGCCAGCAGGCTTTCACAACCGAAGACCTAGCCAATCATACAGAAATCTCTCAAGTCTCCATTAGAAAATACTTGAAATTCCTTGAGGATATCGAAGTGGTGGATGTTGAAATGGCATATGGGACAATTGGACGTCCTGTTTTCCAATATAAACTGAACACGAGCAATATGAATTTGATTCAGCAATATCTTTAAAATACTACATCTGACCTTTCACAAAGGCCAGATGTTTTTTTATGGCATAAGATGTAACAAACCCCTTGATATCAGTGGTTCTGCTGTAGCGGAGCACATCACAAAAGCGGCATTATATCATATTTCAGCAGATAAAAAGACATCAAATAAAGCCATTTAACATTTTTTTAAAAATAAAACAAATTTCTATTTATTTATTCGATCGGAAATGATAAATTATGATTGATTAGTTCAACGAGATATAAGTCTGATGTCTTACATCTTCTCTCCTGCCCTCCATAAGTTTCATGAGAAAGCAGGATAAAATACCCTCTTCAGAAGGGTGAGAAGAGATAGATCGGTCTTTTTTCGCGAGACTTTTCTGAAACTTTTAAATTTTATAGGGGGTTATGTTTTGAAGAAGCGCAAAATTGGACTAGCATTGTCCTTAGTCGTAGCAGCAGGAACCATCCTTGGAGCATGCGGCAACTCTGGCTCAAACAGCGGTGAAAGCAAAAAAGATAAAGATCAATTCACTGTTGCAATGGTAACTGATGTCGGTGGTGTCGATGACAAATCGTTTAACCAATCAGCTTGGGAAGGTTTACAAGCATTTGGGAAAGACAACAATCTAAAAAAAGGTAAAAACGGCTTTGATTACTTACAATCTAAATCAGATGCTGACTATACAACAAACTTAAACACACTTGCTCGTGAGAAATTCGACCTGATTTACGGAATTGGTTTCTTAATGGAAGATGCTATTTCTGAAATTGCGGATCAACGTAAGAAAAACCACTTTGCGATCGTTGATGCCGTCGTGAAAAAAGACAACGTAGCCAGCATTGTATTTAACGAAAACGAAGGATCATTCCTTGTGGGTGTTGCGGCTGCTCTTTCTACAAAATCAAACAAAATTGGATTCGTCGGCGGCGTTGATTCTGAATTAGTCAGAAAATTCGAAGTTGGCTTCCGCGCAGGTGTTGAAGCAGCTAATCCGAAAGCAAAAGTTGAAGTGAAATATGCCGGTGCATTCGATAAGGCTGACATCGGGAAAGCAACAGCTGAAAGCATGTACAAATCTGGCGTCGACATCATCTATCATGCTGCTGGCGGCACTGGAACTGGTGTCTTCACGGAAGCGAAAAACCTGAAAAAAGCAGATCCTAACCGTAAAGTTTGGGTTATCGGTGTAGATAAAGACCAGTATGACGAAGGAAAAGTACCTGGAACAAAACAAAGTGTCACCCTTACTTCTATGGTTAAGAAAGTAGACACAGCGGTACAAGACTTAACAACGAAAGCAAAAGAAGGTAAGTTCCCTGGCGGCGAAGTAATCACATACGGTCTGAAAGAAGGCGCTCTTGACATCTCTCCATCTAAGGAAAACCTTGATAAAGATGTATTAAAGAAAGTTGAAGAATGGAAACAAAAAATCATCAAGGGTGAAGTGAAAATCCCTGCAACACGTGATGAACTAAAAGATTTTAAAGCTTAATTTGAGCATCGGGATAAGCGCGCCTTATCCCCTTGCCTCTCCTTTACCTCCTCTTTATTCGTAAAAGGTGGTAAAAGAAAAGCTGCAGCCTCGTTTTGCAGCTTTTCTTTTGCTAGTTTTTATCTTTATCAGCACCCTAAAAAAGGAGCGGTTAAACCTGTGGATTATGTCATTGAAATGTTGAATATACGCAAAGAATTCCCTGGCATTGTAGCAAACGACAACATTACGCTGCAGCTAAAAAAGGGCGAAATTCATGCGCTGCTTGGTGAAAACGGCGCTGGAAAATCAACGCTCATGAACGTGCTTTTCGGACTGTACCAGCCTGAAAAAGGTGAAATCAAGGTACACGGAAAACCTGTGACCATCTCTAGTCCAAATGATGCTAGTGATTTAGGCATCGGAATGGTGCATCAGCACTTTATGCTTGTCGATACCTTCACTGTCGCTGAAAACATCATTTTAGGTAAAGAGCCCAAGAAGTTTGGAAAGATTGACAAAGAACAAGCCATACAGCAAGTACAAGAGCTTTCTGACCGCTATGGTTTGAAAATAGATCCTGCCGCAAAAGTATCTGACATCTCTGTCGGCATGCAGCAGCGTGCAGAAATCTTAAAAACACTTTACCGCGGCGCTGACATTTTGATCTTCGACGAACCAACGGCCGTTTTAACACCTCAAGAAATCAAAGAACTCATACAAATTATGAAAAACTTAATCAATGAAGGCAAATCCATTATTTTAATCACCCATAAGCTGAAAGAAATTATGGATGCCTGTCATCGCGTGACCATTATCCGAAAAGGCCAAGGCATTCGTACACTTGATGTGGAAAGCACAAATAAAGACGAACTTGCAAGCCTCATGGTTGGCCGTGAAGTGTCATTTAAAACAGACAAAAAAGCTGCTTCTCCTGCTGAGGAGGTTCTTCAAATTCAAGACCTCACAGTAAAAGACGCCAGAGGAATTGAAGCTGTCAAACAGTTGAACCTCTCAGTGAAGGCTGGCGAAATTGTCGGAATTGCTGGGGTAGATGGCAATGGCCAGTCTGAATTAATTGAAGCCATTACTGGTCTAAAAAAATCAGAATCTGGCACAATCATGCTGAACGGGAAAGCCATTCAAAATCTCCCGCCTCGTAAAGTGACCGAATCTGGGATTGGACATATTCCTCAGGACCGTCATAAACATGGACTTGTACTCGATTTTTCAATTGGAGAAAACATTTCCTTACAAACGTATTATCAGCGTCCTTATTCAAAATTCGGCTTATTGAATATGAAAAATATTTATCAAAAAGCAAAACGAATCATTGCGGAATATGACGTCAGAACACCGAGTGAATATACAGAAGCGCGCGCTCTGTCAGGCGGTAACCAGCAAAAAGCCATTATCGGCCGTGAAGTTGACCGCAATCCTGATTTATTAATTGCCGCTCAGCCGACACGAGGACTTGATGTTGGTGCGATTGAATTTGTTCATAAACGTCTAATCGAGCAAAGAGACGCAGGCAAAGCCGTTTTGCTCATCTCCTTTGAGCTTGATGAAATTATTAATGTCAGTGATAAGATCGCTGTTATTTTCGAAGGCAGCATTGTCGCCATTGTTGATCCAAAAGAAACAACAGAGCAAGAGCTTGGTCTATTAATGGCTGGAAGTACGCAACAGGAAGTGGGGAAAGAAGCAAATGTCTAATCGCTTAACAAATCTGCTGATTCCGCTTATAGCCATTGTACTTGGTCTTTTGGTTGGGGCCATTATTATGCTGGCAAGCGGTTATAGTGTCATCGAAGGCTATAGCGCCCTTTGGAATGGCGTTTTCGGTGAAACCTATTATATGGGAGAAACCATCAGGCAAGTGACACCTTATATTTTATCAGGGCTTGCTGTTGCCTTTGCATTTCGGACAGGCCTGTTTAATATCGGTGTAGAAGGTCAAATGCTTGTTGGCTGGGTAGCTGCTGTATGGATTGGAACAACTGTCCATGCACCTATGTATATTCATCTACCGCTTGCACTCATCACCGCAGCTGCTGCAGGTGCTTTATGGGGCTTTATTCCCGGTTTTTTAAAAGCTCGTTTTTATGTGCATGAGGTCATCGTTACTATCATGATGAACTACATTGCCCTTCATGTCACAAACTATTTAATCTCAAATGTCTTAACAGATAATAAAGATAAAACAGATAAAATCGATGCCACTGCCTCGCTCCGCTCTGGATTTTTTGAGCAGATCACTGATTTTTCCCGAATGCATAACGGTATTTTTGTTGCCATTATTGCTGCGGTCGTGATGTGGATCATTATCCAAAAAACGTCTAAAGGGTTTGAATTACGAGCAGTTGGAATGAACCAGCAAGCATCACATTATGCTGGTATGACCGTTCGCCGCAATATCATTTATGCGATGCTCATTTCAGGTGCTTTTGCAGGTCTTGCAGGCGCTATGGAAGGTCTTGGTACATTTGAATATGCCTCTATTAAAGGCTCGTTTACTGGCGTAGGTTTTGATGGAATTGCCGTCGCTTTATTAGGTGGAAATACGGCTGTTGGTGTTGTCCTTGCTGCATTATTGCTTGGTGGATTGAAGGTCGGTGCATTAAATATGCCGCTTGAATCAGGCGTACCGACTGAGGTTGTTGATATTGTCATTGCGATCATCATTCTTTTCGTCGCCTCAAGCTATATTATCCGTCTTGTGATTCAACAAATGAAGAAAAAGGGGGGAAAATAAGTGGGATTTCTGCAAATACTTGAAATCATCGTCCCAGCTACACTTGTTTATGCTGCACCACTTATTTTAACCGCTCTTGGAGGCGTCTTTTCAGAAAGATCAGGTGTTGTCAATATCGGTCTTGAAGGGTTGATGGTCGTCGGAGCATTTTCCAGTATTATCTTTAACTTGTTTTTTGCTGATACGTTTGGAGCCTTGACCCCGTGGCTTGGGCTTCTCGTCGGAATGGCCGTTGGCGGATTGTTCTCACTGATTCATGCAGTGGCGACCATTACCTTCCGAGCTGATCAAACGGTCAGTGGTGTGGCGATTAACATGCTGGCACTTGGCGCAACATTGTTTGTCGTCAAACTGATTTACGGAAAAGCACAAACTGATAAAATTACAGAGCCTTTCTATAAAGGAGATATTCCCCTTTTAAGTGACATTCCGATCATTGGTGATATTTTCTTTAAAGATGTTTATTATACGTCTATACTCGCCTTAGCTCTTGCGGTTGTTGCTTGGTTTGTTTTATTTAAAATGCCGTTTGGTCTTCGTCTTCGTGCAGTCGGAGAGCATCCAATGGCAGCTGATACAATGGGTATCAAAGTGTACCGGATGCGTTACATTGCTGTTTTCATTAGTGGACTGTTTGGCGGTCTTGGCGGAGCTGTTTATGCCTCAACGATCGCGCTTGATTTCTCACATGCCACCATTACTGGACAAGGCTTCATCGCACTAGCTGCGCTTGTATTCGGTAAATGGCATCCATTTGGCGCAATGGGCGCTGCTTTATTCTTTGGATTTGCTCAAAGTTTAAGCATCATTGGCTCTCTCCTGCCGCTGTTCCAAGATATACCGAATGTGTATATGCTCATAGCACCATATGTGCTCACCATTTTAGCACTTACTGGCTTCATCGGACGTGCCGATGCACCGAAAGCACTTGGTACGCCTTATCTAAAAGGAAAACGATAAATACGATGTATGATCAATCCCCTGAAGGACAAACTACCTTCAGGGGATTTTTGTATGATAAAAAACTCAAAAACTCCTGTTTATTTTACTTTTATTACACTTATTTTAGTTTAATAAATAGAAGAGTGTCATTGAATCTTCTACAATTGAGACAAATAGCATTTGGGGGTGTTTATGTGGCTAATGCACAACAATTGAAATCGATTACAGACGATTCTGACAATAATAAAAGCGTTTTCCGTAAGATCATGTCTTGGAAAATTGGTGTTATTGATCTACCTGTGTATTTAGTACTTGCAGCGATTATTTTAACTGCCGCTTATTTCAATAAAATTCCAGCAAATATGCTTGGTGGTTTCGCTGTTATTATGATTTTGGGGATTTTCCTTGGAGATGTAGGACAACGTATTCCAATCTTAAAAGATATTGGTGGACCGGCGATTCTTTCTTTATTCGTACCATCGTTCCTGGTCTTTTTTAATGTTCTGAATCCGAACTCATTGGAAGCGGTTACGTCTCTTATGAAAACGTCGAACTTCCTTTACTTCTATATCTCTGCTCTTGTAGTAGGTAGTATTCTTGGGATGCAGCGAACTGTTTTAGTACAAGGCCTTATTCGTATGTTTGTTCCTCTCGTTGCAGGTACAATTGCAGCTGTGAGTGCTGGTATCCTTGTTGGCCTTTTAGTTGGTTACACACCGCATCATTCATTCTTCTTTATTATTGTACCGATTATTGCCGGTGGTGTTGGAGAAGGGATTTTGCCATTATCTATCGCTTATTCACAAATTCTTGATGTATCAGCAGAGTCATTAATTTCTCAATTAATTCCTGCGGCTGTCATTGGGAACGTCATTGCCATTATCTGTGCTGGCGCATTGAAGAAGCTTGGTGAAAAACGTCCTGAACTAAACGGAAATGGCCGTCTTGTGAAATCTAAAGAAGCAAACGAAATTTTCGAGCAGCCAGATTTGGATGCAAAAGTTGATTTCGGGTTAATGGGTGCTGGTGTACTCGTTGCTTGTACAACCTTCATCTTTGGTGGTTTGTTAGAAAGCTTTGTTCATATTCCAGGTCCAATCTTAATGATTGTTCTTGCTGCTTTAATCAAATACTTAAACGTGATGCCTCAGCATCTTCAAAACGGCTCACAGCAGTTCTACAAGTTTGTATCTAAAAGCTTTACATGGCCGCTAATGGTTGGTCTTGGTATTCTATACATTCCACTTGATGATGTAGCAACTGTCATCTCCATTCCATTCGTATGCGTATGTATCGCTGTTGTACTCGCAATGGTTGGTTCTGGTTACTTCGTTGGAAAACTAATGAACATGTATCCAGTAGAATCTGCTATTGTCACTGGCTGTCACAGCGGACTTGGCGGTACTGGCGACGTTGCGATTCTTTCAGCTTCTGGAAGAATGGGTCTTATGCCTTTCGCACAAGTATCTACACGACTTGGCGGAGCAGCAACTGTTATCTGTGCAACGATCTTACTCAGAGTGTTTAGTTAAACTACCACACATAAAAAGCATGGGCTCTCACATGGGCCCATGCTTTTTTTATATTTCTTTTCTCCTATAGGATCTTATTCATCAGCTAATACAATTCGTAAATATTCCCTGGGCTGAAAAGGATACAGCTTGGTTTCTTGATAGCTCATGTGAAGAAGATGCTCAGAAAACAGCGGCCATTCACTCCCGGCCTGCCACCTTTTTTGATCATTTCGGTCAATCAAGAATGCTCCTCCTAAAATCGTGCAGAATAGGCTTAAGCTGATGGCGATCTTTCGTTTCATTTGATCAGCTCCTTTAGGAAAAGCATGTACGAAAAACAAAACAATATACAATGAGTATCATTTTTGATAAAATTATTTTTGTGGTCAAAAGAACCTAAAACAAATACAGTTTGCTTGAAATCGTTTCAAACCAATGCACTATGGCTGTATTTACGCTATAATTTTAATTACCAGTTCTTTAGAACGTGAATTTATATTGATCAAAGGAGGTTCATTTTCTTGCAGCTTATTCACTTCGCCATCCTATCACCTTTTTTACTCGCTTTTGTTGTACCTTTCCTTTACAAATATGTGAGGCGTATACATACAGGATGGTTTGTTCTCATCTTGCCGATTCTTTTATTTACCTATTTCATCCAAATGTTACACATCACTTCGAATGGACGAACGCTTTTCTCACAGGCTGAATGGATTCCATCTTTAGGGATGAATTTCACTGTGTATGTCGATGGTCTCAGCCTGTTATTTGCTTTATTAATTACAGGTATCGGCTCACTAGTGGTGCTGTACAGTATTTTCTACTTATCAAAGGAAAAAGAACAGCTTGGCTCTTTCTACACGTATTTGCTCATGTTTATGACCGCGATGCTGGGTGTCGTTCTTTCTGACAACATGGTGGTTTTATACTTGTTTTGGGAGTTAACGAGTATCTCTTCCTTCCTCTTAATTGGGTATTGGTATAAGCGGGAGCGCTCTAGGTATGGAGCAACGAAATCACTGCTTATTACTGTTTTTGGCGGATTAGCTATGCTTGGTGGCTTCATCCTCATTTACCTGATTACTGATTCATTCAGTATTCGTGAAGCAGTCAATCAGCTTCAGCTCATCATGGCATCACCTTACTTTATCCCTGCCATGATCCTAATCTTACTAGGTGCCTTTACGAAATCAGCGCAATTCCCATTCTATATCTGGCTGCCTGATGCAATGGAAGCACCAACCCCTGTGAGCAGTTATCTGCATTCTGCTACGATGGTGAAAGCCGGTATTTATCTTGTTGCCCGCTTCAGTCCAATCTTTGCTATATCAGAGGTATGGTTCTGGACCATTTCCATTGTTGGGCTTGTCACATTATTCTGGGGATCATTCCACGCCGTCCGGCAAAACGATTTGAAAGCCATTCTGGCCTATTCGACAGTGAGTCAGCTCGGCATGATTATGCTCATGCTTGGCGTCGGCGCAGCTGCGATTCATGAAAACAATCCTGCCTTTTTTGGCGCAGCCGTTCTTGCAGCTATTTTTCACCTCATTAACCATGCTACGTTTAAAGGCAGTCTCTTTATGGCAGCTGGTATTATCGATCATGAAACAGGAACTCGTGACATTCGGAAATTAGGCGGATTAATGACGATCATGCCGATTACCTTCACAATTACGTTAATCGGTACATTTTCAATGGCCGGATTACCGCCATTTAACGGTTTCCTAAGTAAAGAGCTATTTTTCACAAGTATGATACGGATTTCTGATATCAGCTTTACGGACGTTTCAACATGGGGTGCCATCTTCCCAGCACTCGCTTGGCTCGCTAGTGTCTTTACGTTCATTTATAGTATGATGCTCCTCTTTAAAACTTTTAGAGGCCGTCTGAATATAGACCAATTGGAGAAAAAACCGCATGAAGCACCGATCGGCATGCTCATTCCGCCCATCATTCTAGCTGCACTTGTGGTCACCTTCTTCTTTTTCCCTAATATTCTTGCCTATTCTGTCATTGAACCTGCAATTGCGGCGATCATTCCTGAAGCGATTGAAACAGGAAGCCGTTTTTCTGTGAAAATTGAAGCATGGCATGGCTTCCAGCCAGAACTCTATATGACAATAGGTGTCGTTGTACTCGGCACAATCGGCTACTTGACGCTTTCAAAATGGCGTCCAATGTACAACATCTTTAAGGAAAAGTGGTCATTTAACGCTTTATACGACCGCTCTCTTATCGGTTTAGAAAAAGGTTCATACCGCCTGACAAACAGTTATATGACTGGTTTTCTTCGTGACTATCTTGTCTATGTGTTTGGGTTCATGATTATCGTCATTGGCGGCGTGATGTTTTATCAGCAGGCCTTTTCATTTCAAACTGATCAGGCTGCCTCAATTGGCACGTATGAGGTGATTCTTTCACTTGTGATGGTGGCGGCGACGATTGCCACAGTATTCGCAAGTTCACGATTAACAGCTATTATTGCACTAGGTGTCATGGGCTACACGCTGTCATTATTCTTCGTGATTTTCAGAGCACCTGACCTTGCGCTGACGCAGCTGATTATTGAAACGATTTCTGTCGCACTGTTTTTGCTTTGCTTCTATCATTTGCCGAAGCTGAGCTTAAAACAAAAAACAAGAAGATTCAAAATGACCAATTTCATCATTTCATTAGGTGTTGGGGTTGTTGTCACTTGTCTAGCTTTCGCTTCCACAAGTCAGCAGTCACTTGACACCATCTCAACTTACTTTATTGAAAACAGCTACAAACTTGCTGGCGGGGACAATATTGTCAATGTCATTCTTGTAGATTTCAGGGGATTTGATACCCTTTTTGAAATTACTGTGCTCGCCATTGCGGCACTTGGTATTTATGGGTTATTAAAAACACAAGCAAAACGGAAGAGAGGTGTGCGGCGATGAGAAAGATTGATACGAATGATATGCTTTTGCAAGTCACAACAAAAATCACAGCATTCATCATCTTGCTTTTCTCCCTTCACCTATTTCTTGCGGGACATAACAATCCTGGCGGCGGATTCATAGGCGGCCTGATGAGTGCTGCGGCTGTCGTTCTTCTGCTTTTAGCCTATGATCTGAAGACAGTAAGACGCATTTTGCCATTTGACTTTATTTATGTAACTGGAGCCGGTTTGCTCGTTGCGATCCTGACAGGTATGGGATCCTTTCTATTCGGTGCACCTTTTCTATCCCATGCATTTGATTATTTCCAATTACCATTTTTAGGGAAAACCGAACTGGCGACAGCCGTCCTGTTTGATATCGGTGTGTATTTGGTTGTTGTCGGTGTCACCATGACCATTATTCAAATGATTGGAGAGAAGGAATAATGGAATTTCTAATGTCTATTATCGTTGGAATTATTTTTATGGCGGCGACTTATTTGATGCTGTCAAAGAGCCTTCTGCGGGTCATCGTCGGTACTGCTGTTTTGAGTCACGGCGTCCACTTGCTTCTTTTAACAATGGGCGGTTTAAAAAAAGGAGCGCCTCCCGTTCTAAAAGAGGGGCTCACATCCTATGTAGATCCATTGCCACAAGCATTAATTTTAACAGCCATTGTCATTGCTTTTGGTGTGACATCCTTATTACTTGTCATGGCCTTCCGTGCCTTCCAAGAGCTGCGAACAGATGACATGGATCAAATGAGAGGAAATGATCAGCATGAATAATCTCGTGATCCTGCCTATTTTAATTCCATTACTAGCTGCTACACTATTGATCTTTATGAATAAAAACATCATGCTGTCAAGAGTCTTTAGTGTCTTGGCATCTCTTTCAGCCATTATATGTAATGCATATTTGGTTCAAACGATTTTCACAAACGGGATACAAACCCTTTATTTGGGCGGCTGGAAAGCGCCATTTGGGATTGCCCTTGTCGCCGATCAATTTGCTGCACTCCTTGTGCTGACCGCTTCCGTTGTCGGGCTTGTGACAGTCCTCTTCTCCTTTCAAACGATTGGGAAAGAAAGAGAGCGGCTCTTCTATTATTCTGGCGTACAGTTTTTGTTAGCTGGCGTGAGCGGAGCCTTTTTAACGGGAGATATTTTCAACCTGTTTGTATTCTTTGAATTACTGCTGATGGCATCTTATATGCTCATTGTATTAGGCGGATCAAAGCCTCAGCTTCGTGAATCACTCAAATATATTGTGTTTAATATCATCTCGTCGGCATTATTTATTGTTGGAGTCGCCTGTTTATATGCAGTGACGGGTACGCTCAATATGGCTGATTTAAGTGTGAAAATAGCTGAATCAGGGCAAACAGGATTAATCACTGTTATTTCCATCCTGTTCCTCATTGTATTCGGCTTAAAAGCTGGGATCTTCCCGCTTTATTTCTGGCTGCCAGGATCGTATCACGCGCCGCCAGCAGCGATTTCAGCTCTATTTGGGGCTTTGCTGACAAAGGTTGGCTTATATGCGATTGCCAGAGTCTTTACATTAATTTTTATACACGATACAGGTTTCACCCATACACTCATGGCGTGGCTTGCCGCACTGACGGTGATATTCGGTGTGATAGGCTCGATCGCCTATTCTGATGTGCAGAAGATCGTGATTTATAACATTGTCACAGCTGTTGGGGTCATTTTGTTTGGATTTGCAGCCAACACACCTGCATCACTCCAAGGTGCCATTTATTATCTCATTCACGACATGGTGATCAAAGGAGCATTATTTATGCTGGCAGGTGCCCTCTTTGTGTACGCTGGTACAAACCAACTGAAAAAAATGGGCGGGCTGATTCAATCCCAGCCTCTATTAGGATGGATGTTTTTCATATCGGCTTTATCGCTTGCAGGAATTCCGCCGCTGAGTGGCTTTGTTGGAAAACTAAAAATTGTGGAAGGTGGATTTTCTGCTGGATACATGACGTTTTCTATCTTGGTCTTATTGTCCAGTCTTCTTGTCCTCTACTCTATTATGAAGATTTTCATATCCGCATTTTGGGGCGAGGAACAGGATATGCGAAGAAGAAAGCCGTCAATTAAAGGAATGGTGTACCCTGGCGTACTGCTTGTCGTCTTATCGCTTGCCATTGGGTTAGGGACAGAGTTCATTGCCCCTTATATCAATCAAGCAGCGGAAATGCTCTCTACACCAGAAAAATATATTCAAGCTGTGCTGAAGGAGTAGATGAACATGGCCTTTCAAATATTACTAAACGCACTCCTCGCCTTTACATGGATGTTTATGAATGATACATACAGAGCCGCAGACTTTGTATCAGGTTTTGCATTAGGGATGATCGCCATTTTTATGCTGCGTCGATTTTTCCCGCAGCGTTTTTACGGCTATGCCCTTTATGCGATTTTCAAGCTGATCATCATTTTTATTCGCGAGCTGCTTCTTGCCAATTTAAGTGTATTAAAGACCGTATTATCTCCAAAGCTCACGATTAAGCCCGGTATTTTCGCCTTTCGTACGGACTTGAAAACAGATTGGGAAATCACCATACTGGCAAATATGATTACATTGACACCAGGTACACTAGTGATTGATATTTCCGATGATCGGTCCATTTTATACATTCATGCGATGGATATTGAAGATGCGGAAAAAGCCATTCACGATATCCGGGTTTCATTTGAAAAAGCGATTCAGGAGGTGAGCGGTAAGTAATGGAACTCATTTTGCAAATGTCACTTGGCATTCTTGCGCTGTCTACCTTGCTTTTTGTGATACGAGTGATCAAAGGTCCCTCTATTCCTGATCGTGTAAGTGCACTAGATGCGATAGGAATCAATTTAATTGGGATGACAGCCATCGTTTCAATTTTACTGAAAACCACTGCATTCTTTGAGATTATTTTACTGCTCGGTATCCTTGCCTTTATCGGTACTGTCGCTTTTTCCAAATTCCTTGAGAAAGGGGAAGTGATTGAAAATGATCGTCATCGCTAAAGCCATCGTGATTTTCTTTATCCTGCTAGGCGCTATCCTCTGTTTGATTTCAGCCATTGGTGTCCTTCGCCTGCCGGATGTTTACACACGTATGCATGCTGCATCAAAAGCATCGACCCTTGGCGTTGTTCTGATTTTAGTAGGTGTGTTTTTTCACGAATGGTTTCTTGCAGGCGTTATTTCTGCAAAAATCCTTCTCGGCATCGTATTCATCTTCCTGACAGCACCAGTCGGCGCACACTTAATCGGAAGAGCCGCCTACAATACTGGTGTTAAGCTCGACAAACGCAGCGTTCAAGATGATTATGGCGGTTTCCGTAACTTTGTGATTAAGCGAAAAGAAGATTCTTATTTATAAAAAGCAAAAAAGAATGGCCTGCCATGTTGGGCCATTCTTTTTTTACCGCACAACAGCATACAAAAAAAGCTTCCGCTGCACCGGGAGCTTTTTTATATGCGATCAATGACAGCAAGTGTGCATCTTGACGTACAGATGTGCCGGTCTCGATCATCTTTTATATCGATTTGAAATACCATTGTACGACGTCCTACATGCACAGGAACAGCTGTCGCTGTCACCACTCCATCGCGTACAGATTTTAAATGATTGGCATTGATTTCAATACCTGAGCAAACTTGCTGCGTTAAGTCTAAATGAGCCGCAGCCCCCATGCTCGCCACTGTTTCTGCTAGAGCAGCAGATGCTCCTCCGTGCAGCAGTCCAAATGGCTGTTTTGTTCTGTGATCGACTGGCATTGTTGCAACGCATCGTGATTTATTGCACTCTACAATCTCAATACCTAGTGCCTCAAGCAGTGTATTTGATCCGCTCACATCCATTAAGGCCCTCTCCCTTCACACGTTTACAGCACACTTTCAGACTTGGCAATTAACACCGCTTCTGTACGAGATCCAACATTCAGCTTATTAAAGATGGATGTCAAACTGTACTCAATTGACCGTTTGCTCAAATGAAGCACATCGGCAATCTCCTGGTTCGTGTATCCTTTTTCTACTTCTCTAAGAATCAAACACTCCCGTTCGGTTAAGAGGTCGTGATCAGTCTGCTGTGCCTGTTCTGGCTTTTCTTGCTGCTGTGAAATTAATTTCTTTAAATAAGACAGCTGAATGACAACTTCTCCTTGTAATGTGCGGTGTATGTATTCAATAATTTTGTCTTTCGTCTCTGTTTTGCTAATTGCACCGTGTAATCCAGCCCGAATAGCCTCTTCAAAATAATCATCTACTTCATACCCTGTATAAATGATAATTTTCACTTGATGGTTGGTTTCTAAAATTTGTTTCGCAATGTCCATTCCATTGATATCCCCGAGATTTAAATCCATTAAAATCACATCATAGATGGAAAAGTCATGCGTCTTTAAAAAGGCGGCTTCTGCATCAGGACTTAAACAATCGACTGATAGCTGCTGGTCTGATTCTAATATGCTTTTTGTCCCTTCCATGACAGCCGGATGATCATCAATGACCAATATCTTCTTCATGTCTTCCTCCCTTTAAATCACTCACTTCCATTTTATATAAAAGACTTGGCTGATGCCAAGTCTTAATCATTAATAAATCGTTACAATTCCATTTCAATTTTCACCTTAAGCCCTTTTTCCGGTGCTGTGTGAATTTGAAGCTTTCCATTTAACGCTTTCACTCGTTCTCTAATTCCCGATAGCCCCATGCTCATTGTATGCTGATCAAGATGACTGGCATCAAAACCGACTCCATCATCCTCATAGTGAAGAACAACCTGATCTTTAATACAAATCAGCATCACTAACACTTGAGTGGCTTTTGAATGCTTCAGGGCATTGGATAACAGCTCCTGAACAATTCGGTAAATATTCAGCTGTGAATCAATATCAATGTCCAATTCTTTATCAAAGCGTGTCGTATTCAGCCTAATATGAAACGGCGCTTCCTCCTGAATTTGAGAAGTCAGCTTCGATATCGCCTTTACTAAACCTAAATCATACAGCAGCTGCGGCCGAAGCTCATGACACGTTTCTCTCGTCGTTTGAATGACTTTGGACATTTGATCATTCCATGAGATAAGCGAATTTTCAATAGATGTCGGGCATTGGTTATTTTGGAAATTCGTTAAAAACATCTCCGACTGCCTTTTTAGTGATATCAAGTCCTGCAGCACGGAATCATGAAGATCTCTCGCTAAATCTGAACGCTGCTTTTCTTCCATAGCAAACATGATTTTCTTCAGCCATGCAGGATTGGCCTCGCGCTGTTTCAAATCGTCAAGATGCTCCATCAACTCTTCGATTTTAACGACATTTTCCAAACTGACACTTGTATAAAAGGCCAATGTTTTCAGCCAAGAAATCTCATCACGCGACAATTTTGGTGTCCGTAAATGAGATAAACAGCAAATCACAAAAGAGTGACCGCCCCGCTCACCAATTTTCATCATGAATCCTTTATCAAGCGCAATGATTTTTCCGACTTCACCTAATAATTCTTGAAATTGGTCTACATACTTTTTCCATAGCTTACTTTCCTCTGTCGATTCATCAATCTCTTCAACCTGTCCATCTGCCTTCACTTCAAGCACAAAGGCTTTGTTCACAACAAGTACTTCTAAAATGGTGTATTTTAAATGATATAACACTTGGTGAAGTGATGACGCCTCACGAATGAGCTGCGTGAATTTAAACACGCTATCTTGGTAATTATGCTTCTCTGAAAAACGCTTCAGACGAAAACGAAAATCGATGATTTCTTTAAAATAGAAGACAGTGAGCATAAGAATATACGTGATAATTGTAAATTTCATTGTATAAAAGTTAGCACTTGGCTTCTGAATGAAATCAAAGATAACGACTACCACTATAGTAGGTGTGATGGCTAAAAGACTATAATATTTGATTCTCCCCAAGAAGAAATCAACATTATATAATTTATTTGTCATAAATTGATAGACTAAGAAAAACGGAATCAATAGAGCGAACGATGCTAGGATATAAGGTGAAATAAAATATTTATGAAATAAATAAGGAATAATAAAAAATAGCATAAATGGACTGAATGAGGAGATCAAAATAAGTGCAAAGGCACTAAGGACATTTCCGATTTCAGTCCCCTTCAACTTTTTAGCAGCCCTTAATGTGATAATAATCGTAATAAATGCAAGTGCAAAGAATGAAAGCAAGTTAAAAGCAGCTAAAACCATATCTTTAAACAGAATTTCTAATACAATATTTATAAAAGGGACGGCATACAAACAAAGAAGTACACGCCAACTAATAATTACCGTTCCTAATTCCTTTAAATATTGATACATAAAGTGCATATACAACGGGGGTACACAAGTCATCGTAGAAATGACGATAAAACCGCTAATATATTCCCCTTTACCAGAGCCGCCAGAGCTTACATAGGCTACAGCAACAGCTAGCAAAAAGAGAGCAAGAATATATGCAGACTCTTTTTTCCTAGCTTTATTGATTTTTAAAATCATAAATATACAGAATAGACTGATCGAATAAAAAATGATAGGTATTAAATAAATAAACAAATTTTCTTGACTTAATAAGCTTACATTCTCTATTTCAATTTCATCACCATGTCTATCAACAACTAAGCTCTTGACATTCGCTAAATAACCTCGTCTTACTTCTTTGGTTGGTTCTTTGTTACCGTTCACTTCAAGGATGATATCGCCTTTTCTCACACCAGCATAATAGCTGTCTGTAAAGTCTACAACATCCTCTATTTCAAGTTGTCCGTCACTATTCACCGAAACGACTGCCCCTACAAAAATATTAAACACATTGATGTAGGAAATATAAATCACATAAATGAAGCTAAGGATCAGTAAAATAACAGTTAATTTCGAGTAAAATTTTTGCATAGAACCTCTATACTCACCCAGCATCTCTCCATTTTTTTGATCTAATGGTATCTTCTTTCTGAAAACCTTCAACAATAATGCTTGCAGTCACTTGATCAACGTGAAGCAACGATGCATTTCCATGAGCAACTTGCTTTAATGCCGAGGGATTCTCCACTAGATAACTAACTAGTTTCTGAATGTTCATCTTCTCCATCTCCAATTAAAAAAAGTATCAGCTTTTCCTTTTTAGAAGCCTCTAAATGTAGTATTTTGAATGCTTCTTTAAACTTATTTCTGAGAAGGTTTCTCATAATAAATACATATTGTTGAACGCCAGATTCTTTTAATTTATCCTTTAATTCTTCAGAGCCAATGCTCTTATCCTCTGATTGATAATAACTGAGCAAGTCTGAACTGGATGGATTAAATTCATTTTTTAAATATAATAGCGGTAATGTTTGCATTCTTTTAAAATCAATATTCTTTTTATTAAAAAGGGCCACATAGTCATTTTCAAGCTGCTCTGCCATGCCTAGATAATAAGCATATTCTTCTACATTTTTTTCAAATGAACCTGTTGCCAAAATAACCCCTAATATACAGGGTAACACAAACAGTGATCCTGCCTTTAACTTCATGATATTTAAACAATCCTGCTCATTCTCTGGCTCCAGTGTCATATCTATATGCTGTCCTTGCATTGACTGAATGGAATAGGAGTATATACTGTTTAAAAGCTCCGTTGCATGATCAAGCTTTGAAAAGACTTCAAAGCTCAATACAAAAAGAACATTTGCTGCATTCATTGCAATTCCGCTCTGACACTTCATCCAAGGGTACGAATCTTTGTCCTGATCTTCAATATCATCTAATATATCGGCTGATAAGATGAGAAGTTCAATCCCTGCTGCCAGTTTTGTAATCGCTTGCTTGTCTTGACCGCCAAATGCCTTATAATGTTGGTAAGCTAATTGTCCAAAAGGGAATTCATTCTTTATATCTGTAAATTCAAGAAGCAGTTTTTGTAAATCATTCTGCCTGACTGCATGTTGAATAAAATCAGACATATTCTGCTTGATTTTTGTATTCTCTAGATAGTTTAGCATACTCGATCTTGTACCTCACCCTTTCGTCTTTTATTTTACTAAAAAGACATGAGCAAATGTCCACTGACATCACTATTTAACAATTATATAATAATATATCCTTTTTTTGTATGTATTTGGATAAAAAAAAGACTTGATGATTATCAAGTCTTTAAGAAATTTTCACATATTCATATTTGTCGTATTGATCAATGCTTTTGTTAATGTTATGAAGAGAAGCCGTTGTTTCTCTGATTTCGTTTTCAAGTTTCCATAATAATTGTTTAAGTTCTTCGATTTCATACTTTTCCATCGATTCCACTCTCCTTTTTTGGAAGATCAATGTATTTGTGTATGGTGATTGGGTCATAAGTATTTGATCTGTTACTAACAGTGTAAATGTAATTGAGTATTTTTTCACCGAAAAGTATGCACAAAACGTGTGCGTGATACCGCAAAATTCAATAGGTCTTTTTTCATCATTTTCTGACTTTTCAAATCATACTTTTATCTCAATTTCAAAGGAATTGCGTCATTTTTGCGACAGGAATAGGCATCATTCGTCACACTTCTCTCCCGACAGAACGTACGATCCCCTCTGTATCTTCGGTTTTGCGTGTCATAGGTCAGACGACAGACACTATTGTGGACACCGCAATTTTTTGGCGACATTCACCGAAATTGACCGCAAAAGTACCTATTTTTATGCTGGAATTACAAAGATAGAAAGATCATTTTGATTCTTTATTCTGATTTTCTACATACATTTAGAACAGATATCCGTCCAATTTCACGTCAATAAGAGAAGAGGTGACCATGTGTTTTACTATGTTCCTTATTCTGCTTTGCAGGTTCCCGCAATGAACCGCGCATATCCGCCGCGCACGCCAATGACTTTTCCTCCAGTAGATGCCCACTCATTTCAACGAGCCGCAAAAGAATCAGCCCGCCTCGTTGCTGATGCTTCACTCATTACACAGCAAATTTCCAGCTCCCTTCCGTTTGCGCAGCGCATCATGGAGGCTGCTGAGCGCTCTGATTCAACAAGTGTCATCCGAATGCTGAAGCAAATCGGTGTGAAAAGCGGCATTGATATCCGCTTTAGTCCAGAAGGGATTCGCATCTACTTGTCTCTTGCCTCCAGCAGACTTTTTCTTCTTTTAAAATGGGCATGACAAAGAAAAAGCCGCTCTCACACGAGCGGCTTTTCTTAAGATTCAAACATTTTATGGCACCATTCAATGGCTTCTATATAACACCCATAGGCCTCCTGTTTCGGGAGATTTCCATCTAACATTTCATCATCCCATTCATTTCGTTCAATACGTTTGGCCACACCTAGCACAAAAGAATAATCATTTTCATAGCCAAGCAGTGCCTCGCCAACTTCATCAGAAAGCGGCAGTTCCTTCACAAGTTCTGTGATATCTGCCCTGACAAGCGTATCAATGAGAGAAAACATACCTGTCAGCATATAAGAGGCGGGATGCTCTCGTTCAGTACGAGAAGCAATCAACTCACACGTTTTGGCACGAATGAATGACATTTTGATAATTTCTTTTTGGCTTGAGTTAGCTTGGACATTCAGTTCTTTAAATGAAAGGATAAAGATCCAGCGCCGAATTTCATTAAATCCAAGCAGGATAATCGCCTGCCTGATACTTTTAATTTGATATAGACGTCTCATGCTGCCTGAATTCAGCATTTTTAATAATTGATATGATAGCGAAAGGTCACTTTCAATAAAATGGGTCACGGTCTGGATATTCGGCTGGTCCTTGCTTAACTCATTTAAAAGCTGATGGTACGCATGGAAGCTGGTCGATAATGCTCGGCCCGATATCACATGCGGCTCACTAAAGAAATACCCTTGAAACAAGTGGAAGCCCGCTTCAAGCGCCTCTTCATATTCTCTTCTCGTTTCTACCTTTTCTGCTAGGAATCGAAGGCGATACTTTTTATACGAATGCAGAATATCTCTTCGTTCTTGCGTTGTGGTTTTCAGAAAGTCAATTTTTAAAATATCTATGCAGTAGAGGAGTTCCTCAAGTAGCTTGTCACTATAATGTGTTCCGTTTAGGAAGAAATCATCGAGTGCAATCGTATATCCCCATTTTTTTAACTGCTTACATCTCATAATAAGTGCCGGGGTAATCGGTACATTTTCTAATATCTCGATCACAAGCTGATGCGGATCAAAATAGGTGAGCAGATCAGATGAAAGCAAGCTTTCGGTGAAATTAATATAGCATCGTTTTCCTTCTGTCAGTGTTTCGATGCCGATATTTAGAAAACTATTGATAATGAGGTCCGTTGTCGCTTGATCACCGTCTTCAGCGCTATATGTATTGGTTTCACTATCTCTATAAAGCAGCTCATATGATACGACTTGTTCTTTTCTGTTAAAAATAGGCTGTCTCGCAACAAACACCCTCAACTGCTCCAATCCTCCTTTATGCCATGACAAACAAGATGTGCTTTCAGTATACCAAATGATTGCGCTTTTAGTTCAATTTCAATCGGTCAAAATAAAAAAAAGAGACCATCTGGCTTGATGGTCTCCCTTTCTTCAAATTATTCGCTTTCATAAAGCTCTTTTTTGATTTTATTTTTCACATCATGGATAAACTGCATTTTATTATCCCAGCATTTTTGACTCAAATCGACTGGATATTCTTCTGGTTTGCTGATTCGTTTGTATTCCTCCCAGAAGAGTCCAAGACTGTCCTGCACGTAGGCTTGAATCGTTTGAATATCTGGGTTGTCATAGACAAGTTTTCCTTGCTCAAAAATCGGGACGTGAAGATCTTTCGCCACAAAGTTTGTCACGAATTTACTAATAAATGTATGTACAGGATGGAACATTTTTAGTTTATCCTCACTATGAACATCTTCCTCTTCAAGCGCAATGTAGTCACCCTCAGAATGATGATTCAATTGATTGATAATGCGGTACACACGTTTACGGCCTGGTGTTGTCACTTTCTCTGGGTTGGATGAAATTTTGATGGTATCATTCATTTTGCCGTTTTCTTCAATGGACACCAGTTTATACACTGCACCGAGGGCTGGCTGATCGAATGCTGTGATCAGTTTTGTTCCAACACCCCACACATCAATTTTGGCGCCCTGTGCCTTTAAGTTCATAATGGTGTGTTCATCAAGATCGCTTGATGCAATGACTTTGGCATCATGGAAACCTGCTTCATCAAGCATTGTTCTAGCTTTTTTAGACAAGTATGCAAGGTCTCCGCTATCAAGTCTGACACCAATGAAGTTGATTTTATCTCCAAATTCTTTCGCTACCTTAATCGCATTCGGAATACCTGATCTGACGGTATCATACGTATCGACTAAAAAGACACAGTCTGTATGTGTTTCAGCATATTTTTTAAATGCCGTATATTCATCGCGGTATGCTTGTACAAGTGCGTGGGCATGTGTTCCTGATACTGGTATGTTGAAGCGTTTCCCAGCACGAACATTACTTGTCGCCTGAAAGCCGCCGATGAGTGCCGCTCTTGCTCCCCACATCGCTGCATCCATTTCATGCGCACGTCTTGTTCCGAATTCTAATGCTGTCTCATCTTCTATGATTCCTTTAATCCGGGCCGCTTTTGTTGCAATCAGCGTCTGGAAATTCACGATATTGAGCAATGCCGTTTCGATTAACTGAGCTTCAACAAGCGTTGCCTCGATGCGCATAATCGGTTCATTCGCAAAGACAATTTCCCCTTCTCGCATTGAATGAAGTGTACCTGTAAAGGACAATCCGCTTAAATAGTCAATGAAATCGCTTTTATAACCGAGTTCATCTTTTAAATACGCCAGATCGCTTTCGGTGAAAGAAAAGTCCGATAAATATTCAATCGCTTTCTCTAAGCCAGCAAATACAGCGAAGCCATTGTCAAATGGAAGCTTTCTAAAGAAGAGTTCAAAGACTGCCTTCTTCTCATGAATGCCGTCTCTCCAATACGTTTCTGCCATGTTAATTTGATAAAGATCTGTATGTAGTGATAAACTGTCGTCATTAAACCGATGCTCCAACTTCCATTCTCCTTCCCTTACTTAACCACTTTCGCACCAAGCGACTGCTCAAAGTGAGAAAGTGCCCACTCGTGCCCCGCTTCATTAAAACTCGCCACAGCATTTTGGTGAATCACAAGTTCGAAGCCTTTATTGTACGCATCAACAGCTGTATGAAGTACACAAATATCGGTACATACGCCGGCTAAGTGAAGTTCCGTGATGCCGCGCTCGCGCAGTTTCATTTCTAATTGAGTGCCTGCAAAAGCAGAGTATCTTGTTTTTTCCATATAGTAGACATGTTTTAAATGTTTTGACGTGTGAAATAGTGAACTTAGTTGTCCATAAAGTTCAATACCCTCTGTTCCGCGAATATTATGGGGCGGAAATAACTTTGTCTCTGGATGATAAGGGTCCTCTTCTTCATGATGATCGACAGCAAAGACGACAAAGTGGCCTTCATCAATAAATGAAGAAGTGATCTCTGTGATCTTAGACTCAATCGCCTGTCCAGGCTTTCCGCATGTCAGTTTTCCATCGTCTGCAACAAAATCAACTGTATAATCAATACAAATCAACGCTTTGCCCATCCGCATCTCTCCCATATGCTCTTTTGAATCATTATAGCTTATTCATTTCACTAGGGAAACCTATTCAACAGATTCATGAGAAAAAGCTTTTTGAAACAGCTCATCCTCTATATAGATATGCTCCTGATTGACCGCACCAGGCATCTCTATGACAAGACCAAAAGGAGAGTGTGCTTCGTGATGATTCACCACTTTAAAGGAACATCCAGCGGCATTTGCCATTTTCACATATTGAGAATAAGAAGCATAGGACAGTTCACCATTTAAAAGAAGGGAGGCCTGTCCATTGGCCTTCAATACTTGTTCCACCTCTTGATACGGTTTATTTCTTGATACCTGTCCCTTTGTCAGGGCGAGAAGCGCTCGTTCCCTTAATGAACCAAGAAACATCCTTCGTTCATCAGGTTTTGTTTCAGCATGTCCAAATATCCCTTGCTGCAAATAAAAGTCTACGGATTCTTCTTTCATCGCTGTTTTCACTCCTGGTTTCTAAATTTACATTTCTGTGACCCAATGCACAACCTTGAGTGCGAGTTCACGGGCTTCGTCTGTTTCTATTCTTTCCATTAAGGATTGTTCAAGCGTATGGATGAGCTGCTCCTTTTCATCCTCATACGCAATGGAAATACTCCATTCAATGTCAGGTACGGCTACAAGCGTTTTATATTCTTTTTTATTTTCATGTAAATATACATTGTAGGTCTTTGGTTGTCCGCTTGTGATGTGTGCTTTTCTAATTTTCATTTGACTCTGTTCACACCTCTTTTTTCTTCTTACATCCATATCCATTGTACCATAAAAAAAGACAGCTTCTGAAAAGGAACTCCCTTTCAAAGCTGGCTATGCATTAAAGCTCTTTTGCTGGCTGATCAGGTCTATATCCCACATAAACGTAACGTTTGGACTGCTAAAAAATTGGACAAAGTCCCCTGCATTATAGGTACCTGATCCACCGGCGGAGTGATCGACACTTTTTGGCGAAATGGCAAAAACATCACCGAAATGTGCAGAACCATTTCCAATCACACGGTCAATATGAATAGGTCCAACAATCGCTGGCATCTTTCCACCACCTTTTCTCCCCACATCATATGCCCAGCTCAAAAATACGTGTATGAAAAATAAAAAAGACAGCTGATCTGTGACCATCAGCTGCCTTTCTATGCGTTAAATGATTGAGGCTGGCCAAACAATGTAAAGTCCCAAAGCATCGTGGCATTCGGATTACTTGTAAGTGACATATAATCACCTGAATTAAAGGCTCCCGCACCGCCAGTAGAATGGTCTACAGCCAAAGGTGCAATGGCCAGGACATCACCGAAAGTAGCTGCACCGTTTCCTCCTAACGACTCGATATGAATAGGTCCAACGATTGCAGGCATCAGAATCTCCCCCCTATCTGCTTATCTCAATCA
The DNA here is from genome assembly GCF_019266135.1 of Bacillus sp. F2HM. NCBI lineage: Bacteria > Bacillati > Bacillota > Bacilli > Caryophanales > Bacillaceae > Bacillus > Bacillus sp. F2HM. The sequence continues at coordinate 100,181 of NZ_LRMO01000009.1, forward strand.
TCTTATGCAAGTAGGGAAAAGGTGTGCATCTGTCCTAGACGTTTAAATGCTGTTCTTTGCGAGATCGCTGACGCAGCTGCACCAATCTGACAATATTCAAGGTGATGGCTTTAAGCAGTGCATAGACAGGGACCGCAAAGATCATGCCAAGGATTCCGCCAAAGCTTCCTGCCCCAATTAATAGCAGGATTATGGTCAAAGGATGTGTGTTGAGGCGTTTCCCAATGATCAATGGAGAAATGACATTTCCGTCAATTTGCTGAACGACAAGAATGACAATGACTGTCACCACCGCTTTTCCAGGCGAATCAAGAAACGCAATAAGCACAGCTGGTGCCGCGCCAAGATATGGCCCAAGGTACGGAATCACATTTGTGACCGCAATGATAATGCCAAGAATGAGCGCATATTTCACACCGATTAATAAGTATCCGATAAAACAAGCCACTCCAACAAATAAACAGACAACAATCTGCCCTTGTATGTAAGCCGCAAGTGTATCGTTTAATTCTTTAAAGATTTTCAATCCTTCCTTACGGTAAGGCATTGGCAAAAATTGAACGAGCTTGTCCGGAAACTTATGTCCGTCTTTCAACATATAAAACAAAATGAAAGGAACTGTGATCACAGCTAAAGCAATATTAGCAATCACGCCAAACACAGCAGACATGCTTGACGCAATATTTTCCGGCAAACCTTTTAATGTCGAAACAATTGTCTGTTCAAACTTCGAGACAGAGACATAATCTTGGTTCATCATCCAAGTAAATGTTTTAGAATGCGAGAAGTCGTTGATAAATTTCTGCATATCCGTCACATAACCAGGGAAGCTTTTGACAAGTCCACCGACCTGCGTGACAATAACCGGTCCCGCAGCATTCACAATGAATGTGATGAGTCCGATGAACAAAAGATAAATGATCAGGATAGCAAGTGTCCTAGGAATTTTCTTGGACAAAAATCGAACAATTGGATTAAAGATGAAAAAGAGAATCCCAGCCAGCAAGATGGGAACAAACAAGGTAGATGCAAATAAAATAATCGGCTGAAATAAAAACGAAACCTTTGTTGATACATAAACAATGAGTAAAACAAGTAATATTTGGAATGTCCAAAAATGAACTTTAGATTTTAACAAAGATGCTCCTCCTGTTACGTATTGATCTTATTAAAAAACTACTATTCAACCCACCTTCTGTCAACTGCTTCTTGTTTTAGAACCTTATTTTTTGTAAAAAAAAGAACAATTGGTATATCATGCACTTTTTCCAGATATACATTCTATAAGCATGAAAAAAGCAGACACCTATGCGTCTGCTTGTTACACTCTTTCACTGTGATCAGGCATCACCGATACAATTTGCTGGATCCGCACATAAAAAACTGATTTTGCCCCCGCCTCAATCACAATATGATCCGGCATGACTTCCTTCAATTTTCCGCGCACTGTATCTTTCACTGTTTGAACAATTAATCTCATACCGATCACTTTCTGCAATGTTTGATAAACATATGGATCAACTAATGAAACAAGCTGCGGACTTCCTTGTTGTGCCATCCTACCTGCCCCTTTACTTGTGTATTTACCCACAGCGTATGCAATGACCCATGTGAATGTCACTCAGGGCAAACCCACAACTCAAATACCATATTTTAACATTTTATATAATTTTACATCTTTTGGAAGTATAATAGATTGGTGCTGCCAACAACTTAAAACATTTGAAGAGGTGAATGATCTTGAAAAAACTCATCTGTCTCGCTGCTGTCATGCTCTTTTTTTCCTTTGCAAGTGATGCGTATGCAGGATCAATTGGGGATGAGCCTGGGACACCAGGAAAGTGGTTTAAAGGAGAAGAGCCGGTTCAAAAAGACGAGTCAAAACCGCCACTTGTTTTTGTTCACGGCATTAACAGCTCCTCCTCCACATGGTTCGACCGAAACGACATGGCAAAGCAAGCTGTTCTGAACGGATACGAAAGCGCATTCATAGATTTGTATCCAGATCAGGATACGAAAAAGAATGGCAAACTATTAGCAGAAAAGTTAAAAGAAATCTATGATGTGTTCGGTCGAAAACTCATTGTGATTGGTCATAGTAAAGGCGGGGTGGATACACAGTCCGCACTCGTGTATCACAATGCCCATCCATATGTAGAGAAGGTCATCACACTCGGCTCCCCTCATTACGGGACGCCGCTGGCAGATTTAGCGTATAGCAAGGGCGGAAGCTGGCTCGCGGAAATTCTTGGACAAAAAAGCGACGCGCTCTATTCTTTGCAAACGGGGCTCATGGCGGCTTTTCGAAGTGAAACCGACAAGCTGGAGAAGTTTCCTCATAAATACATCACGTATTCGGGATCGGAATGGGGAACATTTGGCGGGGTGCTGTACTTAGGCGGCATGTATTTAAAGAGCTTTGGTGCAAATGATGGCGCCGTCACGGTAAGCAGCACAAGACTATCATATGCAAACAATATTTTAACAGGGAAATGGGATCACAACTCAATTAAAAACGGCACAAGCATGTTCCCTGTGTTTCAGCATCAGCTGCTGGCAAATGCCGCAAGCGCTGAAAAAGAAAATATAGAGAGCCCGAACTCTACTGAGCTGAATACAGATGTTTATGTGAAAGGCGGAGAAAGTGAAAAGGATAAAACAGAAGCGTTCTATGTAGAGGAAGGAACGAATGGCTTATCGATTCAGTGGTTAAATGAAAGTCATGAGGCGCGGCCAGAAATCATCGCCCCAAATGGAGACGTCTTAACAAATCTGAAGACATCGGAAGCATCTTTCCCATATGAAGGCGCATTTTCGCACCATGTACAAATCAATAAACCCGTTCCTGGAAAATGGACGATTCAATCAAATTCAGGAAAAAAGGCTCCTTATTTGCTGCTCGTATCCTTTGATTCACCATTAAATGACGAAATCAAAGCAGAGGCAGCGAAATCAGGGGATGATGCATCGACCCATTCAAGCGGTCTGATTAAACGATTAAGCAAGAAAGTAGAAACCTTTTACTTTAAGGATGCCCAAAAAGATCATCCTCTCAAAACAACTGCTTCATCAGCTGTTCAATTGAAAAAAGAAGGTGCTTATTCTGTCACGGTTCATTACACCGGACTCACTGCATCAGGTACATCTGCATTTAACCGTACCATTATTCGCACATTGTATGTCGATCAGGATGGAAATATTCATGGAGACATTCCATACTAAACAGAACGTTTCATGGGCTGAAGTGCCTGCTGCACTTTCTGATCCAATTCCGTGATTTTTTTCATTGCAAGTGATTCGTCTATTTGTCTGTAATGATGATGTCCGCCAGGCTCTTCATCCATTTCATCTGCTTTCTTGACGATTTGCTGAAGTGTGTCCTTATGAAGGTCGCCCTCTGGCAAATATGAATCTGTATGAAGCAGAATCGCAAGCGCAATATCTTTAGCTGCCTTTGGTTCCTCACCGAGGCGTATGAGCAGTTTGTGAGCCCGCTCTGCGCCTTTAATGGCATGAATATCATTCCGTCTATATGTCTCGTAATCCCATTCTCCGCCATCTGTATACCATTCATAGTGGCCGATGTCATGCAAGAGGGCTGCTTTCACAGCGAGATCTGGATTAATCCCAGCCTGCACCGCCAGTTTGAATGCGTGATAAGCACAAGCAATCGCATGGGCTTTTCCTGAACGATTTAAATATTTTTGAGCGACTGGATGGGTGTAAACATCCATTAATGTAACCTTTCTCATGGAAACCCCTCCTTATCTATATTTTTAGCATCCTAACATATTCTGAAAAGAAACTCAAATGTTCTGTTATATTTTCTATGAGTCTCAAGAATAGCTTATGTCAAATGAGCTGTTTTTGCTTGTACAATACGAAAAAAGCAGTCGCTGTGACTGCTTTTTTTCTCCTTTTCAGCGTGATATGAAAACCCTTAAAGTATAGGAAGACCGGGTACTGGCGCGGAGCGAATTTGAGATTCGTGAGCACCGGCACCGAGGCCTGACACCGCATGCGAGGGTTTGTCTTCACGATGCAGCCGTCGTTATGACTGCTTTTTCACATACTCACGTGCATCGTAGACACATCCGCCAGCTGGATCACCCGCTAAAAGATCGAGCAAAATACCTGCGACTTCATCTGGACTCTTCAGTGTGCCTGTTTCATATAATTGCTGAAAACGGTCTATTTGTTCAAAGTCTTGTTTTGATGATTTCCGAATTTCCCCCTGCATATCTGTATCGATCGTGCCGGGTGAAAAGGAAAACGTGTTGATCGGATGCGCCTCGTCCTGTTGTTCCTCATGAAAAGTCCTCATAAACATATCGAGTCCTGCCTTTGAACTGCAATACGCACTCCAGCCTTTGTATGGGTTTTTCGCCGCTCCAGAAGAGAGATGAACGATCGTTTTCTTTCCGTTAAATGATTGAGTCTGCTTGGCAAACACATGGCTCAGCAAAACAGGAATGACAAGATTCAACTTGTAATGCTGATGAAGTGTATCCTGTCCGCCTTGTCCAACGCGCTTGATAGGTGTGACCATTCCTGCATTGTTGACAAGTAAGATGTCATCAGCATCTGCCAGAGTTTGCGGCGTAAGACTATGTTGAAGCCATTTGGCCGCTGCTTCTTCATCGGTCAGATCAACCTGGGTATGTGTGAGCTTCGGATGGGATATCGGCGATGCACTTCTTGCTGCTGTGTACACATGATCCCCGCGTGAAAGCAGCCTGTTCACAAGTGCTAGGCCAAAACCTTTTGATCCGCCTGTAACGATTGAAATTCGAATGACAATCTCCTCCCTTGATATCACTATTTTACGTAGTGAAACGGTATGACATCAAGCAATCTGCATAAAGAAAAGCCTGCCTCTTTTAAAAGAGACAGACTATTACTTTTCAGCCTTCACATTCACCTTTGGAATCAGGATGATCATCACAACGAGACCAAGGGCTATCAAGAAACCAAAGATCATCGGAAGCAGTGCCGATGTCTGCTTCTCATGTTCATCCTCAGAAGGTGCTGATACAGCCGAATCACTAAAAGAGATATTCATTTCTTTCATCATACGAGCTGGTGTTTTGGGCGGGTTCTCCTTTAGATCACTAAATAGCTGCGGAGAAAGAGATCCCCCCGGGGCTTTAGGCGGTTTAGCAAAATGAATGTCTGTTTTGATTTTTGATGTCGTTTTGCTTTGTTCGTATTTCGTTTGATCCCTCAATATACTCGAGTTAATATTGAGTTCCTTTTCCTGATATTCATTCGGCTTGACATTCGTATCCGTATCTTCACCAGCAGCGAAAGCAGCAGGGATGAGGAGAAAAAGGGAAACGGCAACGAGTGCCGTCCCTTTCACGAATAGATTAAGCTTCATGAGTCACATCACGTTCCTCTGTTTTATCTTTCCATAGCTTTTTCACAAGCGGTACGACCATGAAAAGAACAGTTAAAATCACTAACCCTGTGACGCCCATTCCAAAGGTGTCTCCATTTCCATATTGGATCGACAGGTACAAGTCTGTCACTGGATTGGTAAAGTGGAAATTCGGCATCACCAAATCAATTAACGGTGCGACAAAGAAGAAAATCAGCGCTGTTGCTGCCATCCACCCGGCAATAGAACCGAATAGGAAGCCCGTGCGAATAAAAGCAGAGCACGCCACTAATAACAAAATGGTGAAGATCGACCATTGAATGGCTTGATCATCTGCAAGCTTGTAAATGTTCAGTCCAAACAAGCTGATCATGAGTCCGACTAATAGATTCAAGATGCCAAACAGTGCACCTTTAACCAGCATCGGAGCTGACGCATAATACGAGCTGAAAAAGCCAATTAACAAACTGCTGATCATCACAATGACCAAAATGACGACCGGCGGTACAGTCTGCGTTTTTTCTTCCGGCACATCGCCGCTGATTTTCAGCGGATTGGCTAAATGGTTATACACATAGTTGCTGTTGCCTTGATCACTTAATGTATTTCCTAAAATACCCTTTAAATCTTGCTGAACAAGCTTTGTAGAGTCGACATTCTTGCTCCAGTTTTCATTCAGCGTATCTGCTTTTTCTTGAACTGTTGTGACACTCTCTTCAATGTTATTCGTATAATCCGCCACCCCTTTTTGGCGGTCGGTTAACGAACTCATATTTTCAGAAAGACGAAGCACTTCCTGACCAATTGAATCCTGTGCACTGACAACAATTGAACTGCCTGCAAGGTCTGCTGTATATACCGCATCTCCTTGATCAGCCATTTGCTCAGCTACATTGTCCGCACTTTCAGCAATTGTCTGTAATTCCTGTTCCATGCTTGCCTGCTGAGTCGTGATGTACTCCGCATAGCCATCTGAGAACTTCTGCATCTCATCAATAAAAGTAGACACATCATCGTTTGATGTCAGCATCTGGTTTTTGAGCTTATCCCAGTTTTCTGTTTCTTCTTTTTTGATGGAGAGGATGGATTGAATTTCTTCTCCTTTTGTGTCATATAGAGAAGAGTTATTAGATGGTTGATAGACATTTGCGATCATCAGCTCTAGCTGAGAGAGTTGATTTGAATAGTCCATTAATTTTCTAGTTCTTGTTGATTTTGTTTCGAATTTTTTCTCAAAAAGATTATCGCTAAAGACATTACTAATCGGTGAGTTCCTGCGCTTCAGCTCTTTTACTTTGCTTACAATGGATGATTCCTGATTTTTGATTTCATTTGGAATAACATTATATCGATCTTGTAACCATAGAATCATCTTTTCAAGTTTATCTACTTTTTTCGTCAGACTCTCGAGCTCTTTACTCATTTGACTCACTTTGTCTTTCAATTCGTCATTATGAGCAGCAGCTTTTTCTTGAATTTTCTTTTTCACTTCATCTAAGCGAGTTGAGAGTGCTTTTAGGTCATCCTGCGATGAATTCTTACTGCTGGTATCTGGCTGAGCAGGATTTTCACCGCTTTCACCTTGTTCCCCATCTTCAGTGGAAGGCGGTGTTTCCTGTTCTCCTAATTGATCCGCAAGCTCATTCATCTCTATTGAAATTTGTGAGAGTTCATTTGTTTCTTCATCTAAGTTAATCCCAATCTCTTCTGGGTTTTCATTATCTTGGTCTGATGGCCCGTCATCATCAGAATCAACTGGCGGTTCCGGCTCGTCCATTAACTCTTGCCTTTTTGCTAATAGCTTTGTCTGAAGGGCTGATATTTTATTTCGATAATCTTCTAAGTAACGCTCTTCATACTTTTTAATCAGTTCTTCCTGAGACGTCTTCACAAGTTCCGTTAATCCCGTTGATTGCTTAGGCATAGCCTCTTCTCTCGACTTTTGAACAGATTGGATGGCGCTGTCAGTTGTTTTCAGCTGGCTTTGTACCCCGTTGATGTCTGTTTTGAGTCCACCCATTTGATCACTAAAGCTGCGGACATTTTGGTTTTGAATGTCAGCGAGCTGTTTGAGCCCTTGCTGGATTTGCTTTTGGTTTGTTGATTGCGCTTTGATCAAAAGATCCTTTTGTTTGTCTTGATACTGCTGGTATTGATCGACTACTTTCACAAAGTCCTTTAACTGGTTCTTTGCTTCTTCTGTTGTACTCAAGCCGTCTTTATATTGTTTCTGTGAATCGGCCATTGCATTCTTTAATTCTTCTATTTGTTTCTTCTGCTGCTGTACGGCATCTGATAGTTTGTTCGAGTTCGGCTTATAGAAGTTGTACATCGTATTTTGGAATTCGACTTCTTTGCCGACAATATGCTCAAACTCTTCTCTTACATTGCCAATCTCCTGTGATACAAAACTCCAGTATAACGTCGACATCTGTTCATTCATTTTCTTTTGCGCATTTTCCAGCTCTCTCTGCACTTTCTCTTTATTGACTGCATTGAGCTGATCTTGAATTGAAAATTGAATGGACGCCTTTTCAGGATGGTCTTTATCATAGCTCAGCACATTTTTAGAGAAGTCAGACGGAATATAGAGGACAGCGTCATACTTTCTGTTTTTCAGTCCATTTTCCGCCGCACTGCGATTCACTACAGTCCATGTATAATCAGGACGTTCTGACAATGCTGCCACAACATCCTGTCCGAAACGAGCCGTGTTTTCACTTTCGCTCGCTCCCATATCCTCATTGACCACTGCAATATTTCGTGTGGCATTCTTCTTCTGTTTTGCCGGGTCATCTCCAATTAGGTGGAAAAATAAAACCGGCAGCACAAGAATCAATATCATCGTGGATACGATTTTGATGGAACTTTTTTGCTGCTCTGTCATTGAACACTCTTCCTTTCTACCGCACATAAAGGAACCTGGATTTTCTTCTCTTTTCCGTTTTCAACCAAATACCCGAAGCCTGGCTGAATCTCTGGTTCTTGTCTTGCATACGGAAGCGGTATGATGTTTTGCTCTGATTTTTTCATGAGTAACATAGCATGACGAACTTGTTTGATTTCGTTTGTGAGTGCATCATAGCCCTTACTGAACTCGGTATGGTTCCCTGATGCAATCAGGCTGAAGCCTAAGTGTGCATATGACTTCATGAAATCAGCTAATTGATCTTGAAGACGCGGATCGATCGTCTGCTGAAAACGCGTAATGCCATCAATGACAAGCACAATTTGAGGAAATAACAGCTGGTCGGTCTCCCCTCGGCGCACAGCTTCGACGTACATTTCTTCCCGCACCTTGAATATTCGGTCCATTTCTTCTGCCCATTCGGTGATATCATCCTTTGTTTCAAGGTAATCAATGTTCTCTTCTTTTGCATAATGGGATAGACCTCGATCAATTGAATCAAAGACAGCCAGCTTTTCAGGCTTTGCCACTAAAAGCTGATCAAGCATCAGTTTTGTCACATTTGTTTTACCTCGCTGCGTTTGACCGATAATGAGGCAATGTTTATTCTTTTTCAAGTCAAAATAAACAGGTGCCACAGATTCCTCATCTAATCCGACTGGAATGTCATAAGGCGGTTTTTGTTCATCTAAACGACTCTCAAGCTCCCAAACTGTCAGCTTATCAGGAAGCATTGGCACAGGCTTTGGTTTTTCAGATGCTTCAAAGCGGTCATGAAGAAGCTGTATCTCTTGTTTCAGATGCTCAAACAATTCGAGATCATTCTCTCCTTCAACTGGCAGGAACATTTGCGCGAAATAAAGCTCTTCTTTGTTAATAATAACTCGGCCTGGGATCGGCTCTAAGCTGAATTTCGGTCTGCCAATAATCGAGTACGCCTCTCCTTGATCCATTAAGTAATGGACAATCTTTGTTTTCAGATTGTTCATCAGCGATTGACGCACTGCATTTACACGGGTCGCTGTAATCAAGAAGTATATACCTAGTGATTGTCCATCACGGCTCAGCTGAATAAATTCAGATTCAAGATCATGCATTTCGTCTTTCACAATGTCAAAGTTGTCAATCACGATAAAAATGAATGGAAGCTTTTTCTCATTTAAGGCGTTGTACATTTTGATATGACTCATTTCTTGCTGTCTAAATAACCGCTTGCGATATTCAACCTCTTCCCGCAGACGCTTCATTGATTTTTGAATCTTTCTCATCTGATCCATTAAGAAATAATCCGCCGTATGCGGCAGTTTGGCTAACGGAAGCAATGTTCCGTTTCCGAAGTCATAAATATATGCGTGCCATTCTTCAGGTGAATACCTCTCCGCAAAGCTCATCAACAGTGTTGTAGCAGCAAGTGATTTGCCGTAGCCGGAGGAACCGAAGATGCCAATGTTCCCATCTTCCATCATTTGATAAGAAAGTGGATGCTGGCTTTGCTGATCTGGTTCATCAACAAGCGCAAAATGAAAGACATGCTCTTCACTCGACGCATAACGCGTTTTTGGAATCCGTTCTTCAAGCGGTGGAAGCCATGGACTTGGCAGCTTCTCAATTCCAAGCTCCTGCTGCATACGTTCAATTTCATCCACAACAGCGGAAATCTCCGTCACTGTCTCTTTTTTCACTGCTGGCTCTGTGCTTACGCCTGATAACGGAATAAGACCAGTATCTGTCACAATGGCAATGTCATCTTCTGAGCCGTAGCCATCTTCCATATATGGTGCACCACTCCAAGCCGATTGGAACAATTCATAAATTTCATTGTTGCCCACTTGTAAATAACCGCGGCCTGTGACGGTAATGGACGCTGCATCACTATTTTTCAAAATTTCCTTACTGTCTGACGCATCTTGCACTTTTAGTGCGACCTTAAAACGGGAGTTACTCCAAATCTGATCATCAATGACCCCGCCTGGCTTTTGGGTAGCCAAAATGAGATGGACCCCGAGGCTTCGACCGATACGTGCAGCACTGACAAGCTCTCTAATAAAGTCTGGCTCTTCACTTTTTAATTCAGCAAACTCATCAGAGATTAAGAACAAGTGAGGCATTGCCTGCTCAGCCTTTTTCTCCTTGTAGAGCTTCGTATAATCATTGATGTGATTCACATGATACTGATCAAACAGCCGCTGTCTTTTCTTCAATTCACTTTTAATTGAGGCAAGCGCTCTTTCACTAAAGTTCTTGCTGCCTTCAATATTGGTGATCGTTCCAAGTAAATGAGGAATATTTCGGAACGGCTGTGCCATTCCGCCTCCTTTGTAGTCAATCAACAGGAAAGCAACTTCGTGCGGGTGAAAATGTACAGCGAGCGATAAAATATATGTCTGTAAAAATTCACTTTTCCCTGATCCCGTTGTTCCCGCCAATAGTCCGTGCGGGCCGTGTGCTTTTTCATGCAGGTTCAGATCGACAATGTCGTTTTTCCCTTTATAACCGATTGGCACTGATAATGATTTGGCCGTTTCTGAAGTCAGCCATTTTTCACGAATGCCAATGTCATCTACATGTTTGGCATGGAAAAGATCAAGGAATGAGACCGTCTCAGGAATCGAATTGGTCATGCCAACTTGATGATCTAATGTTCTCAAGGTTCTGGCAAACAGTTCATTGTCCCCGCGCTGATGTGTATCAAGTTGAAACGGAATTCGTACTGCCTTCTTGTGCTGAATGAGAATATCTCCTTCTTCTTCGTTAATATAACGGACAAGCGTCGAAATATTTTCAGCTAAGCTTTCCTTTGTTTCTGCTGCAAAGATGATGGAGATACCAAGATCTGTCCGGCTGCCTTCTAAGTATTCTAAAATCACATGCTCGGCAATGAGCTCATGATTTGTCACGATGAACACAAAATGAGGCGTAAAGATTTTCTTCTCTTTTTCTTCTTCTAAATCACGCTCACGTAAAATTTCATAAATCGAGGACAACAGCTGATCGCGTGTTTGTTCGTTGTAAATAAACCCTTTGCCATATGTATGAGGCAGCTGGAGGTGCGGAAGCCATTTCATCCATTCCCAATTCTCATACTCCTGCTCATGAAAGATAAAGACAAATCTCAAATCGTGATAGCTGTGCGAGAAAGCAAGCTGTCCGACAAGCTGATGAAGCTCATTTTTCACAATCGCAGGCTTCCCAATTAATCCTGTTGGACCATCCGCAAGGCCGAATGTAATCGGGACATTCTTCACTTCACGATATACTTTTTGCATGTGCTGCGTTTGTTCAATTAAGTCATCAACATCTCGATTGGCCATATCGCCGCCGCTCATCGATAATTCATAGCTTGATGGGACTGCTCCCGTTCCAAGACGCAGATGCAAGAAGTCGTCACTCACAAGTGTCTTTTCCCAAATGCGGCCGCTGATTTCTGATGTTAAATACTTCATTTGTTCAAATGACGGATAATGATATGTCAAAATATATTGCTGGCGGTCATACAGCTCCTGCAGCTCTTTCCGCTTATTTTCTAAATAAAGAGAATAGACTCGCTGCCGCTTCTCTTCTCGTCTTTTGCGCTGTGATTTTTCTTTAAAGTATTGAACGGACGATGTAATTAACGTCATGATAAACATCGCCATCGACACGATAATAAAGATTCCTCGCGGCTGGATAAGGGCAACAATCCCCATCACAAGGAGCATCACAAGCGGCGGAAGGACAACAAGCCAAAGCCCTCTGCTGTTATTTTCACTCTCCTGCGAAGGAAAGCTAAAGGATACCCGGTCATCTGGCAAATCATAAATCAAACGCGGTGTACGTCTGTATGAAGGGTATTTTTGTTTTGTTTCTGTACTTGGCGGTCTTGTTTTTTCCAAACGTGTATGAAAAGGTTCGTAAGCTGTCACCTGTAATAAATCATCATCTTTAAATGTCACCGTCAGAAAGTTCCAGAACAGCTCATCTCCTGCATAAATCTTCTCTGGACCGTGGATTTTCTTTCCGTTCACGTAAATTGCCTCGTCCTGAGGCATGACATACCATGTTCCTTCGATTTTCTCTAAAGTGAACTGGCTGGCATCTTGAAACATGGAATGAGCTTGTTCTTTCCACACATCAATCTCATCTTTCTCTTCACGTGAAAAAGACAGCTCGACTCTATTTCCTAGGTAATAAATATGTTGATCATGATGTGCATCCATTAAAATAAGTGTGAGTGAACCAAGCTGATATGGTTCATGTGGAAGTAATTTCCCCTTCTTCTCATCTCCCTGATAAATATAAAAACCATCATTCGGTTCATCAGGAGATAAACGAATGAACCCTTCATCAAACGAAAGTGAAGGGATTGTCACTGTATGCTCTATTTCAGGTCCAATCAGAGCTTCTCGATTGAACTGCTCATCTAAACGGACAGTTTGATAATCCTCCTCATAAAAAACCCAAAGAAGACTCAAACGCTCCACCTCCTCATGGGACAGCACCAACTGTCAGTTGTATCGAAAGAATTATTTCTTCTCATCTTTTTTCGTCTGAGAGGTTTTCTTTTTCGCTTCAGATTCTTTCTCTTTTTTCTCTTGATCGGCTTTTGACTGCTCTTTTTGTTCAGCTGTTTCATCTGTTTGGCTTGCGTCTGAGGAGTCATTTGTGCTTGTCTCGGTTGTTTCTTTTTCTTCATATTTCGCCATTTCCTTAATGATCGGATCTAGCTGTTTTTGTTTTTCTTCAGCAGAAAGGCTGTCATCGTTTTGAATTTCATTGCGGTAGGCGACGAGTGCCGTAAATATGTACCTGTCGTCTCCAAGCACCCGTGCAATATCAAGTGCTTCCTTGCTATTTCCTTGTCCAATATGAATCCAAAAAAGGAAGTATTGCGGATCTGTCTGCAATGTGTACGTTTCTGTGATTTCTTTTTTATGCTGATCAAGCAACAAACTGCCTTGGTTCGTTTGTACATACGAAATGGCCAGTTCATATTGTAGAGAGACTGGCATTTGATTGGCTGGATATTTCTCTAACGTATCCACCACTTGACTGTACTGTTTGTTGAGATAATATTTGTTTGCCTCGACGTACGCTTCTTGTTTTGGCATGGCAAAAAAGAAGGTGTAAATGGTGTACACCAATGCAGGGATTAACAGGACAAGCAGACCTAATCCGATGTATCGCTCGATCTTCCATTTCTTTTTAGGAATGGTTAAGAGCGTTTTTTCTTTCGCATCGATTGCTTTGATCTTTTGCTCAATCAAAGCTGACAATTCTTCCAGCGACTTCTTTTCACTAATTTCTTTTGCCAGCTCAGATAATTTCAACGTTTCATTGTAAGCCACATATTCTTGAAATTGATATTCATGGTCAACCACTCGAAGAACGACGGCCTTGACCTCTTTTAACAGGCGTTGCTCATCGGTTTCATATGGCGGAATGCTTTCTTTAACCCCATAATGCAAAAATGCAGGAGCTAAGCCTTGATGAAAAACAATGTTTTCAGGAGAAACAATAGGATGCAGCCGCTTCACGTCGTGTTTAAGAACTGCATCGACAAGCTGGTATGAAAAAATCCATTTGCTTTTTTCATCCTTTGCATGGATGAAACGAAATTCCTGATAGGCAGGAGGCGGTTGTATAGAAATGATGACCTCATCTTCAGTTAATTGAATCTCTTTCTGAAATGATGGATTGATGTCTTTGATCGGTGCCGCTTCTAAACCGTCTAAGAGTTTAATCGTCTCTTTTTGAAAAATAAAGGTATAGGTGCCTCCCTCTTTTTTCATGACTGCTTCTAATTGTTCTTCTAAATAGGAACTCTTTTTATCTGCCATTTACAAAAGTCCTTTCATAGTATTTCCAGCCTGTCTCCTGTGGTAATTCCACAGTCTGACAGCTTATATTCGCCTGAAAACACAGCTTTCTTATTCACTACCCGCACCCATCCGCCTTCTCGCTTTGGAAGTGAGATTTGTTTTGCCTGCCAGGCGATATGGATGACTTGTTTAATATGTAAATAATTTGATAGTCTCAAATCAAACACACTGCCATCATAATTTTTTAAGTCGATGGTAATATCGATATACACAAATTTCCACCTCACAAAATAGAAAGAGCGCCGGCATCCATTGACAGACTCGGCGCTGTTTCTGCTTTTCACACTTAGAAAGGAAATCCCTTTGATTAGCCGCGGATTTGGCTTGCGATGTCTTGGTCAGTGCTTTCAAGTGTATTTGCCGTTTGATCAAGCTGATTGCTGACATCTGTTAATAGATCAGACATTTTGATAAATGAAGGCTTAAGCTGTTCGTATTGATCAGCAAATGCTTCACTAGAAGCACCTTCCCACATTCCTTTTAAATCAGAGATCATTCTATTTAGACGATCAACTTGGTTTAACACTTCTTGACTTTCAACACCATATTGCTTAGCGGTCGCTCTTAGTTCTTCTGGGGTTACGCGAATAATTCCTGACATATTCCTCATTACCTCCCGTGCATAGCCGCCATATAATGGGCTAATCCACTTATTTTTTGACGTTATTATTATAAAAACAGAAATGATACACAGTCAAACAAATCTGTTTTTATTTTACAAAATGAGTCTATAGAATTACTGTTTTTTCGCTTTTTATCTAGTATTTAACATTTTTTTGGTCATATATTCATAATAAGTGTCCACCTACTTTGGTAGACCTTTCCGCCTATTGATTTTTTACTACGTTATTATTGTACTATTTCTTTTTCATCGTGCTTCACCATCCATTTGCTTGCTTCTCACATTTTTTGTTTTTTTAAGTTTATGGCAGTTTTTTGTTGATTTACGTACCTCATTCTCTTCATAATGTAAGTACGTGAAATATTCGAAAAAGCAGGGGTTTTTTATGACAAAAAAGACAGATCCGTTTAAGTATAGTCTTGATCGTTTAGAGGATGTGGCAGACCAAATTAGTGATGTGCTCAATTGCCCTATTACTATAGAAGATACTCATCATCGATTATTGGCATATAGCACACACAATGATTTTACTGATCCCGCCAGAACTTCAACCATTATCTCCCGCCGGGTACCGGAAAAAGTCATTAATCGGCTTTGGAAGGACGGCATCATTCCTACACTCCTTAAAACAGACGAACCGCTTCGTGTCCCTCAAATTGCAGAAGTGGGTTTATCTAGCAGGGTCGCCATTTCGATCTGGAAGGACAAAGAAGTGCTCGGATTTATTTGGGCGATTGAATCCGCACAGCCTTTTTCAGAAGAAGAAATGGACCTTCTCAAAATGGCAGCACATGCCGTGAAAAACAAATTACTCAATTTACAAATTCGAAAAACGAAAACAGAAGAACGTAATCAGGAGCTTTTCTGGAAGATGCTCACAGGTCATATTCATGAAAAGGATGAGATGCTTGACCTATTTTTAAGGCTTGGCATCAGATGTCCAGACACATATGCCATCATCATCTTCCGTCTTCGTGACGAACTCACAGAGGAGACAGAAAAAAAGCTGTCCTATCTGCTTGAAACAACACAGCAAGTACAGGTACTGTTAACGACTGTTGATTTTCACGAATTCATTATTCTTGTCTCACCAAAAACAGAACATCCGCTTCAAGATATTAAGCAATTCACAAGCGGCATGCTGCAGCAGCTTGCGGACCGGTATCATATTCAGCATGTTCAGGCAGCAATTGGAGGAATTTACGATAACATCTCTCAAATTCAGCCTTCCTATAAAGAAGCACTGGCTGTATTAAAGACGAAAGAACGCTTTCCAGTTGAAACAGAACGTTTAAACAGCTTTTCCGAACTAGGCATTTATCAATATCTTGATGTGCTTGCTGAGAAGCGAAAGGGCTCTTCTTACTCCAGTTACTCTTTATCGAAGCTGGAGGATTACGACCTGAGGCATCATTCCAACCTTGTCGAAACCCTTGAGCGGTTTATTGACTGTGACAGCAATGCCAATATTGCCGCAAAGCAATTAAACATCCACATCAATACCTTAAATTATCGATTAAAACGGATTACAGACATCGCAGAAATTGATTTAAAAAACATGAATGAGAAAATGACCATCTACCTTGATATGAAGCTAAAAAACGTCCATTTGTGAAATTTCACAAAGAGGCGTTTTTTTATTTTTTATTTCAACCGAAGAATTTTCTAAACTTTCCGGATACACTAGACATACAATATCAATAGATAAGCATAGGAGGAATAAACATGATCATCGGCATTCCGAAAGAAATTAAGAACAATGAAAACCGAGTGGCTTTAACACCAGGAGCAGCTTCTCAATTGCTTTCAGCTGGACATCAGATTTTAATTGAAACAAACGCTGGTTTTGGAAGCGGATTCACTGATGACGATTATGTATCTGTTGGTGCAGAGATTCTTGATCAGGCGAAAGATGTATGGGCATCTTCTGATATGATCATGAAAGTAAAAGAACCATTACCTGAGGAATATCCTTATTTCAGAGAAGGACTCATCTTATTTACGTACCTGCATCTAGCCGCAGAGCCCTCCTTGGCTGAAGCATTAAAACAAAAAGGCGTTACAGCCATTGCTTACGAAACAGTAACGGACGGAAAAACACTCCCTCTTCTCACACCAATGTCTGAAGTAGCAGGCAGAATGGCTGCTCAAATTGGGGCACAATTTTTAGAAAAACCAAAAGGCGGAAAGGGTATTTTACTTGCAGGTGTACCAGGGGTATCAAGAGGAAAGGTCACCATTATTGGCGGCGGTGTTGTTGGAACAAACGCAGCGAAAATGGCGATCGGACTTGGCGCAGATGTCACCCTGATTGATGTAAACGCAGAACGGCTGCGTCAGCTGGACGACCAATTTGGCCATCAAATGAAAACGTTAATGTCCAATCCTGTCAACATTGCAGATTCAGTCAGTGAGGCAGACCTTCTTATTTGTGCGGTGCTGATTCCTGGTGCCAAAGCACCGACGCTTGTGACAGAAGAAATGGTCAAACAAATGAAGCCTGGTTCTGTCATTGTGGATGTAGCGATTGATCAAGGCGGCATTGTCGAAACCATTGATCATATCACAACCCATGATCAGCCTACTTATGAAAAACACGGCATATTACATTATGCTGTCGCCAACATGCCAGGCGCCGTTCCGCGGACATCAACTGTTGCGTTAACGAACGTCACTGTTCCATATGCGCTGCAAATTGCGAATAAAGGCGCTGCAAAAGCTATTAGAGAAAACAATGCCATCGCAGAAGGTGTCAATGTGATGAACGGACATATCACGTACGAAGCGGTCGCTCGTGATCTCGGCTATGATTACGTACCTGTCAGCAAAGCCATCGATGCCACTTTTATAACCGAAGCTTAATCAGCTACCCGCCCTATTGATGGGCGGGTTTTATTGTTAACCTAAAATAAAAATAAGTTGACAAATATCCTTCTTCCCCTTAATCTATTTGTACAGATAAGACAGGGGGAAACATCATGCAAAAGAAGACAAGAACTGCTGACTTTGTGCTAGTGGGAATGTTTGCTGCACTCATGGCTATCGGAGCCAATATCACATCCATTGTGCCATTTTTACAGGTCGGCGGAATTCCACTTACGATGCAGCCGTTTTTTTGTGTGCTTGCTGGTCTCTTACTCGGCAGACGGCTTGGCGCATTAGCTATGATTGTCTATGCCTTGGTTGGAATTGCTGGTGCACCTGTATTCGCCCAGTTCTCTGCGGGCTTTGGGGTCATTTTAGGCAAAAGCGGTGGCTTTGTATTATCGTACATCCCTGCTGCCTGGCTTGCTGGATTCATTCTAGAGAAAAGAAAAAATCCTGGCTTTGGCCGCTTTTTGCTTGCAGCCATTGCTGGTACGACCGTGATGTATGTGATCGGAACCACCTATACATACCTCGCATTAAATGTATGGCTCAATGCACCGATTTCCTATCAAACCACGTGGTTCTTTATGATCTGGTTTATGGTAAAAGACTATGCATTGACCATATTACTTGCGATGCTGGCACCTAAAATTTATCGCTCTGTTTCCAAAGCCACATCCTTTCGAAAACAAGAAGCTGTATCATAGAAAAAAGAGCCTGTCTTCATTCAGGCTCTTTTTTCATCATTACTCAGCATATTGGTCTATGATTTCTTCTAGCATTCCTTCAAGCACTTCTATATCTTCAAGATCTGATGGACTGAAGCGGTAGCGTACAAGCTGTTCTCCATCATTATACATCTCCTCAAGCCAGCCTCTCAGGCCTCTTGCTCTACGGTCGACTTCGAAAACAATGTCTAATCCGCCTTCATCTATCAGAAAAATCAGCTCTAACTCATCAAGCATATAGCGATAGTAGTCTGATGTCGGTATGAACTCGAATTCTTGGACGAATGGCAGGCGCCGCTGGAAGTAAGGTGCCTGTTCACAGTCTGCTTCGTTCAGGTGGAAGCCTAGATTTCTAGTGGCTTCCAGCACATTTTTCACCCAAGGATGAGCTTCAACGAAAATGCGGTCATAGTCAGATTTATCGATTCCGCCTTGGATATCAAGGTCTGTCTCTACTGCAATTTCTACTTTTCCAATCGTCATCGGGGTATCAATAGGAAGAATAAATGAAAACGGAAATTCATGCTTTTCTCCAGGCTGGATGGTAAAAGAATCCGTTACCCGTAAAGTATAGATGTTCGCATATTTTCTACGCTCTTCATCATCTTTCACAATCACATACTGTGTTTCAATCTTGACATTGATATAGCGTATTTCCTGAGCGACTTTACCGCCCTTTACATGGACAGTTCCCGTTACTTCTTGTCCTGGATAATAAGCGTTTTTCTCTAAAATAGTATCTACCTTTGCCGCACCAATTCCTGCACTTGCCGCTAGCTTTTTAAAAAATGACATGTCCCATCTTCCCCTTTTCATTTTTATCAGCATATATACGTAAGATAGAGGAAGAAAGATTCATTTAATTCATACTTTTGTCCTAATTATTTTTTCATCTGCGAACAACAAAAAGCTTATAGAAAAAACATCATCGTTTTCTCTACAAGCTTTTCATCTTACAGAATAATGGCCGCCAGCCAGCCGAACAGAACAAGCGGAATATTATAATAGATAAAAGTCGGGACACAAGTTCCCCAAATGTGGTGATGCTGTCCATCCATATTCAATCCAGATGTTGGTCCAAGCGTACTGTCACTTGCAGGTGAACCTGCATCTCCAACAGCCGCAGCAGAGCCAATAATGGCAATGGTAGCCATTGGACTAAAACCTAAGTGTAAGCAAAGTGGAACAAAAATGGTTGTAATAATTGGAATCGTTGCAAATGATGATCCGATCCCCATTGTCACAACCAGGCCAACGAGCAGCATTAAAATCGCTGCAAGGCTGTGGCTGTTGCCAATATATTGGGAAGATGCTTTGACAAGAGCTTCAATGTCTCCTGTTTTTGTTAAAACATTGGCAAATCCAGCGGCAACAAGCATGACAAAACCGATAAATGCCATCATATTCATTCCAGATGTAATCAGTTCATCTGCTTCATCGCGTTTCATCATTCCAGTCACAAACAAGACAAGCAGTCCTGAGAGTGCACCGAAGATCATTCCTTCCACACCAAGGCTTTGCGATAAATAAAGCTGGACAATCAACGAAACGAGAATAGCAAGACCGGCAAAGAATAAGCTTTTTTTCGTATAAGCCGATTTTTCTACATCTGTAATTTCACGATCCTCATATACTTTCGGCTTTCGATACACAAAAATGGAAACGATCAATCCAAGAACCATACCCGCAACAGGAATCAGCATCGCATACGGAATATCTGCAAGGTCTACGGTCAGACCCGCTTCCTTCATATTGTCACGAAGCATTCCGTGGAAAATCTGTCCAAAACCGACTGGAAGTAATATATATGGTGCAGTGAGTCCGAAGGTCATGACACACGCTAGCAGTCTGCGGTCAATTTGAAGCTCGTTAAACACCTTTAATAACGGCGGAATGAGGACTGGGATAAAGGCAATATGAACAGGAACGACGTTCTGTGAAAAACAAGATACGATCAAAATGACAAGAACGATGAGCACTTTTGATAGTGTTTTCCGTCTTGAATCGCCTTCTTTTCCTAAAAGCTTCACTGCTCCTTCAACCATGGCATCTGGAAGACCTGTTTTCGTCAGTGCCGCAGCAAATGCCCCTAATAACGCATAACTAATCGCCACTGTTGCATTTCCTCCGAGTCCGTCCGTAAAGGCGTCCACTGTTCCTCCCAAGCCTAATCCACCTGCAAGTCCGCCAGCTAAAGCGCCAATTGCCAGCGCAATCACGACATTGACCCGCAGCAAGCTTAATATCAACATTAAAACAACCGCTAAAACAACTGCATTCATGGTGAAACCTCCGAAATCCTTTAGTTTACTAATGTAGTAGATAATTAAAGTACCAACGTATGTTACCATAGAAAAAAAACTTCGTCAAATGGCGTATGTCCTACATAAAAAAGCTCTGCCACTTGGCAGAGCCTTCTCCTTTATTTTGTTCCTTCAAATCGTTCCACAAATGTTGCGAGTGATCTCACCATTACTCCTGTTGCCCCTGTTGGTCCAAAGCATGAAGGTTTTTCTGTTGTTGCAGTTCCTGCAATATCTAAATGAACCCAAGGCGTATCTTCTGCGAATTCTCCAATGAAAGCACCTGCCATAATCGCATGACCATCACGGCCTGGTGAGTTATTGAGATCCGCCATTTTGCTGTTTCGTACTCGTTTCTTATCTTTTTCCGTGATGGGCAGCTGCCAGATCATTTCACCGCATTCTTCTGATGCTTCTTTAAACTGAGCGTACAGCTCATCGTTATTGGTCATCGCGCCTGTTGTCTCATTTCCAAGCGCCACAATGACACCGCCTGTTAATGTGGCCACATCTACAAGGACAGAGGCACCGTGCTGCTTCGCATATGTCACCCCATCTGCTAAAACAAGACGGCCTTCTGCATCCGTATTAAGCACTTCGATTGTTTTACCGCTTAGTGACACGATGACATCATCCGGCTTCATAGCGTCTGCTGAAATCATATTATCGGTTGAGGCAATGACCGCAATGACATTTTGCTCTGGACGAAGTTCGCCGATGATTTCCATTGCGCCTAAAACAGAGGCTGAGCCGCCCATATCTGTTTTCATGCCAACCATACTCGCTCTTGGCTTTAAAGAATAGCCGCCGGTATCATACGTGATGCCTTTACCGACAAGACCGATGACGTCTGTCCATTCTTCCTTGCCTTGATATTTCAATACGATGAGTTTTGGCGGTTCTGTTGAGCCTCTATTGACGGCTAAAATACCGCCCATTCCGAGCTCTTCCATTTGTTCTTTATCTAAGATTTCAATCTCAAATTCGTATTTATATGCAAGCTCTGCCGCATACGAAGCCAGATCAGAGGATGTGAGCATATTCGGCGGCATATTCACAAGGGTACGGGCCGAATTGACTGACTGTCCGTACACTTCGCCGACTTTCAAACTCGCCTGAATTTCAGCTGTATCATGATCCGTCGTAGCATAAACAAACTCGATGAAGCGATCCGGTTCATTTGTTTTATGTTTAAAATCCTGTAATTCATATGTAGCTAAAAGGCAGCTTTCAGAAAGGGCATGGGCCGCATCTTGAGCAGGCAGATCCTTTCCAATAAACGTATCCAGCAAGACAGAAACCGCTTGCTTTTTATCTTGATGAAGCTTTTTGAATAAATGGGCAAACACTTCTTTTGCCTCTTCAAACGTGTAATCTGATTCCTTCCCAAGCCCGACAAAATAAATGCGTTTGATGCCTGTTTCAGGGGATGGGAAAAACTTCGTAAGCTGATTTCGTTTGGAAGAAATGTCGCCTTCTTTTAATAATTCAGTGATTCTTCCTTCAAGTAATTCATCCATTTCTTTTGCTTTTCCTGATAATTGGCTCTTTTGAAAAAGTCCGATCGCCAGTGTATCTTTATGCTGCAATTCATTTGTCGAGAAAAACATATTTATCACACGCTCCTTAATGAACTCCATTTTTCACATTGGAACTTCTATTATATCAAAATTTGCGTGCCTATACGATCATTGCCAGGCTGTCTTTACTTGATGAACATTTATATTTTCATACGCGGAAGGGCATCATGAAAAAGCGGCGAAACCTGAGCAGCCTGTCCGTGTTCTCCTCATTCCACATCTACTTTCTTTAATGTTATAATGAACATGGACTTGGCAGCTTTTTTACTGCTATCATTTTTTCATCATACTAGGATTTTTAGTCCACCATTTCGCACGATATTTTTTCTTAAAGAGAGGATGTTTCTTGTTCATGAGCGTACTGACGAATTTTCCGCTGCTTGCCAGCCTTGCAGCCATCTTTTTTGCTCAATTTGTAAAAGTACCGATTCAATTTATCATTTCTAGACGACTACATTGGTCGCTCATTACAAGCACAGGCGGAATGCCAAGTTCACACTCCGCAGCAGTAACAGCACTCTCAACAGCAGTGGCTTTAGAGCACGGGCTAGATACATCTATCTTTGCCATTTCCGCCATCTTTGCCATTATTACGATGTTTGATGCGACAGGCGTTCGCAGACAGGCAGGAGAACAGGCGACTGTTCTCAACAAGCTCGTAACAGATTTTAACCGATTTGTTTCCGAAGCAAAGAATTTCCCAAATGCGGAAGAAAAAGAAAAGCAAAAGAAATTAAAAGAGCTTCTTGGTCATAAGCCGATTGAAGTCTTCTTCGGCGGCTTAACAGGGATCTTGCTGACACTCATCTTAGATTATTACTTCATGTAGAAGCGAAAAAGCTTTGGACCTTAAACGGCCCAAAGCTTTTTTATTCTTTATTGGCTTGAAACTGCTGACGGAATACTTGCATCGATTCTGCTTCATTAAGCTGATTTAAGTCTTTTTCCGTTAACGTCCCTTCACCCTTTTTGATGATATACACATCGAGCACTTTTTTACCCCATTCTCTATACACATCATCAACGGTTTCATAGTATAAATCAAGCTTATGACCTTTAATGGCTTTGCCGGTATCTGCAACCACACCGTAGCCATAGTTTGGGATAAACAGCACCGTTCCAATTGGAAAAACAGATGGATCGGCTGCCACTGTTGAGTATAAATCACGTTTCACTTTGACGCCTGAATATGTAATGCCATATGCATGATGTTCCTTCGTTTTGCCTGTTGATTCCACACCTGCTGTATAGCCGGTTGCAACAACTTTCTGTTTCGGGTAATCGTTCCAATTAAACGCTTCTTCGAGAGAAACAGCCCGCGAATCTTCACTTTTGAGTGCGATCGTTTCCCTTTTTTGCTGCTGAAAAAAAGAAGATACTTGCTTGCCCGCATCGGTCTCTTTCACCCATACAGCTAAATCACTTGGTTCGACTCCAGATATGCCCGTAAAGCTTGTCAAAAGTGCAAGCATGAATAGGGCGGTCATGAACAATCGTTTCATCCATGTTTTCATCTCTATTTGTCACTCCTCTACCCATCTATTTGTTTCCAAACAAAATGGAAACTATGCAAAGGAGAAACAAAAAAACCCACTTGCGTGTCCACAAGTGAGTTAAAACATTTGATACCCTCTTTTTCGTAGTGCATTAATGACAAAACCTGATGTGATTGCACCGATCAGGCCGCTTAATAAGATGATGATATCTGCCGCAGCGAGTGAGACGATCCGGTCTCCTATTCCTGAAAAAGCGGTGCCAGGCTCTCTTACATAAGCGATCATCTTTTGATTGTTGATAATGAAAAGGCATACAATTGGATATAAAATAGCCATAATCCATGACATTCTCAGCAGCATATTGAGCAAAAAGCCAATGCCGAAGAATAACACGAAAAATAAAATAACTGAAATGATAACGACTGGTAAACTGATCACTTCATCTCCACCCCCAAATATCCCATCATTAGTTTAACTTGGAAATAGAGATGAAGTCAATCAATGGAAAAAGCAGATCGATTAACGCTTCTTTCCTGTCCCTTTACATTCCTCACACGTTTCAGATCCGCCGAGCAATAGCTGAAAATACCCTTTTCCTGAACAATATTGACAGATTGATGTTTTTTCCTTTGTTTGTGCATTCATATTGCTCACTCCTTAATCTAAATTTTCTGATAATTCATCATAACATATTTTACTGCCAATGACCAAGTGAGAAAATATACCACAACTTATAAAAAAACGTGTATCACGAGGATACACGTTTTTGTCTATGATGGTTTAGAAGAACTTGAATTTTCCTTTTTTCAGAACAAGTCCTGGTCCGCCAACCATGAATAAAGAACGGTTGTCGATGATTTTCTTCATTGCAGAAGCTTTTGTTCCTTGAAGTTTTTTACCAAACGCAACACCTACAGCGTCGTGTTCACCAAGAGAAGCAACTGTTCCTTTGATGTCTGGCTTAAAGCTTTCAAGAGAACCGCCTTTTACTAGTGCTGCAAGGTTTTTCGCTACTGTTTCACCTTGCTGCATAGCGATTTGTGCAGTTGGTGGGTATGGACGGTTGATTTCTTCATTGATAATCAATGAACAGTCACCAATGATGAAGACATCATCATTTTCTGGTACACGAAGATCTGGAGAAACTTTTACGCGGCCGCGCATGTTTTCAAAACCAGCTTCTTCAACGATTGGGTTACCGCGTACACCTGCAGCCCAAACAACAGTTGCAGCTTTGATTTCTTCTGTATCATCGTCTTTTCCAACAATGATCCCCTCAGGCGTACATTCTTTGATCGCTGTACCGATTTTGAACTCAACACCTTTACCTTGAAGGTAGTTCATCGCATAGTCGATCAATTCTGGATCGAATCCAGGAAGAGCTGTTGGCGCAGCTTCTACACAGATGATACGCACGTCTTTTTGATCAATGTCATACTCTTTGCAAAGCTCAGGCACACGGTTTCCAAGCTCACCAAGGAACTCAATACCTGTGAATCCTGCGCCGCCGACAACGATCGTCAATCGCTCTGGACGTTTTTCAGCATCCGTATTATACGTTGCAAATTGAAGCTCAATGTGCTCACGAAGCTGACGAGCAGAGTTAATGTTAGAGATTGAGAATGCGTATTCTTTCAGTCCTGCAATACCAAATGTTTCAGGAACAGCACCAAGTGCAACAACAAGGTAGTCATAAGAAAGTTCGCCATCTGATGTCACAACTTTCTTTGCTTCCTTATCAATGCTTTCAACTGTTGCTTGTACAAAGTTGACACGGGAACTGTTAATCACATCTTTGATTTGATAACGACAGCGGTCATGATGAAGTGTACCTGCACTTGCTTCATGAAGCCATGTTGTTTCGTAATGATAATTATGCTTGTTCACAAGAGTAATGTCCGCATCATTTGTGCCAAGCTGTTTTGTTAATCTTGTTACAGTCATTAATCCGCCATAACCTGCACCTAATACAACGATTTTCGGTTTATTCACTGGAATCACATCCACCTTTTTTAAATTTGCTGTAAAACGGATAAAGAATTACATATCGTTATTCTCAACCGCTTTGCGGCATTTTATGAAATTTAAACAAAAAAATAAGTATGTGAAAATCTGAACTTTCACCTACATAAAACGAAAGCATTTGACCGTATCCGACAAAAATTCATAAAAAATTAATATTTAGTTCCCTTAACAATAATAGCGAGTTCTGCTCCAATTTTCAAGGCTTTAAACTGAAAATCCTTATGATAAACGGTCTTTCTCACTTTTTCCTCCTTTTCAAAGCTTCAGCATCAAAAAACGACAAGTTTTTCAAAACAAGTCAAACGACGATATGTGGTATGATATGATATAGTGATAACAATTTTCATTTGGGAGGATTAAAGGAATGCAAGAAGATTCTAAGGTATATGACATTACCGTTATCGGGGGCGGCCCAGTTGGATTGTTTACTGCGTTTTACGGAGGCATGAGACAGGCAAGTGTGAAAATCATTGAAAGCCTTCCTCAGCTCGGCGGTCAACTATCCGCTCTTTACCCTGAAAAATATATTTATGATGTGGCTGGATTTCCAAAAATCCGCGCACAAGAATTAGTTGATAACTTAAAGGAACAAATGGATAAATTTGATCAAACCATTTGCTTAGAGCAGGCAGTTGAAACGGTTGAAAAGCAGGCAGATGGGATCTTTAAACTTGTGACAAATCAAGAGATTCATTATTCTAAAACAATTATCATCACAGCTGGTAACGGTGCATTCCAACCGAGAAAGCTTGAGCTAGATGCAGCAGAATCATTTGAAGGAAGCAACCTGCATTACTTCATTAATGACTTGAACCAATTTGCCGGCAGACGTGTGGCCGTTCTTGGCGGCGGAGACTCTGCGGTGGACTGGGCACTTATGCTTGAACCAATCGCAAAAGAAGTATCCATTATTCACCGCCGCGATAAATTCCGCGCGCATGAGCACAGTGTAGAAAACCTGCACAACTCGAAAGTCAATGTACTGACACCATTTGTACCAACTGAGCTCATTGGTGAAGACCGCATTGAACAAATCGTGCTCGAAGAAGTCAAAGGCGACAAAAAACAAGTGCTTGATGTGGACGACGTGATCGTCAACTTCGGTTTTGTTTCCTCCCTTGGACCAATCAAACAATGGGGTCTTGAAATCGAAAAGAACTCCATCGTGGTGAAATCTACAATGGAAACAAACATTGAAGGCTTCTATGCGGCAGGAGACATCTGTACGTATGAAGGAAAAGTCAAATTGATTGCAAGCGGATTTGGTGAAGCACCAACTGCTGTCAACAATGCGAAAGCTTACATGGACCCGAAAGCCCGTGTACAGCCTCTCCATTCCACAAGCTTATTTGAAAACAAATAAGAACGGATCAAAAAAGGAGTTCCCACTCGCGGAACTCCTTTTTCGTTTATTTAAAAATCCCAATATAGGCATTTGCCATTCCAAGTACCATTGCAGCAAGCAGCACCACAACAATCCCTGCCACAACCAAAATCACCCGATCCTTCACACGTTCCTTTTTCGGAAGCGGCTTCTCAATCCCGCAAGACGGACACGTTTTGGAACGATACGGAATCAGTTCATGACAGTTCCTGCAATTGATTTGTTCACTCAAACCTCAGCAACCTCTTTTCTCACTACAGTTTATGTTTGGTTCTCATGATACTCTTTTCGAGTGGAAATAGCCAGTTGTTCGGGCCAGCTGTAACAAAATTGAGCGATTTGCGAAAAAAAACATAGCTCCTTGAATTCGCTGCTTCAAACAAGATCAACAATGATATAACTTTTTAAAAAGATGATTGACCCTAACGCAACGTCATATTTTATAGTGGATATCAAGAGAGGTGAATTGAAATGAAAGTAAAAGAAGTAGCTGAATTATTTGGTATTAGCATTCGTACACTTCATCATTACGACAAGATTGGTTTATTGACCCCAAGTGAAGTCACAGAAAATCGTTATCGACTTTATTCAGAAGAAAACCTTGAAACATTGCAGCAAATACTATTTTTCAGGGAACTTGGATTTCCATTGAAGGAAATTCACAAAATGATGCACAATCCTTCATTTAACAAGAAAGAAGCATTTATGCTACAAAGAAGAATGTTAATAGAGAAACGAAATAATCTCGATAAAATGATCGGAAATATTGATAAAACGCTACAGCATTTAACGGGAGAAACTCAATACACCTATAAAGAAAGGTTTGAGAATATGAATATGAAATTTAGTCAATATGAAGAAGAAGCTCGTCACCGTTGGGGACATCAAGCTGTTGATGAAGTCAGCTCAAAACTAAATCATTTGTCTAAAGATGAACAAATTGAATTATCCGATAGCTGGGATAGTATATTTAACAAGCTAGCCTCTCTTCGCAGCCATTCCCCTAAATCCAAAGAGGTGCAAATCGTCATCAAACAATGGTATGACTTTTTAAACGAAAACTTCAGTTATTACTCTCTTGATGCTTTTTACGGTTTAGGCCAACTCTATATTCAAGATGAACGTTTCACAAAGAATATAGATCGTTATGGTGAGGGCTTGACATCATTTATGAGCGAAGCGATGAAAGTCTTTACTACTCTTCATAAAAGAGGGGACAGCTTTAAAAATGGTGATTGAGAATACAATCGATTAATACGAAACGTTATTCTCAACCAAACACAATCAAGAGCATTTTTTCCGACACACCATGATGAAACCTTTTGAAAAGATGTGGAAGATGAACAGAGGAAATACTAAGAAACTGCGAGCTTTTTTCTAATTAAATATCTTTATAAAGAGGACGTGCTGAGTGATTGAAGTCATGTCCTTTTTTTGCATCTTTAAAAACAACACAAAAAACCTCCTCAAGAAAATGATTAATATGAGGAGGTCTTCATTATACAAATGGTTTTACAGAATGAATCGTTTTAACCCTTAACACTCTTCCGGCGTACCGGTATTCGTTGCTGTTCTGAAAGAAGAACCGCATCCGCATGACGCGATGGCGTTTGGATTGTCGATGGTGAAACCGCCGCCCATGAGTGATTGTTTGAAATCAATGATAGTTCCGTTCATGATATCAAGGCTTTCGGAATCGACAAGGACATTGATGCCGTGCTGTTCGAACTGCGTGTCTTTCTCTGAGACTTCATGGTCAAAGCCCATGCCGTATGAGAGACCGCTGCAGCCGCCGCCTTTTACGCCCACTCGAAGGAACGCATTTTCTTCTTCATGCTCTTTCATCATATCTTTAATCTGCAGTGCAGCAGCTTCTGTAATGGTTACTGGTGTACTCATGATCATCCCTCCTTTTGACTGGATGTTTCTTTTCAATTATAAACGTGATGATGCCTTTTCTCAAATAAATGGTTTAGAGATAAAATGTGCCGTCACAAATCGTTTCAGCAGGTCCTGTCATGAGCACGTGGTCATTGTCTTTCCAGCGAATGATGAGGTCTCCGCCTGCTAAATGAACGGTCATGTCTGTTTCTTTTTTTGCCTGACCATTCATAATTGTGGATACAGCCGCAGCACAGGCCCCAGTTCCGCAGGCCTGGGTAATTCCTGAACCTCTTTCCCACACGCGAAAATGCAGTTCTGTTTCACTGACAACTTCAACAAATTCTACATTGACGCCTTCTGGGAACATGTCGTGTTTTTCGATGATCGGCCCAAGTGTATGAAGCGGCGCTTTTTCAATGTCCTCTAAATAAAAAACGATGTGCGGGTTTCCCATCGAAACGGCCGTTCCATTTAATTTCGCAGTGCCAAAATCAAGTGGCTCATTAACCGTTGTGCTAGCCGGTTCACCAAGCATCGGCATTGCTTCTTTTTCAAAACGTGGTTTTCCCATATCTACTGTGACTAGCTGAACGTGACCATCCTGAGCATGAACGGTCGCTTCAACGAGTCCTGACAATGTTTCAATCTGGAACGTTGTGTCCGTCACAATTTGATGCTCATACACATACTTTGCAACGCAGCGCAGCCCATTACCACAGTTTTTGCCCTCAGATCCATCATTGTTGAAAATGCGCATCTTCACAGGTGCAACATCTGATGGGCAAATAAGAATCATCCCGTCAGAACCGATTCCTGTATAAACAGAAGAAACGCGAATCGCTATCTCTGATAGCTGCTCTTCCGGAAGCTGTTCCTTCATCTGATTGACGTAAATATAATTATTTCCTAATCCGTGCATTTTCGTGAATTGAAATGATGTCATGAGCTTCCTCCAAAAATGTTGTTTCTTTATAGTATAAAAGGAGTCGATTCAGGAGACAATCTTATCATCCCCCGTTTTTCATACATAGAAGCTCTTTGCTGCCATGGCAAAGGGCTTTTATTATGCATATGCCTCTTTTTCTCTCGTGTGATGCTTCATATTGATGATATTTTATTAGCATAACATATTGGATGCGCTTTCTATCGATTCTCCTTAAAAATGGAAGATGAAAATGTAAAAAAAATGCACCTCATGACCCATGTGGTGCATTTAAAACATGTCGTTTTCCTCTATAAATGCATAAATACGCTCGACTAGCTGCTCTGCATTTTCTCCTGAAACAAATTCTCCATTCACAAGCGCAAATGGGGAGTCCATACATTTGCCGCAATAGCTTAAACAGCCGTATTCCATTACGTCTAGGTTTGGGTCTTTTTCAAGCTTCTCTTTTGCTTCTTGAGACCCTTGTGCAAGATTACTTACACAAAATTCGATCAGTGGAAACACTGTGCTTCACCTCACATTGCCTTACCATCCTACCGAAATTCCTTGTATTAGTCAAAATATGAGCTTCGCCTATATCGTTACGCCTATTCCTCATAAAATGTTTTACTATTTAGGACTAACTGATGAATATGTAGGTTATTTTGAAACAATTATTGTGGTTTCACAGTAAATTCGATATAATTTTATTTGGTATTTTAACTTAAAGTTTTTTAGTATAAGTGTTTTTCAATGTCTACGGGGAAAAGGAGAATCGTCATGAAAAATTTAGTCTTGATCGGCGGAGGTTACGGGAATATGCGGGTTCTCCACCGCTTATTGCCAAATCAATTACCTGATGATGTCACTATCACATTAATTGATCGAAATCCTTACCACTGTTTAAAAACAGAATATTATGCACTTGCTGCTGGAACGATCTCTGATCATCACATTCGAGTATCTTTTCCAGAGCATCCGAAGCTGGATATTCAATACGGGGAAGTAGAAAAAATTGATATTGAAAACAAACAGATCTTATTCAGCGACCGTGAACCGATTCCGTATGATGATACGGTGATTGGACTCGGCTGCGAGGACAAGTATCATAATGTCCCTGGTGCGAAAGAACATACATACAGCATTCAAACCATTGATCAGTCAAGACATGCGTATAACAAATTAAACAATTTGAGCGCAGGTGCAACGGTTTGCATCGTCGGTGCTGGACTTAGCGGGGTAGAGCTGGCCAGTGAATTAAGAGAAAGCCGTGCTGATTTAAACATTATTCTTTTTGACCGCGGAGAGCTGATTCTATCAAGCTTCCCAAAAAGATTAAGTTTGTATGTGCAAAAGTGGTTTGAAGAAAATGACGTAAAGATCATTAACTGTGCCAATATTACAAAGGTTGAAGAAGGTCTTGTTTATAACCATGATAACGCGATTGAAGCTGATGTCATCGTGTGGACAGCAGGAATACAGCCAAGCAAAGTGGTACGAGAGATGGATGTTGAAAAAGACGCACAAGGCCGCGTCATATTAACTCCTCATCACAATCTCCCAGGGGATGAGCATGTATATGTTGTAGGTGACTGCGCAAGTCTGCCTCATGCCCCAAGTGCACAGCTTGCCGAAGCGCAGGCAGAACAAATTGTCCAATCTCTGCAAAAACGCTGGAAAAATGAGCCGCTTCCTGAGGCTTATCCACAGTTTAAGCTAAAAGGTGTTTTAGGTTCTTTAGGGAAAAAAGCCGGCTTTGGCTTAGTGGCTGATCGTCCACTTGTTGGCCGGGTGCCAAGACTCCTGAAATCTGGACTCCTTTGGATGTACAAGCATCACAATGGCTAAAATCATGTGAATTTTTTCTCAAAGCTCCTTCGTGACGAGGGAGCTTTTTTCTATGAAACAGCATGTGCCGATGAGTTGGTCCATTTGATCGGAGCAAGAGCAAGAATGCAGTCTTTACGAAAGGTTCTCATCGTTTTCTTCGATAAACAATACGCTTGGATAAGCTGATCCGTTTGACGGTGGACAATGATTTTTCTCTTTGTGCAGTCTCCATTTTTCTTCATATAAATCATCTCAATCGGTATTTGCTGATGAAGAGATTGTTTAAGTAAATAATTCATGATGCTCACACTCCTTTCCTTTCATTATAAACGAACAAACGTTCTTTTTCAACCCGAAAAAGGAACACTTGTTCGTTTATATTTCTCAAAAAAAGAACAGCTTATTCACTGCTCTCCTTGTACCCGTATTTCTCCATTTCTTGATAAATGTCTTTTAATTTCGGATTGCCCTCTCCAACGATTTGATCCTCTACTAAAACAAGCGGATAAAAGAATTCATCATCAAGAATTCGTTCAGACAATTCCTTTTGTTGTTCATTTTCTGGCGGGTGCTCAATATCAATATATGTGATGCGAAATGGCTGATTCGGATATTTTCGTTTTAATGCTGCATCTAACCATTCAAACGTATCTTTTGAAGAAGGCAGATTCACGCAGCTAGCGCACAAGACATCTCTTCCATATACATAAAGATCGACGGTTTTGTTCATTTGACAAGCCCCCTATTCTTTCTTCATTTTAGCTGAATTTTATGGATGAAAAAAGTCAAAATCACTTTTTGTTTCAAGATGAGATTGTGCTATAATGAGAAGGAAACTTTGAAACCAATCAATAGATTTTTATCGTCCAGATGAATATAATGGTGATATGTTGTGAAAGGAGCGATTATATCTAATGACTGAAGTCGAAATGAAAGACCAAGTACAGGAAGTACTGGACAAACTTCGTCCATTTCTATTACGTGATGGTGGAGACTGTGAGCTTGTAGACATTGAAGATGGCATTGTAAAATTACGTCTTCTTGGTGCATGCGGCAGCTGCCCAAGTTCAACCATTACATTGAAAGCCGGTATTGAGCGCGCATTATTAGAAGAAGTGCCTGGCGTTGTAGAAGTTGAACAGGTTTTCTAATTCATATATGACATGAAAACGACCCGATTTGGGTCGTTTTTTTCATGATTGAAAAAGGCTTTAGCCCTTTGTCTTCTTTTCTGCGTGATATGAAAACCCTTGAAGTCTAGGAAGGACGAGTACTGGTGCGGAGCGAATTTTCTATTCGTGAGCACCGCACGCAGGACTGACACCGAATGCAAGGGTTTGTCAGCACGCTGAAGCGGCCCGATTTGGGTCGTTTTTTATTCGGCTAGCTTTTCTCTAAACCATTCCTTTATAAAAGTCAGTCTTTGAATACGCTGTCCCGGGTGGCCGCTTCTGGATAAATCATGAGATGCCTTCGGGAATTTGACCAATCTTGTGTCTTTCCCAAGCTCCTTCAATGCCACAAAAAGCTGCTCTGCTTGATCAACTGGGCAGCGATAATCTTCATCGCTGTGCAAGATGAGCAGCGGTGTGTTCATCTGCTTCACATATTTTAGCGGAGAGCGATCCCATAGCTTATCGACAGAGTCATAAATATCCCCATCAATCTGCCACCTTGTAAAGAAATAACCGATATCACTGATGCCATAAAAGCTAATCCAGTTTGAAATGGAGCGCTGTGTGACAGCTGCGCGAAAGCGGTCGGTCTGACCGACAATCCAGTTGGTCATAAAACCCCCATAGCTGCCGCCTGTCACGCCAAGTCTTGTTTCATCAAGGAAATCATAGGCTTTGAGCACATGATCAACAGCCTGCATGACATCGTCATAATCAACGTCACCATAGTTTCCTCTCACACGGTCAGTAAACATCTGTCCATATCCATGACTGCCATGCGGGTTGATATACACGATGGCATAGCCTTCAGAAGCGAGCATTTGAAATTCATGAAAATACGTATGACCATACATCGCATGCGGTCCGCCATGAACCTCTAGAATGAGCGGATATTTTTTCCCCTCTTCCATCTTGGAAGGCTTCATAAACCAGCCATGCACTTCGTCGCCATCTTTTGACTGAAAAGAAAATGGTTCAGGTTCGGATACGATATGCTCCTTTAGAAAATCATGATGCTCAAACGTGATTTGCTTTAGTTCTGTCTCCCCTAATGTCATCTCATACAGCTCGCTTGGTGAAACAGGTGTAAGCCGGCTGAGCAGCAGTTTGGATTCATCTGGATGAAGGCTGAAATTGGTGATATGTTCCGCCTCTAGTCGAACAGGATAGGCTAAACCTTCAATAGAGAAATAATAAATCCCTGTACTGCCTTGATCAGAAACAAGCGCATAAAACCCTTGGCTATCCTTTGTCCACTGCGGAAGCTGATAGACCTCTCCCATCACGCTATCTCCTGCCATACAGTTCCCAACATACATATCGAGCATTTCTGACAGTTGAACCGCCTTTTCTTCCTTCAGATCATACAGCCATATTGATGGGAAGGTGGCATTTTGAAATTCGTACTCATGTCCAATATACAAAAGACTCTCTCCATTTGGAGAAAAAGATACGGTCGAATAAGCGCCGTTTGCTTGTGTGATCTTTTTTGTCTGACCATCTTCTAATGACAGAAGACACACGTCACTTATGTAAGGTATCTGCGGATTTAATTGAATAAAGGCAAGCCATTTGCCGCAAGGAGAAACCGTATGATTCATATGATGAACCTGCTCGCTCGTGACAGGCTCTATCTCTCCTGAATCGATATCCACCTTCACAATCTGTGTGACACGTCCATCTAAAAAGCCTCTTCCATCTGCTTTATAGGTCAAATCATCATATACCGCTGGAGCAAAGTCATCTTGCTCTTCCTTTTTTTCATCATGAACAGATTCTGATTGTTTCAATGACACAGCCGTATAAAGAAAAGCGCCATCTGGGGAAAAAACAGGATGAGATACTCCGTAAGGAATCGTCGTTAAGGTTCGCACGCCGCCTCCTTCGCTCTTCATGAGCGCCAGCTGAGGGACTTCCTTTGGCTTTTGTAAAATAAAAGCAAGCTGCCTGCCATCTTTTGACCAAACTGGCTGATGATGCTTTCCATCCTCAAATGTCCATTGTGCCAGCTCCTCTGTCTCTTCATCTCGAACCCATAAATGGATGTTGTAATCGTCCTTTTTCTCATTCACAGAGACTTTTGTAAAGACTGCCTTTTTTCCATCTGGTGAATAAACCGGATGAGAAACAGAAACAATCTTCGTTAAATCTTCTGCCGTCATCAATTTCTTCATGAACGTACCTCCCCCTTTTATGCTTAAAAAATAGTTCGATCCTCTAAATAATAATCCCTGCTTCTTCCCATAAAAACAAGCTTAAAAAAGAACGTGCAGATTCACTGCACGTTCTCAGATTGTTGAAAAAGGGCTAAAATGATCTTTATTTTAGCTCTTTTTCTTCTTTTCAGCGTGACCTGAAAACCTTTGCAGTCTAGGAAGAACAGCTACTTTTGCGGAGCGAATTTAACATTCGTGAGCACCAGCGCGCAGGACTGACAAAGAATGCGAGGGTTTGTCTACACGCTGGGAACATGCAGATTCACAGCACGTTCTTTACTTGATTAACAGGATGATACTGCACGACAACACCTTCTACTGGCACCGTCAGTAAATCAACTTCGCAATGCGGGAAATTTTGGGCTAGCTGCTCTTTCAGCGCTTCTCCCTTCCCTTTTTCCACTAAGGTAAGGATCGTCGGCCCAGCACCGCTCAAAGCCGTTCCATACGCTCCTTTGAGCGAAGCGACATGCTCTACCTTCGACAGCTCTGGCACGAGCATTGTGCGGTAAGGCTGATGAAATAAATCCTTATTCATCATTTCTCCAACAAGCGGCCAGTTTTGCGTCATTAAGGCGGCAACTAGGACGTTGCTCACAGCACTCGCACTGACGGCATGTTTATAAGAGAAATCCTCTGGCAGGACATCACGGGCATCCTTTGTGAGCACTTCATAAAAAGGAATCACCACGACGACATCTACATCCACATGCTGCACTTTAACGGCATGTGTTTTGTCTTCTTCATGGAGACCAATCAATAAACCACCAAATAAAGAGGCTCCCGCATTATCTGGATGACCTTCTACCTCACTTGCATAAAAGAGCTTCTGATCATCTGTCATGTTTAATTCAAGAAGCTGATTGGCGAGTTCAATGGCGGCCACGATGGCAGCAGCACTGCTGCCAAGCCCCCGTGCCAATGGAATATCACTCCACACTTTGACATGAACAGGCGGGAGTGTTTTTCCAAAGTCATCTGCGACCTTTTTGGCTGTTTGATAAATCAGGTTGTCGGTGCCTGATGGAATTCCAGACACGACATCTGTTTCTGCTTCAAACAGCCAGCTATCATGGTCATAGACCGATAGCTTTAAATAGCGGCTGAGCGCCATTCCAACTGAATCAAAGCCTGGTCCTAAATTGGCAGTGCTTCCCGGTACTGTGATTGAAAAAAGCATGGAGGCTTCACTCATACGCGTGCGGCCTTTTCTAAGTGTTCAAGAATTTGATCTTCATCTGCATCGAGTGTGACCGGCTTGATTTGTGAAATATCAATAGCCGTATTTGGATCTTTCAGGCCGTTGCCTGTTAGTACCGCAACAACTTTACTGCCTGGCTTGATTTCTCCAGATTTCACCTGCTTTAACACGCCCGCAATCGACGCACATGAACCCGGCTCTGCAAACACACCTTCCTCACGTGCAATCAATTGATATGCATGAAGAATTTCTTCATCAGTTACTTCATCAATCTTACCGTTTGATTCATCTGCGGCTGCCACAGCTTGTTTCCAGCTCGCTGGATTTCCGATACGGATAGCCGTTGCCACTGTTTCTGGCTGCTCAATCACTTCATTTCGAACGATTGCCGCTGCACCTTCTGCTTCAAAACCACGCATGACAGGCAGTCCAGTTCCTTTTTTCTCGTGATATTCCTTGAAGCCTTTCCAGTAGGCCGTGATGTTCCCGGCATTTCCGACAGGAATTGCCAGTACGTCCGGGGCAGAGCCCAGCTGCTCACAGATTTCAAATGCTGCTGTCTTTTGTCCTTCAATTCGATAAGGATTGACAGAGTTAACAAGGGCAATCGGTGCTTTTTCACAGATGCTGCGGACGATTTTCAGTGCATCATCAAAGTTGCCGTCAATGGCAATGATCTCTGCTCCGTACATGACGGCCTGTGCAAGCTTACCGAAGGCAATTTTCCCGTCTGGAATGATGACAATACATTTCATATCCGCACGGGCTGCATAAGCCGCTGCTGCTGCAGAGGTATTCCCTGTTGAAGCGCACATAATTGTATCGTTGCCTTCTTCTTTAGCCTTTGCAACAGCCATGACCATTCCTCGATCCTTGAAAGAGCCTGTTGGATTGACGCCTTCTGTTTTCACATGAAGCTCGATTCCCAGCTTTTCTGAAAGCTTGGCGAGATGGATCAGCGGTGTATTCCCTTCATTTAATGTTAGTTTAGGTGTAGATTCGTTTACTGGTAAGAATTCTTGAAATTCTTCAATGAGTCCATTCCATTTCATCAGCTTAAACCGTTCCCTTCTACTCGGTACGTGCTCTTCACTTGAACCACCACGTCGAGGTCGTTTAATTTTTGCAGGATATTTGAGAAATCTTCTTCTGAGGTCTGATGTGTAATAATCACAATTTCAGCCAGCTCATCATGTCCTTTCACAGGAAGCTGAAGGATCTTTTCAAAGCTGATGCCTCTTTCAGAAAAAATAGATGTAATGCGGGAGAATGCCCCGACTTGATCTCTAACATGAATTCTTAAAAATTGCTGAGCAAATATTTCTGATGAGGATTTGATCTTCTTCTCAAACTGCGGTGCGATAAATCCGCTTCCGTTCACGCCAAGGCGCATGTTTTTCATCACTGCCACTAAGTCTGATACAACAGCTGTTGCTGTTGGCAAACTTCCTGCTCCAGGTCCGTAAAACATCGTTTCTCCTACAGCACTTCCGTAGACATACACAGCATTGAATTCATTGTTGACGGATGATAATGGATGATGATCAGGAAGTAAGGTTGGCTGAACGCTGACCTCCACTTTCTCTCCGTCTCTCTGAGCAATTCCAATCAGCTTCATTGTATAGCCAAACCGCTTACTGAAATTAATATCCTCATCAGAGATATCAGAAATACCTTTCACCTTTACGTCCTCTAAATCTACATTCATAGAAAAGCCGAGTCTTGCAAGAATGGCCATTTTCCTTGCTGCATCCAGTCCTTCTACATCGGCTGTCGGGTCTGCTTCTGCAAAGCCTAGATCCTGTGCTTCTTTTAAGACATCCTCATATGCGCTTTTATCGACATTCATTTTCGTTAAAATAAAATTCGTTGTACCGTTCACAATCCCCATCATCTTCGTGATTCGGTCAGAGGCCAGCCCTTCCTCCAGCGTACGCAGAATCGGAATTCCTCCGGCGACACTTGCTTCATAATAAAGATCACAGCCATTTTCTTTCGCTACATGTAAAAGCTCCGTACCGTAAAGCGCCATTAAATCTTTATTGGCTGTAATGACATGCTTCTTCTCATTCAACGCATCTATTAAATATTGTTTAGTCTCTTCAATGCCGCCCATCACTTCAATGATGACGTCGACCTCTGGATCTCTAATCACATCGTATACTTCAGTTGTGAAGACCTCTCTTGCGACATCCACATCTCTTTTTTTATCGGGATTGCTCACAAGCACTTTTTGTATTAATATCGGACAGCCGATTTGGTGCATTAATTTATCCTGATGGTCTTGGATAATTTTTACGACACCGCTTCCCACTGTTCCTAATCCTAATAGCCCAACTCGAATTGCCTTCACCTGAAATTCCACCTTTCTCCGTAAATGTCCTCTCTAAAAAGACATTTGTTAACCTTACACAGACATTCAATGTACACACATTATAAAGGGGTATCCTCATTTTGACAAGGTAATAAAATAAGAGATTGTCAGAATGAAACCGCTTAACAGCTATTTACATCAAGATTCTATATTTTCAAAATATTTTTGTCAGAAAAGCTCCCGAACACCGGGAAGCCTTATATTATGAACGAACCGGCGTTTTGGCTGGCTCGTCTTGTAAGACAAGCGCAATATTTTCAGCACATAAACGCATCATCGTTTTTCTCGTTTCGACACTAGCACTTCCAATATGAGGGAGGACTGTGACGTTACGTAATGTCGTTAACGGATGAGACGGACTGACAGGTTCCTCTCTAAATACATCCAGACCAGCGCCGGCAATTTTTCCTGTTGTGACAGCCTCGTATAAAGCATCCTCATCCACAGTCTGTCCTCTTGATACGTTAATGAAATAAGCAGAGTTCTTCATCAGATCAAATGCTTTTTCATTAAACATGTCTTTCGTTTCCGGAGTTAACGGCGTCAGACAAACGATGAAATCAGACTGCTTGAGCAGTTCCTCAAAAGCCGCATAGGTCACACCAAGCTGCGCTTCTGCCTCGGGTTTTCTGGAACGATTATGATAAAGGACATTCATATTAAAGCCTTTGGCCCGCTTGGCTAGTGCTGTTCCAATGCTGCCCATTCCGACAATCCCGAGTGTTTTGTGATGAACATCAGCACCGGCAAGAAGAAGCGGCCCCCAGCCTGTCCAGTTTCCATCCTTAATCCAATCACTCGCCTCGACAATGCGTCTAGCTGATGCCATCAGAAGGGCAAAGGCTAAATCAGCCGTCGATTCTGTTAAGACGTCTGGTGTATGACATACGGTGATTCCGTGCTTTTTGGCTGCTTCAAGATCAATATTGTCATAGCCAACAGCAAGGTTTGCGACCACCTTGATATTTGGAGCCTTTGATAAAAGCGGCTCATCTATTTGATCTGACAGCATGGTGAGAAGCGCATCCGCTTTAGCAGATTGTGTTTCTAACTCTTCTCTTGGACACGGCTCATCCTCGCTTGGCCACATCTCAACATGAGCGACTTCTTTTAATGGTGTAAGTGATGCTTCATCCAGTTTTCTTGTGATATAGACGTAAGGTTTCGTCAAGAAGAACACTCCTTTTATCGATTTCTTTAAGCATAACGAAAAACGCCTCAAGAGAAAAGAGACGTTTCGTCTGTTCACTGAAACTTCAAATCAGCTGCAGGCTGAATCCAGCCAACAGCCGGAATGGGGCTCCCGCCGCTTCGCATGGCACTCATTTCTTGAAAGACCTTCAGAAAGTATTCATAACGATTGGCATCATTTAAGACGTAATCTAACCGCTCTTCATAATATGACTTTTCATTTTCTCCAGACATGTAGTAGCCTTCTACAATTTCAAAGTAATGAAGCGGAAACAGCAGGCGGCTGTATAACAAACGCTTTGAAAAGGAGGAAAGAGGTGTCACCTCCTCATATTGCTGAAGAAAGGAAAAGCCTTCTTCAATTAAATCTTCCTTATGCTGTACAAAGGTTTCTCTTAAGTATTCAGCAATATCACGGGTTGGATGATCAAAGACCCAATCCACAGGTAAACGAAGCGGCTGCTCATGCGGCCATGTCATACGTGAAAAGCGCTGATGACAGACAGTGCCTGAGTCACCTTCTTTCGGTTCATCATCAAGCTCAGTATCGACTAAATATTGAATGGCATTCTCCGTTAATCCAAGATAATACGGAAACGATTCAATGAATTTTTGTTCAAACCGTTCCAGCGGTTTTTGATGCATTTGCTGCATCCAAAAGCCTTCGAGCTGATCTAATCGTTTTGCCCATAATTCCTTCCAGGCACCGACACGTTTTGTTTCGGATACTTCATATGGAAATCCTCTTCCCCTGACATGGAAGGCTGCCAGCTCTGACGCTTGCTGAAACGAGCGGCTTGAGAGCGGAGGCGCTGCTTTTAATAAAGCATACCGCTCCTTCCCATGAGTAAAGGTGGGTTTCTCTTCATTTGTTAATTCGAACACAGCGACGTATGGGTCTCCAGCATTCAGTAAATACTGACTGATATGATACAACTCTGAGAGTTCTTCTTCTCGCAAATGAGACACAGGAACAATGAGGAAGAAAGCCTCCGCCGTTTGAAAGCTCTGATAACTGCCATATGGCGTAAATTGACGAACATCAATACCAAATGTGTGATAGATGGTTTCTTTCATGTTTTCACCTGCGTTCCTATGATCAATCTCTTATCATATCGTAGTCGCAGGTTGAGGGATTTATGAATACTATTTACTATCCGAAGCTTTTTACACGTTGTGGACAAATTACGAGGATTGGGTGAGGAATACATGCCGCATCATCATGAGATGAACGAAGTAGAAAAAACAGCAAGACGCCGTTTACAAGAACGTGGCGTAACCATTCAAGATATAGCAGACCTTGTCTACTTTTTACAGGAAAAATATCATCCTGGCTTAGACATGACAGAGTGCATCCACAATGTGGAGCGTGTCATCGCAAAACGTGAAGTTCAAAATGCGATATTAACGGGCGTCGAACTCGACGTACTCGCCGAGCAAAAAAAACTAACTGAGCCGCTTCAATCAATACTTGAAACGGACGAGAGCCTGTATGGCGTTGATGAAATTTTATCCTTTGCTATCGTCAATATTTATGGTTCGATCGGCTTTACGAATTACGGATATATCGATAAAGAAAAACCAGGAATTCTGGGGAAACTCAACGATAAATCCACGGGCGAATGCCACACCTTTTTAGATGACATTGTCGGCGCTATTGCTGCTGCCGCATCAAGCAGGCTGGCACATAGTGCAAGAAATGCGAAATAAAGAAAAAGAGGACGCGCGCGTAACGCTTGTCCTCTTTTTCTATGATAATCGCTCAATCCACTCGGATAATGAATCAATGACATAGGTTGGCTGCTTTTCATACTTCTGAAGCAGCTCTTTTGTTGTCACACCTGTATGGACGAGTAATGTGTCCATTCCTGCATTCATTCCTGCCATAATATCCGTATCATAGTTATCACCCACCATGAGCGTCTCAGACACATCTGTCCCAAGTACACGCATCGCTTGTTCCATAATAATGGATTCCGGCTTTCCGATAAATGTCGGCTGAACCGTTGTTGTCACGGTCAGTACAGATGTTAATGAGCCGTTCCCTGGCAAAAGCCCTCTCTCTGTTGGAATGGCAATATCCCCATTTGTTGAGACAAATTGTGCGCCTTGACGGATGGCAATCGCACCTACTGCTAATTTTTCATATGTAATGCCACGATCAATTCCAACAACAACGAAATCAGCGTCTTCCTGACCAAACGTCAGCCCTTTTTCTTCAATGGCCTGCTTGATTCCTTCTTCACCGATCACATAAACGGACGCATCTTTCTTTTGCTCAGCGATATAATTAGCCGTCGCCATACTTGTTGTAAAAACTTGTTCTTCTGTTGCTGGGATATCAAATGAAACGAGTTTTTCCGCTACCTGCTTTGGCGTGCGTGAAGAGTTATTCGTGACAAACAAGTAAGGGATGTTCAATTCATTTAACTTTTGAACAAATTGACCTGCTTCCTCGATCTTTTCTGTTCCTTTATACATGGTCCCGTCTAAATCAATTAAATAGCCTTTGTATTTCATGATGCTCACAACTCCAATGGTTTATTTAAACGCTGATACTGGGCCAAGCTCCTGTTCCAAGTAGGTACGGATGCGGCTTGGAAAGACCTCTAGCGCCTGCTCTACTTCGCTGATCACCTGCAATAAGTCATGATGAACCACTTCCTGATATTGCTGCACAAGTGTTTTGCGGGATGAGACAAGCTTTTTCAGCTGACTTCCTTCTTCTTCTGGTACAACCTTTTCATCAACAAGTATATCCATGATGTCATCATAGCTTCCTGGGTCACGCATAATAAAGCCATCAATCATGTCATTTCCGGTATCAAGAATACATTCGACGAGCAAATGAACAATTCGTTCCAGCGCTTTTTTCTCTAGAGGACTTGTCCATGTTTGATGACTCTGCATCAACTCATATTGCTCCTCGAAAAAACGTAAAGTCTCTTCAATCTTTTTTCTGTCTACGAAATACATTATGACGCTCCCCTTTGCGTTATTTTCTAATTCGCTTTAAGACAAAATAGGCACAGCCAAAATTACAGTATTCATAAATGTATTCATCGAGTGTGCTGATTTTAGTATCAAATGTGGCCTTTTGGTTTTGGTCATCAAAGAACCCTTTCAGCCTGAGCTGATTATAGCCCCAGTCCCCCACAATATAATCATACTTATTTAAAATATCTGAGTACCTTGCTTTAAACGCTTCTTCATTAAAGCCGTCTTTGATATCTCTTACAAGATCAAAGGTAGCATTCTGAACGACGATCATCTTCTCACCTCTTTTTAAACGATCCATCTTTAATGATAATTCATTGGAAGAACTCCATCAATTGCTAAAGCATGTTTTTTCTGATTTAGCCGAAGCTAAAGGAAAAAGGAGGTCACATTTATGAAGAAACAACTGACAGCCGCGATTCTCCTCAGCATGCTTTTAGGCGGGTGCGGCTTTCAATCAGGTATGAACCGGCAAGTGGATGAAGATTCTTCAAGTAAAACCATCCGTCTGTCGGATCGTCATGAAGGAAATAATTCCAACATGCCAGAAGCAGATACAAACAGAGCAGGATATGTTCGTTATCAGCGCCAGCAAGTAACGGATCAGAAAGAAAGAACCCCTGCTTTAAATCGTGAGCATCTTGCCCACGTGATTACAAGTCTAACGGTGCAGCTGCCAAACATCAAAGATGCAGCCACACTTGTGACAGATGAGGATGCACTCATCGTGTATCGAACAGGAAACAAAAACCGTGATGAATCTGCCGATCAAGTAAAGAAAACGGCGGTTTCTGTTCTCCCTCGTTATTATCATGTATACGTCTCTGATAATCCAGAGCACTTTCAATCCATTGCCAATTTTTCACGTCTTCAAACCAATTCACGTGATTTTGACCAAATTTTAACCAAAACGATTCAGCAAATGAAGTATTCCCCTCAAGGCGGGAACATATCGAATCAAGAAGATGCAAATGGGATGACGAATTCCGACCGTACGATGAGAAGAAACGCCCCTTACGGCCAAAATTAATACGAGAAAAAACGCCAGAGAGCTCTGGCGTTTTCTTTGTTACGCTTGCGCCTGACGCTTTTTAGACGCTTCGTTTACTTGTTCATCTGCATGGTAGGAAGAGCGCACAAGCGGCCCAGCTTCACAGTGGCTAAAGCCTTTTGACATCGCAATTTCCTTCAGCTCTGCAAACTCATCCGGATGGTAGTATTTTTGAACTTTCAAATGCTTTTTCGAAGGCTGTAAGTACTGACCAATTGCCATAATATC
Organism: Bacillus sp. F2HM; assembly: GCF_019266135.1. Classification (NCBI taxonomy): domain Bacteria; kingdom Bacillati; phylum Bacillota; class Bacilli; order Caryophanales; family Bacillaceae; genus Bacillus; species Bacillus sp. F2HM. The sequence goes on from NZ_LRMO01000009.1 coordinate 144,405, forward strand.
CACATTATTGGCAAGAAGATCATCCATGACTTCAATGATTTCTTCCTTCGTTTCACCAAGTCCAATCATAATGCTTGATTTTGTTGGAATATCGGGCTGCATTTCTTTTGCACGACGCAAGAATTCTAATGAACGATCATATGTAGCACGCGCACGAACTCTTGGCGTTAATCTGCGAACTGTTTCAATGTTGTGATTTAAAATGTCAGGACGAGTGTCCATTAACGTCTTCAAGTTATCATAATTACCGCCCATGTCTGAAGGGAGAACTTCAATGGTCGTGAATGGGCTTTTTCTTCTTATCGCACGAACGGTTTCAGCGAACACACCTGCGCCGCCATCCTTTTGATCATCCCTTGCAACCGCTGTTATAACAGCGTGCTTTAAGTTCATTAAGGCTACTGAATCTGCCACGCGTTCTGGCTCTTGCAGATCAAGCTCAGTTGGAAGTCCAGTTTTCACCGCACAGAAACGGCATGCGCGCGTACAAACAGATCCAAGGATCATAAATGTAGCGGTTCTTCTCACTGCCCAGCATTCGTGAATATTCGGACATTTTGCTTCCTCACAAACAGTATGCAGGTTGTTTTCCCGCATCATTTTCTTTAAACCGGTATAGTTTTCATTCGTATTCAGCTTAATTTTAAGCCAGTCCGGTTTTCTTACGTGCTCTTCCTTCTTTGCCAATTCCATCATCTCCATATGAATTCGTTAAAGGTGCATCTACAAAAATCTTCCTGCTATATACGATGGATGCAGCTAAGAAGCTGCAAAAAATTGAATCTTCGGCCTAAAGCCTTTTCTTTAGACACTTTAACATAGTACAGATTGAACAACAAGGGAATGAGCTGCAAAAATACCCAAAAGCCTCCTAAAAAAACAGAAGAAAATTACTAACATTTTCTTCTTATGAAATAGAGTGATCTAACCACACTAAACGGTAGAAGACGATGCTCGATGAAAGGAGATGGACGTTTGTGAAAGTGGTTTTAGCCATCATGATTGCTCTTTCAATGCTCCCTTTACCTGTTCATGCAAAAGGGACGGACAAGCAGCCAGATGAATTGATGCAAAGAATGGCCCTATATGAAAAAGTCTCCATCACAACACAGGTTCCATGGTATGTACTTGCTGCAGTTGATCAGTATGAACACAATATTCGAAAAAGCAGAAGAGATTTACCGAAACAAAAAGGCGTCATTGGCATCTACATTCCCCGGGAAATGTGGATTGGACCAGAAAACCCGAATAAACAGGATACCTCTCCTTTAAGCATTAAAGTGTTTGACGGAATTGGTCTTGATGGGAATGGGGATGGCAAAGCAAGCAGCGATGACGATGAGGATGTATTGTTCACGTTTGCTCAATACTTGCTTCACTACGGCAGCAGCATTGATCAATTAAAAATTGGCTTATGGGACTATTATGGACGTGATCAAACCGTTGGAATCATTTCATCTTTTATGAAGCTATATAAGCACTACGGCCATCTTGATCTTGGAAAGCATGCTTTTCCTCTTCCGGTTGGAGCTGACTACAGCTACCGAAGTACATGGGGAGATGCGAGAGGGTTTGGAGGAAGGAGAATTCATGAGGGAACCGATTTATTTGCCCATTATGGACTTCCCGTTCGTGCGACATCGTATGGCGTAATTGAAATGAAAGGCTGGAACCGCTTCGGCGGCTGGCGGATAGGCATTCGAGATATTCATAATCATTATCATTACTTCGCTCACTTAAATGGTTTTGCGAAAGGACTCAAGACAGGTCAAATTGTTGAACCCGGTCAGGTGATTGGGTCTGTCGGAAGCTCCGGCTACGGCCCTCCAGGCACCGCAGGAAAGTTTCCGCCGCATCTTCACTATGGCATGTACAAAGACAACGGCAGAACCGAATGGTCATTTGATCCATATCCTCATTTGAGGGCGTGGGAAAGAGCTGAACGGAAACGAAAGTAAATAACAGCCCAATCATTGTTGGGCTGTTATTCCTTTTTCTCCTTTTTCTCTGGGAGAACAATTGATGGAGCACCTGAGTTTGTTCCGCTGCCATTATAATAATCTGGTACGTCTCCTTGAACGGCTTGTATGGAGACAGGAACAGAGTTTTTAACTACGATTGTTTCAGAAGCAAATGGGATAATGACTCTTACCTTGACCTCGATCAGAACACTAATATCAATCAAGGCATTGTTGATGCCATAAGGCTTAATGTTTTTTTCAACGTCCGTATGCGGATCACCAATCACACTAAAACGTACAGGCACTTTGGGTCCGAGGTTGGCGATGAGTGCATTTCCGGATGCTTGCCCAAGCGGAATGTTATATATAATGCCGTCATGTCCATCTGTTTGATCCTTTAATGCTTCTTTTGCCTCTTTTTGAAAGTTCCCCTTTTCAATGTCCTCTAAATTTTTTTGAAGATGACGCGAGAGGTCAGCCATTGCTTTCGATGTTGCTTGCGCATTAAAATCGATGGTCGTCACTTTTCCGTTCTCACTTGTATTCATGACCACCATATCCTTCATATTCTCCTGATCGTCTGCAAAGTCTTGGACTGAATATTGTATGAGGTGATTGGCGATGCGCTCTGTTTCTAGTTCAGCAATGTGAATAAGGGTAGGTTTAATGGATCGGTTGATAAAAAATAAACTAATTACGGTTGAGAGCACAAAGAATAAGATCGCAAGCAGCATGACGTAACGAAATGGCAAAGGGCCCTTCTTGTAGGGGCGATAACGGCGGTTCATTCTCAATAAAAAATCCCCCCTTCTCCATTACATGTGTATGCAGACAGGCGGGGGGATAGGAATCATCTCTCTATTTTATTTCACCATTTTTAATAATGCATCTCTTCCAATTGTTCCAGCTGAGATGCCCAGCGCTTCTGCGGCGTATGTCACAGATTCTAAAGGAGCATCAAGCAATTGCTCAATGGTTCTTACACCAACTGCTCTTCCTGCAATAATTCCTCTATCTGCAAGCTTTTCATTCAAGAGCCCGACATCCAGTGCACCGCACATGATATATCCATGTTCATTTGTTACTGCCATGAAATTTGTCTTCGGCAGCTTGACGGTGACCGCTGTAAAGGAATGGCCATCAATTGTAATAGGTGTTAAATTCACCAAATCCCTTCACTCCTCTCACCACAATCTATGTGAAAAGAGGGCGCGAGTTGTTAGGCTGAAGCGGATTTCATGTTGCTTCCTTCAAGCGCCATGTCAGAACATCACGTAAAAATTCAGGCATAAAATATTCAATGTGTTCGTGATCACGGATATGAGGAAAAAGAGAGCCTAATGTATACATATCGACTGTGCCAACAGTATAGGAGGCGTCTTTTTTGATCAATTGACCATGTACAAAGACATCCTTCACCCGTTTGGCCTCGCCTTCTTCTAATGTATAGCTGAGGCCGCTATATAGCATTTTCCCCATCAGCTCACCTCTAAAGCCGAAGCCCTTGATGCGCAGCTGTTCCATTTTTTCTTCACAGCCCCGCTGAACCGTTTCGATGAGCTGTTGACCGGTAAGCGTCACCCGAATGGGATTAATGGGATGCGGACATATCCGGTGGATTTCTTCTCTTGTAACAATCCCTGCCTCTAATGAATCAAGCACCATACCTGCATTCATCATCCCAATATCTGCTCCGCACCAATCTTTAATGGCATCTGTTAAGAGCTGCGGAAGCGGAGAATCGTCGAACCACTTCGTTTCTAGCTTCGACTCAATCGTTGTCACTTTTTCCTGCATGAGTGCTTTCGCTCTTCTTTCTGCCTGCTGCAAGGTGGTGATGGCTTCATCTGATTCACTAATGAGCTGATCCACTGACTGTACTGTCGCTTTTTTCTCTATCAGCTCTTTGCGCGCTGTATCGATCGTCAGCTCAACGCATCCAATATAATGCCCATACTTTTCAGCGCATGCAAGCAGCACACCATTGTCCATTTCACCTTGTTCTAACAGATGATGCGTGTGTGAGCCTAGGATGATGTCGATTTCAGGGAAGTCTCGGGCAACCTCCCGATCATGGATGATACCGAGATGGGATAAGAGCACAATGACATCTGCCTGTCCCTTCACTTCACGCAGCATGTCCCGTATGCTGTCAAACGGATCAGTAATGTTCCAGCCCAGCTTTTCATATACAGGTGTATACGCAATAGTCACGCCTAAGAGACAGAGCTTCAGTCCGCTTTCCATTGTGATCATATGATAGGGCTTTGCCCATGATGGCCTTTTGCCTTTCTCAAATAAATTAGACAGGACCACTGGAAATTGTGCATTCTCATACAAGTGATCCAGCTGATCATGAGGCAGCGTAATGCCTTCATTATTCCCGATCGTGACTCCATCATAGCCAAGCTGATTGAGGAGCTTGACATTTACCTTTCCATAATCCGCTTCGGATACGAGGTTCACTCGATCCATATGGTCGCCAATATCAAACAAGAGCATCTGATCGTGAACTTGACGCTTTTCTTCAATATAAGCTGCAATTTTTGGCCAGTTCTCAAAGTGGCTGTGCAAGTCGTTTGTATGATATAACCATAGCTTCTGCAGCATGTTGATCTCTCCCTCAAGTTGTCACTGACCGTCTCATTCAGGTTGAAAGCTTCAGTCAGCTCTCGGTTAACTAAATAAATCTAACTGCTTCGGAGACAGGTTTGAATAGGTGATATCCAGCAAATCAATCATCTGCTGGCCATTTGCCGCTGCATCTCCGCCGGAGTTATTATTAAACACGACATAGACATCTTTCGATTGCTGATGCAGAATGTCGAGATTCTTTTTCCACTCTTTTAATTCAGCTTCATTATATAAATATAAGTATCTCACTTCACGCCAATTCTCATGGTCTGCCGGGTGAAGCCAGCCCTGTTTATTCCTGCCGTGAAATCGGACCAATGTTTTATCACGGTGTGTAGCTTGTATGACTGGCGGAATGGAGCCTTCTCCGACTTGCGGTTCATCACAGACAGAATGAATCCATCCTTCCTTTTCCATAAAGGACAAAGTCTGCTCATAAAATTCATCTGAAAACCATGTACGGTTTCGGAATTCGAGAGCACATGGAATATCGCCCATCTTCTCCTTACACCATCTTAAATAGTGGACGTGCTCTTTTTTGCAATCAAACCAAGGTGGAAATTGAAAGAGCACCATGGCCAGTTTCCCTTCACGAATGAGCGGAGTCAGCGAAAGAATAAATGCATCAAACATGTCCTCCTTTGAAGCAAACGGAATCTCGCCCCTTTGATGTCCAGTCATTCCTTGGTATGCTTTCACAACAAATTGAAATTCATCTGGCGTATCCTTTATCCACTTTTCATGATTACGCTCAGGCTGAACCGCATAAAAGCTGGCATCCAGTTCCACAATCGGAAACGTTGACGCATAGTGAAACAGCTTTTGCGCGCTGCCGATTCTTGGCGGATAAAGACTGTCATGATCTCCCCAGCCAGTTAATCCGATATAAATCATGTTCCTCACCTCTTGCCACTCTCATGTATAGACGGCTTACTCATTCGAAGCCTTTGTTTCTTGTGATACCCATATTTTCTGAAAGAAATTCTTTTGTCTACAACATATCATATTTGCTCGTAATTCTGAATGAAGATGACTGGCGGCACGTGATTTTGTCCTGACGCTCTGTTTGTTTGTTATATGAATTGACAACTTTCTATCTAAAATGATTTTAGCTGATAACATAAAATGCATATCAGAGATGTTGTCAGTGATTGTCCATTTTTTTATTCATCTTCACCAATAAAGGAGACCCAGTGGATATGAGCATAGACGATAACCAGTTTGAAATTTTACAAAAAATGGCCAAAAAGATTCACAAGCCCATCTATTTGTTTAACCAGCATGGACGTATTCTCTATACCTCGCGCCCCATGATCACAAGCTCAGAATGGATGCACATTCTCCCCTTTTTTCAAAGCAGGACTACTCATTCTTTTTCAATGATACATGCAAAACAAACCTTTTCCATCTTTCCAATTGATCTAAACGAACAAACATGTGATTATCTGGTCATCCTTTCTTTCATTCACCCGCAGAATAAAACTTTGCATGGGATCATTGCAAAAGCAGTAAACGAAATGTCGATTGCACGTATGAGACAATATGCCGCCCTGCAAACGGCCAAGCGTGCTAGAAATGAGGGCTTTCGCAAATGGATAGAGAGGGCATCGTCTTCCCAGCAAGATCCCTTACATTTTGCTCAGGCATTTGGATTAAACGCCGAATGCCGCTATCTATGTATGATCTGTCAGCTTGACGAGCGCAGTGATACCACATGTTTTATGAAGCAGCAAATGGTTTTGGATCAAGTGGTTGATCTGCTCGAAAGTGCACTTCCAAGCTGCCCATTTCCTGCCTTTCTGTTTTTAAAAGGTGATATGGGTGTTGTATTGATGGAGGAGACTGGCAGTTGGCCGGAGGTTAGCGACAGGCTCAGCTCTTTTTTAAAACAATTGCAGATGCTTGTTAAACTGCAAGTGAATCATACTATTTCTTTTGGGGTGAGCTTGACGGGCTGCCTCATCTCCCATCTGTCTGAAGGATACAATGAAGCATTAGAGGCTCTTCAAACCGGACATCTCTCATTACGGACTGAATATATTCAATTTTATCAAGCCAAGGATGTGCCAGATTTACTAAGGCTCATTCCAAGAAAGGATATGATCACGTTTCACCAACTGCACCTTCACCCGTTATCTGAACCATCACAAGTCGATCAAAGCCTTCTTCACACCTTATCTGTTTATTTAGAAACCCATTGCCACATTTCAGAAACAGCCAAACGATTGTCCATTCATCGCAACACGGTCATTTATCGCCTCGAGAAGTGTGAAGAATTGCTTCGAATCAGCTTAAAAAATTCTGACGCAACATTGCGGCTGCGCTTAGCCTTCCGTATTCAAATGTTTCTCTCATCCCATCCTGATTGAATTTTTTCTTCTGAAACCTCATATAGTTTGGAGGAGAAAAATGAGACTTAAGGAGGGATGATAAATGGATGATGAGCTCCGTCACATCCCGCAGCCCATTCGAAAGGATGGCGCGGGTGCCACCGACTTAGGCCCGCGCGATGTCCTTCGAGATATAGAGAACCCAGATATGCTCGTTCCCCCTAAAACCGATGCCGGAACAATCCCCAATTTAAAATTTTCATTTTCTGATACACACATGCATTTGAATCACGGCGGCTGGTCGAGGGAAATTACAAAGCGGGAGCTGCCTGTTTCAACAACGATTGCAGGTGTCAACATGCGGCTCACACGCGGAGGTGTTCGTGAACTTCATTGGCATAAGCAGGCTGAATGGGCGTATATGATTTTAGGTAAAGCCCGCATCACATCTGTAGATGCAGAAGGGCGAAATATGATCGCTGATCTAGAAGAAGGCGATTTGTGGTATTTTCCACCTGGTATCCCGCACTCTATTCAAGGACTTGAGGATGGTTGTGAATTTCTTCTTGTATTTGATGATGGCGATTTTTCTGAATTTGATACATTCACGATCACAGACTGGTTTGCCCATACACCGAAAGAGATTCTCTCCGCCAATTTTGGTGTTCCTAAGAAATTGTTTGACCATATTCCGAATAAGCAGCGCTATATGTTTCAAGGCTCACCGCCGTCATCCTTAGAAAGCCAAATGGTATCTGATCCATACGGGAGCATTAAGCCGCCATTTACGCACCAGCTCCTTCGTCAAAACCCGATAACGACCTCTGGCGGAACCGTCCGAATTGTCGATTCACGGAATTTCCCGATTTCAAAAATGATTGCGGCTGCACTTGTTGAAGTAAAACCTGTCGGCATGAGAGAAATGCACTGGCACCCTAATAATGATGAGTGGCAATACTATTTAACAGGTACAGCTAAAATGACGGTCTTTGGAGCAGGAGGTACTGCCCGCACCTTTAATTACAGAGCAGGTGATGTTGGATATGTTCCTTTTGGCATGGGGCATTACATCCAAAATATCGGCCAAACGAGCCTTTGGTTTTTAGAGATTTTTAAAAGTGACCGGTTTGCAGATATTTCGTTGAATCAGTGGATGGCCTTAACCCCGCCTCAATTAGTGAAAGAGCATTTACACGTAGATGAAGCGATGATTCGTGCGCTTCATAAAGAAAAATCACCTGTCGTGAAATATGAGAGATGATGCCCATCATAAAAAACCGATCAATTCGTCCTGATCGGTTTTTTTATCAATTTTAAGAAGCTGCCGAAGCATGCTGCACTTTTTTCCCCCACACGATGGATGCAGCGAAGCTTACGCAAAGCACTAGTGTTCCAAACATAAAAGGAAACTCAATATTCACATCAAATAATATACCCGCAAGACTCGGTCCGACGATATTGGCAAGGCTCATAAAGGATGTATTGAGACCGCCTGCTACCCCTTGCTGATTGCCTGCCATCTTGGACAGCAATGTATTGAGGGCTGGTCGGACAAATGACGTAGCCGATAAAAATAAAATCGAACCCGTAAAGATCAACCAAAAGGACGGCGCATAACGGCAGGCGATCAGCATGAAAGCCGCACCTAACAGCGCATAACGGACGACTCTCATCTCTCCAAATCGTTTCACGCAGGCATTCACTAACGCCCCTTGAACAAGCACCCCGGCAAGACCCGCAACCGTAATCACAAACGCAATATCCTTCGGTGAAAATCCGTGTTTTTGGTCTACATATAAGCCGAAAATCGATTCAAAATGAATGATTCCGAAATTGAGGACAAAGGCCAATATAAACAAAAAGCCGTACGATGTCTTTAGAGCCTTGATCATTTGTACAAAAGGATTGAAATGAATATCCTTGTTGAGCCGTGCCTCTTCCTGTTTTTCCTTTGTTAATGTTTCAGGTAAGAAGAGGATGGATAACAAAGTAGAAAGAGCAGCAAAGGAACCGGCAATAAGAAATGGAAATGCGATCCCGTACTCAACCAAATAGCCGCCTACGCCCGGCCCAATGACAAAACCTAGTGTCATCGCTGCACTGAATAGACCCATTCCTTTCCCTCGGTCCTTTTCACTTGTAATATCAGCGATGTATGCAAACATGGCCGGCATAAGCAAAGCCCCTGCAGCACCGCCTAAAAACCGAGACACAAATAGCATCCAAAGCTGATCAGCAAAAGCAAAAATAAACTGAGCAATCGTAAAGCCGGCAATCCCGGCAATGATCAATTTTCTTCGTCCAAATCGATCGGTCAGTGCCCCGGCAACCGGAGATAACGCAAATTGTGTAAAACCTGTTGCAGCGACAAGAAAACCGAGTGTTTTTCCTGTTGCACCAAAGGCTTCAATATAACTCGGCATAACAGGTACAATGAGGCCAAAACCAAGCATGGCAATAAAAATATTGAGCATCAAAATGTATAATCTGCCCATCTTCTTCATATAAAAACCTCTTTCTGCATATAAATGAAAATGATGACAAAAAATGATGAGAACCTCTCCAGTATAGCGATAACCTCATCTATAAGTCTAGTTTTTCAAAAATTAGCGTTCTTTTCCAAATAAAAAATACCCGCCAATGGCGAGTATGTTGGAGCTCGTTATTCAGCTTATTCATAGATAGAAAGAGCCGCCTGAAGTCCTGCTCCGCAACGGATAGACGCACCGTGTTTGATGAGAATCGCTTCAAGCCCTGCTAACACAAACAGCACATTTTCCTTTCGGCAGCTGTAGCCCATTGTCCCAATTCTCCATATACGGCCGGCAAGCGGTCCAAAGGAGCTTGCAATCTCAATTCCAAAATGATGAAGCAGGTCGGCACGGACCGCTTCTCCGTCAATACCGCTTGGAATGACAACACAGGTCACAACCGGCATTTTACAATCTGGATCACCAAACAATTCAAGCCCCATCGCTTCAAGACCTTTCATCAAGGCTTTTTCATGATACGCGTGTCTTTGAAAACGTTCAGACAGCCCTTCTTCCAGCACAAGACGAACCCCTTCTCGCAGTGCATAGAGCATCGTTGTCGCTTCTGTATGATGATTTAATCGTCTTGGGCTCCAATAATCCTGAAGCTGGCTTAAATCAAAATAATTGCTTTTGATTGGAGAAATATCGATCTGTTTTTGTAATTCATCCTGTGTCGCTATCCCTTTTTCTACTTTCTTTCTCGATTCAATGACAGCTGCGACTCGGTCATTATATGTAATAGGTGACATGCCTGATGGAACAGATAAACATTTCTGCGTGCCGCCAATCGCCGCATCAATTTTCCATTCGTCCACTTTTACCTCGACACCGCCAATGGTTGCCACAGCGTCTACAATGAATAGCGCATCAAGAGCTCGGCATGCTTCACCGATTTGCTTGAGCGGCTGCAATCGTCCGGTGGATGTTTCACCATGAACCATGGCAACGATTTTAGGCTTGACCTGCTTTATTTCTTGGATGATGTCGGCAGGATCAAAAACCGTCCCCCATTCACATTCCATAGTATGTACCTCAGCACCGTAGCGCTGCCCTATTTCAATGAGCAGGTGACCGAAGCGTCCAAAGACAGGCACAAGCATCGAATCTCCCGGCTCAATCACACTGGCGAGCACAGCTTCAAGCCCTGAACGGGACGTACCATCAATTGGATAAGCCCATTTGTTTTCTGTTTGAAAAAGTGACCGCAATAAGGTCATTGTTTCGTTCATTATGTGTGTAAATGCTGGATCAAATTGACCGAGAATAGGGGTGCTCATCACACGGAGCACTCTCGGGTCTACTTCTACGGGCCCCGGTGTCATTATCGTTCTTGAAGGTGTTTGCAGTTCTTTCACGTTATCCATCCTCTCTCTCCCTTGCTGTCCATCCTTATAAGCCCACTTATACAGGAATGCTCCTAAAATAGCAATCTCTTTTCCTACGAACTTATTACATAAAATTTACGAGAAATCCATTTATTTCTTCATAACAATATGATAGAAATAAAGAGAATACATTCCCTATCAAGGAGGAAATCGAATGAAAAGAACTTTATTTGGAACTGTGGCCGCCGGAATCATGATATTCGGCACATTCGCCGCCCCACTGCCTCCAGCTGCAAATGCTCAAGCCTTCACGCTGAATGAACCAAGTCAAACGATCACCTTTTCCCCGTTCCAGCTTCAAAACGAAACATCTGCTCAACAAACGCAAACTGCCGCCACAAGTCAAATCGATTCCTATTACCAATCTGCTGCTGGCAAATCAGGACCCGCTCTTAAAAAGGCTTTACACGATATCATTGATGATCATACGCAGCTATCCTACAGCCAGGTTTGGGATGCATTAAAGAAAACAGATGAAGACCCCAATAACCCAAACAATGTGCTGCTGCTTTATAGTGGTGCCTCCCGCTCAAAGCAAGCGAATGGTGGAAATGTCGGCCAGTGGAACAGAGAGCATGTCTGGGCCAAGTCTCATGGCAATTTTGGGACAAGCCAAGGGCCTGGGACAGATATTCACCACCTTCGTGCGACAGATGTGCAAACGAACAGCACACGTGGAAATTTAGATTTTGATACAGGCGGTAATGAATACAAAGGGGCGCCGGGCAATTTCTATGACAGCGACTCATTCGAACCTCACAGCAGGGTCAAAGGAGATGTTGCGAGAATGCTCTTTTATATGGCGGTTCGCTACGAGGGTGATGACCGCTTTCCAGATTTAGAATTAAACGACAAAGTGAATAATGGAAGCTCCCCTCTTCACGGCAAAATGTCTGTGCTTCTCAAATGGCACAAGCAGGATCCAGTCGATCAACTCGAACGGAACCGCAATGAGATCATATATCAAACGTATCAGCACAACCGCAATCCTTTTATCGATCACCCTGAATGGGCAAGTGAGATTTGCGAATAAAAAAGGGCACTGCTACGAGCAAGCAGTGCCTTTCTTTTGTTCAAGAGGACAAACAAGACAATAATCGAGACTCTCCGATTTTTTCCCAAGCTTATAATACATACAGCAGGTTTTCCGGTTGGATGTTTCAAGTAAGCTGTCGTCTAGGTTTAAACTGTGCTGAAATGGATTTTGCTGAGCTCCAAATACATCCCCAGCCGCCTGCTTCAGGTACAGATAATCCTCCCGCACGCGCTGCTTCACCGCAGGTTCTTCCGCTTCCCGCATCATGCTTCGATAAAGAGAGTTGATTCGAACCGCTACATTTTCCCATAAAATACGATAAGAGAGTTTTGATGTGCGGTTCAGCACGTCTAAAAGAGGCGTGACACACTCCGTAAACAGCGCACGCACGACCTTCTCTCTCCACTCATGCCGATCTCCTTCTAGTGGAACAAACGAACACGCCGCCTCATCCACTTCAATTTTCCGATCCTCTCTAAATGCACATGCTGCTGGTGGAAACTGATAGACACCGTCATACAGCGTCATCAAGTATAAAGAGGAACTGACGGCTAAGTAGGCGTACCGTTTTGAAAACATAGAAGCTGCTACCGCAAGATTCGGTGCATGCATCGCTTCCTTTTCAGCTTCTAATAAACGCATGACGGCTGCTTCTGAAAAAAGCGCAGCAAGTGTGCGATCAGATGTCATTGGTCCATTTGTGATGTGTACCCCAAAATCAAGTAATTCTCTCTCAACCCACTCTGGCCCCATATCAAAACCCCCATCTTCTGTTTATCGATTACGCTGTTGATATAACAAATAAATAAAGAACGGTGCACCAATGGCCGCTGTAAATACACCTGCTGGAACATCTAACGGTAGAAATGCGGTTCTAGCCACAAGATCAGCCAGCATCACGAGAATACTTCCAACTAGCGCAGATGCTGGAACAAGCGCTATGAATGAACGTCCAATGATCATCCGTGCAACATGCGGCGCCATGAGTCCAACAAATTCAATGCCGCCTGCAAATGCGACTGCAACACCAGCCAATGTCACACTCATCAGGAGAAAGAATAATCGTTTCGCCTGCACTTTTACCCCGAGACCTGTTGCAAGATCATCGCCAAGTTCTTTTACATTCATCGTTCTTGCTAACACCATGACAATCGGTAAAATGATCATCACCCAAGGAAGCATCGCAGTGACGTCTTTCATCGTAGAACCATATAAGCTCCCCGTCAGCCAGATGTAAGACTTGGTCGTTGTCATCGTATCACTAAGAACAAGCGTAAACGTCACACAAGCCTTCATAATGGCAGAAATCCCAATTCCCATTAGGACAAGTGTGATCGGCTTGACCCCTTTTTTCCATGAAAGCAAATAGATCAGGCACGATACCGCAAAAGCACCTGCAATCGCCCATAAGGATTGATAAGCAATAGGCACAGTGCCCATCCAAAAGACGATGAACATAATCGCACCAAACGAAGCACCACTTGTAATTCCAATGATATCAGGTGATGCCAGCGGGTTGCGGATCAACCCTTGCAAAATAAGCCCTGATACCGCAAGTGCGGATCCAACTAAGACAGCCAGCAGCGTTCGTGGAATCCTCAGTGTATTTAACACAAAGGAATTCCCCTCTCCCTGACCGATTAAATGAAGCAGCACATCGACCGGCTGAATGAACCGGCTTCCCATACTGAGACTGAGAATAAATAAGCCAAAGGCAATGACCGTCAATAAAAGTAAAATCAAAAACGTCCGCTTTGAAAATTGAAATGAAATGCGCCCGCCTTTAGAACGCACTGTATATGTTTTAGCCACCTGTCTTCAACCCCTTGCGCACGAGATAAACAAATAGAGGCGCTCCTGCTACCGCCGTCATGACACCAATCGGCACTTCTTGCGGCATGATCAGAAAACGAGCCGCCAGATCTGCGGCAAGTAAAAGCGACGCCCCCACAACGGCACAATACGGCAGTACCCAGCGGTGGTCAGGCCCGACGAGCTTTTTCACAATATGCGGCACAAGAAAACCAACAAAACCAATTGAACCAGCAACAGCGACGGAACCACCTGCTAAAAAGACAACGAGTACACCCATCGTGATTTTCAGCAGCAGTGTACGCTGGCCAAGTCCTTTGGCAATATCATCTCCCGACAAAAGAACATTAATAGAACGTCCAAGAAGCAGCGCCACTACAGTCGCACCTAAAATATAAGGCAAAACAGGGATTAACATATCAATGCTTCTTCCAGACACTGAACCAGCCATCCAGAACAAAATGCTTTGAATCGACTGTTCATTCACGATTAAAAGACCTTGTGTAAAAGACGCAAACAGTGCAGATATTGCCGCACCTGCAAGGACTATTTTAACCGGCGTCAATCCATCTCTTCCAATGGAGCCCAATAGAAAAACGAGCATCCCTGCAATCGCTGCGCCTAGAAAGGCTGTCCACATATAGCTTGTTAACGACTCTGTTGAAAAGAAAACAATCGAAATCACGATAAAAAATAGTCCACCTGCATTAATTCCTAATAAATCGGGCGCCGCAAGCGGATTTCTTGTCAATGCCTGCATGAGTGCACCTGAAATCGCCAGGCTTGAGCCAACGACCGTTGCGATTAATGCTCTTGATAATCTGGATGTCATGACAATGACACTGTTTGGATCCGATTCATCAAATTGAAGAAAAGCATGGATGGTGGCTTTGAGGGAAATTGAGGTTTGCCCAAGGGAAATACTGAGCATAAAAAAGACCAACATCAACACAATGAATCCAGCAAAAAGCAGTGCCTTGCTTGAATCCTTTTTTAATAAACTTCTCATCTGATTCCCGCTTTCAATCTGTTATGGAAAAAAGGAGAAAATGGTATATTCACATTTTCTCCTCTGTTATGTCTTATTTATCAATTCCTAGACGATCGTAAATATCATCAAGCATCATGTTTGCAGCGATAATACCGCCGCCCATGTTCCAAGTGATTTCATCTACTTTATGCACTTGTTTCGCTTTCACTGCGTCAAGCTGCTTCCATAAAGGATGACTTGTCCACTCTTTATATGCTTTTTCAACCGCTTTATCCTTTTCATCCATAAAGTAATAGATCACATCTGCATCCATTTGCGGAATGCTCTCTTTGTCTGTAAGTGTAATGATGTCTTGCTTTTTATCTTTGACATTCTTAGGTCCTTCAAAGCCTAGCTCTGTTAAAATGGACCCTGCGAAACCAGTTTGATAGATTCTAGCATGATCTGCACGGAAGTTCACCACAGATACACTCATCGGCCAGTTTTTGATGTCTTTTTTCGCTTTTTCTTTGAAATCAGCGACGCGGTCATCCCACTTCGTCAGCAATTCTTTTGATTTGTCTTGCTTGTTTAATGCTTCACCCATTAATTTCACTGTATCTTTAAAGGTGAACACTGTTTCTGTTGCAACAGTTGGAGCGATTTCTTGCAGCTGATCAAAAATTTGCTCATGGCGGATTTTTGATGCAATGATCAAATCAGGCTTGAGCTTTTCAATTTCCTCTAAGTTTGGCTGTGTTTCCTGCCCAACAATTTTAACATCCTTTAAGTCATCTCTTAAATATTTATACGTAGGCGCTTCAAGCCAAGATTCTACAACACCCACTGGTTTAATGCCCATAGCGACTGCTGCATCCGTTGCTCCTTGGTACAGCGTCACAATACGCTTTGGTTTATCCTTAATATTGTCAGTTGAACCGATAGCGCTTTCAACGGTCCTTGTTTTCTCTTTATTACCTGACTTGCCGTCACTGCTATTACTGCCGCAAGCTGCAAGTAAAACGATGGAGAGCACAACTACCAGCGACCAAAAAGATTTCTTGAACATGTACCTCACCTATCCATTCTATATGTAGTCATATCGTTTGATAACGATTCTCATTATCACACTATGATTTTATCATAGAAAAGGATGGTGTCAATGTAAAATATAAAAATAACAACTGATCATCGCCTCATCACATCATGACATATTATAGGAAAACACAATTCTTTCATCTTTTTTACCGTCTTCTATTTCTTTCTGCGATGGAGTGAAATGATTTTTTAAAGGAAGCTTTGAACTCTATGCTTATGTTGGCTAAAGTATAAGCAATAAATTAAAAAACACCGACAAGAAATGCTGGGATGTATTTCACAGCACCTCTTTTTATCGGTGTTTCTTTAATGAGTGATACTATCTTTGTTGAAAAAGTTTCGATTCTCCTGTACGTTTCATATGCTTTTTCAGGAGTATAGTCTTTTCCTATAAGAACTTCCTATTGGGAAAAATTCTTGAAGAATGTGTATATAGTGTAATCCTCCTTTTAATATCCTCCAGTCCTTCAAATTCAGTGCACTGCATCCACTCATTCTCATCTAACATCTTGTCAAAAATAACTAAATTCTATTTCAATGACCATGACCTTCTTCCGAAGCTATGGCGTCTTTTTTGGTTACATGGACAGTCCCAAATGGATGATTAGGAGGTGCATATATCGAATAAAGTTTTAACGGAATATTCCCTCTATTAGTTACGTTATGCCATGTTCCAGCTGGTATAAATATGGCATAATCATCATGCACATTTCTATAGAAATTTAAATTATATTTACTTTTTCCCATTTGGACAATCCCATGTCCTTGATCAATTCTTAAGAATTGATCAAGGTCAGGATGCATTTCCAACCCTATATCTTCACCAACGCCAATACTCATTAAAGTGGTTTGCAAATGTGTTCCTGTCCATAAGGCAGTGCGATAAGTATGATTTTGCTTTGTTGCTTCATTGATATTGATGACAAATGGTTGGGTGCCATAATCTTTTAACCGTCTTTTTCCATCAACGTTAAAGTTTTCAAGCCTTCTTTCATGAGGGAAATTCCAGTAACCAGGATGCACACTATGATGATGCCTCGGGGCACTTACATAATAAGGATATTCATATGGATAAAAATAAGGATTATAGTACATTTTCAATCAATCCCTTCACCTTGATATAAAACCATCCTATGCAATGGGTAAGGAATTGTACTCTGGTTACATGAAAATCAAGATGATAAAAAGAGAGACAACCACTTCACTTATAGCGAATAAGTGCAACAAGAACAAAAAACTTGCACAGCGACATAACCTACAATGAATAAGATTTGTTGATGGTTGAAAAGGGAATAAACATGCATTTCCTCAATATGCACCAAATTATGTTGATTTTTATCGTGTGCCAGTTAATTTATTAATGCTATTCAAAAAGCCATAAAACTAGGCAGAAGCTATTGAATGGAAAACGAAAACCTCATTAATCAAGCGTTTTGAATATCCCTCTTCCCTCACTTCACTTCTTCATGCTCCTGAACCGCATGTCGCTTACTGGCGATAAAGAGTGCAACGGTCATGGCTAAAATGGTCAGCGCCCACCAGAACGTCGATACTGCCTCCTTATGATCGATGATAATCAAACGGATGACGGCTGTGATGCCAATATAAATAAAATAGCGAAGCGGAAAATGAAAATTTGATTTAAAGTACTTAATAATTAAGGCAATAAACTCAAAGTACATAAAGAAGATCAGCAGCTCACCAAGCATTTCATAATAACTGTCTTCTTTGCTGAGCAAATTCTTGTAGACGAATTGGACAATATACCAAGTTTCACTAATTAAGAGGACGCTTAAAGCAATAGCAAGAAAGAATAAACAAATATTCAGAAGGCCTTGCAAGAGATCCGGTACCTTTTGGAAGTTGTTGAATCGTTTCATTAGATTATCTCTCCATTCCATGTTATTCATTTGCCACCTATATTTTGATGTGCCAGAAACGCAGCACGATGTAGTAAACGCCGTTCTTTTCCATCCTTTCAAACTGCCCGTGCATGCGGGACATCATTCGTTTTATGCTTCGTTCACCAAGTCCAGTGCTTTCCTGCGTGTCATTTGTCTCGTTTATCGCATTGCTGATATGGATCTCAAAGATTTCTTGGTCGGATAGAAACGTGAGATTGATATCTTTTTTCGGGTCAGCGTATTTCAGTATGTTCGACATCAGATTATCAAACACTCGGCCAAGCTCCTCGACATTCACATTGATATAACTGTCTGGCAGCTCTCCTAAAAGATGAACCTTAAATGTCTCTTGATGCAAGATCGCCACCTGATCTGATAAGAGATCGTAAATGACCTCTTTGACTGCAACTGTCTCAAGCTCAGGTTCATGTTCTTTATCAAGTAGAAAATAGGCGAACAGATTATCAGATAGATTTTTCAATTGCAGTGCTTTTTCATAAGCACTCGCTATATATTGATCTTTACGGGTATCCGCTCCAGCCTCCTCTTTTTTCGCAAACTCCAGATTCATCATCAGCGACGTCAGTGGTGTCCTCATATCATGAGACATTTCGGTGACCAAGCTGCGGCTCTCTTCTTGCAACTCGTCGATGGCTTGAAGCTTGTCCAAAAAAGCTTTACGAAGGTCCTCAATACTTTTGGCAATCATCGCTAATTCATCGTGCCCTTTTATCGTCATCTCATAGTCCAGCTCTCCGCCTTCAAGAACATGTATCTCTTGGTGAATCGTTTGCAGGTAGCGTAAACTTTTGCGAATACCGAGAAGGACAATGAGGAGAAAAATAAGCGTTGCTCCGAGCAGCTCGAGTGTAAAGGCAAGATCGTGGTAGCGAGATGAATAGAACCCGTCCACCATGACGCGGCCTTTACCGTCGCTAAACTGAACCGGATACGAATGTTGCTCAGCGTACTGGGTCATCCTTTCTTTTCCGTACGCCGATTCATCGGCAGCGGAATAAATAGAGTCATATTGCAGCACTTGATCCTTGAAGATGGTCAAATTAATGTAATTCTCTTTTTTCACCCACTCACCAAACGCTTTTCGATCCGTTGAAGACAGCTCATTCTCAGACACGTAGCGGCTGAATTTTTGAATGTACTTGGCTGACTCCTGATCGTAATACTCATCCGAACTCAAATATCCATCGATCAAATCATTGGTGATCTTTTGCAGCGTCAAAAAGACAATACCACTCACAATTGCAGCCGCCAAAATCAGCAGTGCAAGCTTTTTGGCCAGTGTATATTTACGATGTGGATGTGCCAAATCGATATCCTCTTCCCCATTCAGTTTTGATATATACAGGACGTGCCGGATCATCTTCAATTTTGGCACGCAGCTTTCGAATATGCACCATCACCGTATTGTTGGAACAATAGAAATAAGGCTGTCCCCACACGCTTTCATAAATATTTTGAGCTGAAAAGATTTTGTTTCGCCTGCTCATAAGCAGTTTTAACATCCGATATTCTAGATCAGACAGCTTAATTTGCTGGTTTTCTTTCCATACTTCATTAAATTCTTCACTTACCTTCAGTTTGCCCCCAACAAGAAAGGTCTCTTCCTGTTCCTTCTTTTCCTGATAGACAGTATACCTGCGTAATTGTGCAATGACTCTAGCATGAAGTTCCTCTTGTGAAAAAGGTTTTGTCATATAATCATCCCCGCCGGCAAGTAAGCCTTCGGTTTTATCGAATGTACTTGATTTGGCTGTTAGAAATAGAATCGGGACATTAGAAGAGGCTCTTATCTGCTGGCACGTTTCGATGCCTGAGAGCCCCGGCATCATCACATCTAAAATCACCAAATCGAGCGAATCCTCCACAAGCTTCAATGCTTGCTCGCCATTCATCGCTCTTAGCACCTCATATCCTCCACGTGAAAGGGATTCCTGCAGAAGGTCACCAATATCCTGATCATCTTCTACGACTAATATTCGATGGGTCATGTCTCTCACCTCATGTAATGTGTTGCTCTTTCTTTTATGTCTTTACTATATATCATCTAGCTATGTGAAAAGATACAGCATAAACCTTAACAGTTTATGAATTTGACCATCTGCCATCAATTTGTCACATTTATTTTCAAAAAATTGGATCTTCATAAATTGTTAAGAATTGGGCCGTATATTGATTCATTGTAAGGATCAATGAATTGATCCGAATGACATTTATCATACAAGAAAAGGAGCATGGATATGAATGTAAACAAAGTAGCACACGGACAACCGATGAGTCTGCGGGAACGGGTTCATTTCTTGGACATCGTACGAGGGTTTGCCTTAATGGGGATTATTCTAGTCAATTACTTTTTGATCGTGGATTCGGCCAAGGGATTTGACATGCTGTCAAATGATGTCTTTCACAATGTGGTGAATTGGTTTGCCTCGGGGAAATTCATTACACTGTTTTCCTTTCTATTCGGGGTTGGTTTTATGATTTTTATGGACCGAGCTGCTCAGAAGGTGGACAGTCCGAACAAACTGTTTGCCCGCAGATTAACCATTCTCTTAGGATTTGGCCTTCTGCATTTGACCTTCGTTTGGATTGGTGACATTTTGGCCTATTATGCAGTCGCTGGCTTTTTATTGCTTTTCTTTTACAAACGCACAGCCAAAACCATCGGATACTGGCTCATCACACTCTTTGTGATTCAATTGCTCACACCTATTTTCACGATGCTGTTCAATACCGTCAGTTCAGGATCATCAGGCAAGCCGGACTTTGCTGATTTCGAGCTGACCAGCCACAACAGTCTGACTTATTTAGCATCGATTGGTGACAGGTGGACAGATATGGTCACGATGGCCTCAAGTTCTTTTTCCACCGTCTATTCTATGTTTTTCATGTTTTTACTCGGTGTGTATTTTGTGAAAATGAAGTTTTTCAAAAACATGGAGGCAAAAAAAGCGATTTGGAATCGCATTTGGATCATTTTTGCCATCGCTTTTCTCATCACCCAAGGCAGTACGATCATAGCAGCGGTCAATCCTTTTGAAAATACACTGTGGATGAACATAGCCTCTGCCCTTGAACAAAACGGCGGATTAACAGGCAGTATGTTCTATATGAGTACACTTGCGATGCTGTTTCTTCACGTCCCTCAGCTGCGAGGTGCTTTGATGGTCTTTACCAAAGTCGGACGCATGTCACTGACCTGCTATTTGCTTCACTCCATCATTGGCACAATGCTATTTCTGAAATACGGAGCCGGACTTGCCGATCATCTTCAGCCGGCTGGCACGTTTATGATTGGACTCGGGGTTTATGTCTTCCTCGTGCTCTTTAGTACATTATGGTTAAAGCGGTTTAAATATGGCCCGATGGAGTTTATCTGGCGTCAGCTGACATATGGGAAGGTTGATGATCAACCGAAAACAAATACAATGGATGTGGCGAAATAACTGAAATAATAGTAGTTAAAAAGAGTGGGAAAAGGCGAACTTTAGTGGTTCGCCTTTTTAATATTGATTTAACAAATCATATATTAATACTAATTGATATATAAAGATAAAGTTAGCACTTCGGAATTTCTAGATGTTGGTATAAATAAAAACCTAAGAGATTCTTAAAATAAATTCAACATTTAAAAATAAAGAAAAATATAATAAATCGTGCTACCATAACAGAGGTACAGTTGTTGTAACTCTCTGCCTAGAACAACTTAAACTGTTTTTTGAATCAAAAAAGGGCTGAGGTAGAAGCTCTCTATTACGAGGTGATAGTCATTGAGAGACTTGAATAAGATATACTTTCCAGAAAAGAAAATTTTTTTAATGGATCAGCACAAATGGGCCTTTTATATTTGGGAATTAGCAAGGGAAGAAGGATTAATTATGCCTAATGCAACCCTTTTTCATGTGGATGCCCATCTAGATGATGTGCCTTCTGTTCTACAAGATAATCCCGAATACATAGATATTGAAGGCCTAGAAAATATAAAATCCTTTACTGATAAATCTATACAAAATTTTACGTTCATCTGGCCCGCATTTGGGCGTGAAACAATCAACAATATTATCTACGTTTCTGATTTTTCACGTAGTGACCCTTTCGAGGAGTGGACCAGAGAAAATGTAGCGGGACGCATTTACGAAGGTATTAGAGTTCACTCTATTGAGGAATTAAAAGATTCAATCTTACTTGGGGAAGTAGAACCATATGTCCACAACAATTCACTAATACTCAATCTCGATTTGGACTTCTTTAATGAAGAAGAATTTTACGATCGTGACCCAAAAATAAAGTCGGATCAAGAAGTGATGGAATCGTTAACCTACCTTAAAAATTTGTATAAATAGGATTTGATAACAGTTTCACTTTCTCCTGAGTATTGTGGTGGCGAAGAAGCATGTGATCACTTGTTAAAACTATTCCTTAAAGTATTTAAACTCGATTTAAATACAGGCATACTATGGAACAAATAAAAACGCATAAGCTCCTATGCGTTTTTTTGTTTCTATTTTTTTAATTCAAACTCCATTTTAATAAGCCGTCATAAGTTTATGGGTGTTTTGTAGGTGTGCCCTCATCAACAGCAAGCTAAGAAAATACAACTACCCCAAGACCTTTTTATTTATCCCACACTCTCATCTGCTAGTATACTATTTTTTATAACCAATGCAGCCGTTTCACTCGGATGGCTAAGAGGAAAATGATGGCCGTATGGAACAACATCAACATTTCCAAGATGCAACGGAGCAGAATAGCCTTTGTCATACTCCCCCCAGATAATATGAGGATTATCCTTTGTTAATTCATTGAATTCACCTTGATCGGTGTTCAGTAGTAAATTGTTAAGCTGAACCGTCGTATTTAAAATTCTAGGAGAAGTAAAGCTATTTCTGATTTTTTCAATATAATGTTCAGGGATGTTCTCCGTCCTTTCAAACAAACCATTACTTAATAAATAATGCTCTATCATGTTAGGAGTTGCTAATTTTAATGACCATTTGTTCATCCATTGTGGAACATTTAGCGATTTAGCATTTTTTTTGGCAACAGGCGGCTGAAGTAAAGTGATTGAATACTTCTTATCTATGTACCCTTGTCCCAGTGCTTCCAGTAGAATAAACGCACCGAATGAATGGCCAATTAGATGTGCACCATGAGCCGCTTTCTCCAATACCTTTTTCACTACATTCAAATAGATATCTAGAAGATGTTTCTCTCGTTTAAATGGGGAACGCCCCAAACCTGGAAGATCCAAGATCCATACAGGCTGACCCGTTTTTTCATGAAGCTCTTGTGCTAAAGGGAATAAATCCTCTCCATCACTCAATAAACCATGTAATAAAATAAACGGTTTCCCTTCTCCTTGTAATTGGTAAAGGGTGTTGTTATCGCATAATGTTCGCTCAAATGCATGATAATGCTCACCATGTTGATTCATCATGCGATAATCCAGATCAGCTACTACAGCAGGGAAAAAGTTCATGACACTCGTCTTCTTAAACCAATCTTCTCCCATCATTTTTTTCACTGAAGCATTTGAAAATGTTCGTTTTGTCATAAAATTGAGGCCATCAGAAGGAATGTTTGTTATTTTACTTACTCCACTTTTCATCATTGCTTTCATAAGCGGCATTGGGACAGAGATTTTTGGTGCCCTCATATTCATACTTTCCGACATCACACTTAATAATTCAGCAATGTTCTGATCATGCTCTTTCTCTTCAACAAGTGTATATGTTTGAATAGCCGGCTGCTCCATCCTGAAAACCTGCACAATAAACTTCGCAAACTCATCGTTTGAAATAAGTGGCAGCCTATATCCTTTACCTCCAGGAATCACTGGCATAAGCCCTCTTCGCATACTTGTTACAAGCAAACCTAATCCTGCTATCTGTTCTGTACTCCCTGTTTTACTACTGCCGACCACAGTTGGCGGATTAATGACAGCCAGCGGATAACCGACAGCTGATGCTTGTTGACGGATATAAAGATCTGCTAAAAATTTTGTTCTCTCATATGGATTTTTTATTTTCAAGTAATCATTTCCTTCTTTAAACACATCAATTGCAATCTTGCTATTTTGATCATCAAAGGGGCTCATATAACCGACAACATGAATAAATTGCTGCAAGCCCTTCAATTGATGAATACTTTTAGCTAATTCACCAATATGTTTGGCACCATTTAAAAAGACGGAAGCTGCCTCTTTACTGGTTGCTTGAATATCCATGGGTCCTCCTGCGTGAATGATCACATCCGTTTTCATTACCCTCTCTTTATCTTCAGGACTTAGACCTAAATCTATTTTCGTCAAATCACCTTCAACAAAGTGCATCACTGACTCTTTTAAAATACCTCTTTCTTGAAAAATGCGTGTCGCTTTACTTTTCGACCTCACTAAAAGAAGAATGTTCACATCCTCTTTGGCTAATTCTTCGACTAATTGCTTTCCAATAAAGCCTGTTCCACCTGTTAAAAATACTGTTTTCATATGAAATCTCCTTTTTAGTACTAAACAGTACTAATTTGATGTAAAAAAAATGCTTCTATTATCGAAGCAAGTTAAATAAATGATCTGCTGTTTTTGTGATGACAGTGGCATCCTTCAATGTTTCTGAAATAAATAAAGCTCCTTCAAGATTTGTAATAAAAAGTGATGACACCTCATCAATCTGAATCGTATCCCTGAATTCCCCGTTCTCTACGCCTTGTTTCAGTAATAGAGCAACTTTCTTTTGTAATCCTGTAAAAAATAAACCTATTTTTTCTTTTATTTGTGTGGCCTGTGCAGGACTTTGAATATAAAGAGTAATAAATGGACAGCCGCCCTGATACTCTCTCGACTGAACGCCTTGTGATAATTGCTTTAAAAACATTTGGATACGATCTTCAACTGAAAATTGGGTCTGAGAAATTACGTCGTCTATTGAAGCTTGATACATGTCAATCCAATAATCAACGACCCCTTCTAATAATTCTTCCTTATTAGAAAAGTGATAATACACATTCGACTTTGACACTTTGCTTACACGAACTAATTCATCCATACTTGTATAAGCAAACCCTTTTTCCAAAAATAATGTTGCAGCTACTTCAAGTACACGTTTTTGATTCATTAATTTTGCCTTTGTCATAATTAGAACTATACAGTACTAATTTAAATGTTGCAAGTATTTATGTTCGTTTAGAAAAAAGTTTGATTAAGAAAGTTTCACTAACATTGATTTTACTGCAAAAATATCCTTATCTTTAGAAGAAATGATTATCAAAAACAATTTTAATAAAGGGTAATGTTATTTTTCAAGAGGTTTTGAACGTAATGATAGAGAAAATAGAGAAACTCGAAGCACTACACAAGAAATATAGACTGTATAACGAATAAACAAAAAAGGACCAGGTTCTCACTTTCATGAGTGCCTGGTTATTTATTTTGATGACTATTCAACAATACCTATACCTGTGTCTACGAGGTTTAATTGGTATATATACCTATTAAAAACTAATAATTGGTTTGATAACCAAAAATATCTATGTTATCATAACATTTCAATATATTTCTAAAAATAGGAGGTTTATTCTTTATGAAAAAGTTATTACTCACCCCCATTATTTCCCTGGGATTATTTAGTGGAATAACTGATGATGTATCTGCTGCTGAAACAAAAAACTACAATCAAAATCAAAATATTTCTACTATCATGAATACATCTAGCAGTATTCATGATAAAGCCTTTGAACTAAAAAATGGAGGTATAGGTAATTCTTATACCAACAAGTATAACCCCATTAAATATTATAAATTTTATTTTGATGGTTATGAAGGCGTCAGTGTAATATTTGATAGTAAGGGATCTCATAAAATAAGCATCTTAAACGGAAATTTTTTTGAAGTTGGAACAGACATTGCATTTTTTCCGGATATAACTTCAGGTTGGAATTATATTGAAGTAGTAGATACAAGACCTAGCCTTGGTGCATCATACTTTGATTTAAAAATACAATGGAATTAATTTGTTAGTACATATTTAGAAAAAAATACTTTTAAATGTTTATTTAAATGTGAGAATATAAGACCCAGACGGCAATTACGCTATCTAGGTCTTATTTTATTTATTATGTCTTTGTTGAATTGCAAGATACAATTCTACTTTGTTGAAAAACAGATTAGATGAGATACCAGCAATAAAGTAATTTTAACAACCTTAAAGAACACATCATCCTCTTATCACATGATTAAATGATGTAGTATTAAAAGAACTTAAAAATTTAAGGTAAAACAGAATGAAATGAAGTACTGAGAAAATAGAAGAAGACGAACTAAAAAGTTCGTCTCCAATCAAAAGATAAAATCTATATCGGCACGGCCGATTTTTATTATTCTTTTAAAACCTCTAAAATCATTTTAAATGAGGCGTTTCAGGTGTATTACCCGATACTGCCTTCCATTTCAAACTTAATCAAACGGTTCATTTCAACGGCGTATTCCATTGGCAGTTCTTTTGTGAATGGCTCGATGAAGCCCATGACGATCATTTCTGTTGCTTCTTCTTCAGAAATTCCGCGGCTCATCAAGTAGAATAGCTGTTCTTCTGATACTTTTGATACTTTTGCTTCGTGCTCTAATGAAATGTTGTCGTTTAAGATTTCATTGTAAGGGATCGTATCAGATGTTGATTTGTTATCCATGATGAGTGTATCACACTCGATGTTTGAGCGTGCACCCTCTGCTTTGCGTCCGAAGTGAACGATTCCGCGGTATGTTACTTTACCGCCTTGTTTCGAAATCGATTTCGATACGATCGTTGAAGATGTGTTTGGTGCAAGGTGAATCATTTTCGCACCTGCATCTTGGTGCTGACCTTTACCTGCTAGGGCAATACTTAATGTCATACCACGAGCGCCTTCACCTTTTAGGATGACCGCTGGGTATTTCATTGTCAGTTTAGAACCGATGTTTCCATCAATCCATTCCATAGTTGCATTCTCTTCACATACTGTACGTTTTGTCACAAGGTTGAAGACGTTGTTTGCCCAGTTTTGAATCGTTGTATAACGGCAGTAGCCGCCTTTTTTGACGATGATTTCAACAACCGCACTGTGCAGTGAGTTTGTTGTGTAAACTGGAGCTGTACAGCCTTCTACGTAATGCACATGTGCGCCTTCGTCAACGATGATCAGTGTACGTTCGAACTGACCCATGTTTTCAGAGTTGATACGGAAGTATGCTTGAAGTGGAGTATCTACTTTTACGCCTTTTGGTACGTAGATAAATGAACCACCAGACCATACAGCCGAGTTAAGCGCAGCAAATTTGTTGTCAGTCGGAGGAATGACTTTTGCCCAGTGCTCACGGAAGATGTCTTCGTTCTCTTTTAATGCGCTGTCTGTATCTTTAAACACAATTCCTAGATCTTCAAGGTCTTGCTTCATGTTGTGATACACAACTTCAGATTCATACTGAGCAGATACACCAGCTAAATATTTTTGCTCTGCTTCTGGGATACCAAGCTTATCAAAGGTTTGTTTGATTTCTTCTGGTACTTCATCCCAAGAACGCTCAGAGCGCTCTGATGGCTTTACGTAGTACGTAATTTCATCAAAGTTTAATGCATTTAAATCTCCGCCCCATTGTGGCATCGGCATGTTGTAAAAGTGCTCAAGAGATTTCAAACGGAAGTCGAGCATCCACTGAGGCTCTTCTTTCATACGAGAAATTTCTTCAACGATCTCTTTTGTCAGTCCGCGCTCTGAACGGAAAATGGAAACGTCTTTATCAGAAAAGCCGTATTTATATTCACCAACATCTGGCATTTTTTTAGCCATCCATTTTCACTCCAATCTTATGATTTGCCGTTATCTTCGGCAGATGCGCCTTTTTCAAGCGCCTTCCAGGATAATGTTGCACATTTGATGCGGGCTGGGAATTTTGCAACTCCCTGCAGCGCTTCAATGTCACCAAGATCAATGGAATCGTCGTATTCTTTTCCTTGCATCATATCGGAGAA
This sequence comes from Bacillus sp. F2HM, assembly GCF_019266135.1. Classification (NCBI taxonomy): domain Bacteria; kingdom Bacillati; phylum Bacillota; class Bacilli; order Caryophanales; family Bacillaceae; genus Bacillus; species Bacillus sp. F2HM. The sequence goes on from NZ_LRMO01000009.1 coordinate 172,088, forward strand.
AATCCGAGACATTTTCAAAGCTGTTTCAATATCTTTCCCTTTAATTGCCTGCGTCATCATGGAGGCAGATGCCATCGAAATCGAGCATCCTTCTCCTTCAAATTTCGCATCCGTGACTTTTTCGTCTTCGATTTTCATCGTAAGACGAATACGGTCACCACACGTTGGGTTGTTCATATCGACGACAATGCTGTCATTTAGTACACCTTTGTTTCTCGGGTTTTTATAATGATCCATAATCACTTGTCTGTACAGTGTGTCTAAGTTTACATTAAAAGGCATTCGTAAAATACTCCTTTGTCTTACGGAGCGCTGCAATGAGTAGATCAATCTCTTCTTCTGTATTATACAGATAGAAGCTTGCTCTTGCAGTCGCTGATACACCAAGCCATTTCATGAGCGGCTGTGCACAGTGGTGTCCAGCACGAATGGCGACACCTTCCGTATCCAGAACAGTTGACGCATCATGCGGATGGACGTCGTCTAAATTAAACGTCACAAGCCCAGCTCGGTGCTGCGGTCCATAAACAGTCGCACCGTCAAGCTCTTTAAAGCGCTCAAGCGCGTAAGTCGCAAGCTGATGCTCGTAACGGCTGACTTCCTCCATACCAATGTCATTTAAGAAGTCAATTGCTTTTCCTAGTCCAACTGCTCCAGCAATAATCGGTGTTCCCGCTTCAAATTTCCACGGCAGCTCTTTCCATGTGGAATCATACAGATCCACAAAGTCGATCATTTCACCGCCAAACTCAGCAGGCTCCATATTATTCAAAAGGTCCTTCTTCCCGTAAAGCACACCGATGCCAGTCGGTCCACACATTTTATGCCCAGAGAATGCGAAAAAGTCACAATCTAGATCCTGAACATCAATTTGCATGTGCGGGGTGCTTTGCGCACCGTCGACGACAATGATTGCCCCATGATCGTGGGCAATTTTGGCGATTTCTTTAATCGGGTTAATGGTTCCTAATACGTTTGAGACATGTGTGACAGCGACGATTTTCGTTTGATGTGTGATCGTTTGCTTCACATCTTCAAGCGATAGCGTGCCGTCTTCCTGTAACGGAATGTATTTCAATGTGGCGCCAGTTGCTTTTGCTGCTTGCTGCCAAGGGATGATATTCGCATGATGCTCCATATGTGTAATGACAATCTCATCGCCTTCTTTGAGGTTGGCTCTAGCATAGCTGATCGCCACTGTGTTTAGTGCAGTCGTTGTACCTCTAGTAAAAATAATCTCCTGGACAGATAAAGCACGGATGAATGCACGAACTTTCTCTCTCGCACCCTCGTATGCGTCCGTTGCTCTTGTGCCAAGGGTATGAACACCCCTGTGGACGTTCGAGTTGTAAGACCGGTAATACTCATTCATTGCATCAATGACCACTCTTGGTTTTTGAGAAGTCGCTGCACTGTCCAAATACACCAAATCATGTCCGTTCACTTGCTGATGAAGGATTGGAAATTGCTCACGAACGTCTTTGATATTCATTATTTTACTTTCCTTTCAATCACAGAAATCAGCTGCTTTTTAACTCCTTCAATCGGCAGTTCTTTCACAACTGGATTTAAGAAGCCATAAATCACAAGTCTTTCTGCATCTTCTTTGGAAATCCCGCGGCTCATGAGGTAGTACAATTGAATTGGATCGACACGTCCAACAGAAGCGGCGTGCCCTGCTGTCACATCATCTTCATCAATTAAAAGAATTGGGTTTGCGTCACCGCGTGCTTTCTCACTCAGCATGAGGACACGTGATTCCTGCTCTGCATTTGACTTTGTTGCGCCATGCTCGATTTTGCCAATTCCGTTAAAGATAGAGGATGCTTGATCCTTCATCACACCATGCTTCAAGATATACCCTTCAGAGTTTTTACCGAAGTGGATGATGCTTGTTGTGAAGTTTTCTGTTTGGTTTCCTCGGCCGACAACAACTGATTTCGTATCACCGAATGTACCGTCACCCATCAGTTTTGTGATGTTTTCAGATACGACGTCTCCATCATTCATCAGGCCAAGTGCCCATTCGATTTTACTGTCACGGCCATTTGCCATACCGCGTCTGTTTACATATACTGTGACTCCTTCTGCAAGGTTATCTACAGCACCGTATGTGACGCGGGCGTTTGCGCCTGTGAACACTTCAGAAACGATATTGAAGATCGCTTCTTCCGGTTTTGCCGTACTGATGTAGTTTTCTACATAAGTCACAGCACTATGATCGTCTGCTACGACGATGACATGGTTGAACAAAGTCGTTTCATCATTTTCATGAAGATAAACAGCTTGAATTGGTGCTTCAAGCTCAACGTTTTTCGGAACATAGAGGAAAGCTCCTCCATTCACTAAAGCAGCATGTAAAGCTGTTAGTTTATGCTCATCCACTTTCACTGCATCTGTCATGAAGTATTGTTTCACTAAATCTCCATGCTCACGGATCGCTGTATGAAGATCAGTGAAGATCACACCTTTGTCTTTCGCTTCAGCTGAAAGAGACAAATAGGCCGGCGTTTGATCACGCTGAATGTAAACTGTCTTATTTGTGTCCTCTAAATCAATAAGAGATTTCACTTCTTCTGGAAGCTCTTCTAATGACCCAAATGGCGCACTTTCGACTGTATGCTGTTTGAAATTCGTTAAATTCCATTTTGAAATATTCGTTTTGTCAGGCTTTGGCATTGGGAGGTCTTCTGCTTTTTCAAGAGCCTGTAAGCGAAGGGAGCTCATCCATGCCGGTTCCTGATGCTTCTCGGAGAAGCTTTTGACATAATCTTGATCTACTGATAATTTCGTTTCTAATGTCATCAATAATCCTCCTAACGCTTACGCTTCTTGACCAACAGTTTCGTCTTCAATTCCTAACTCTTTTTTAATCCAATCATAGCCTTCTGCTTCTAGACGCTGCGCAAGTTCTGGTCCGCCAGATTTCACGATACGACCTTGCATCATGACATGAACATGATCTGGTGTGATGTAGTTCAGCAGACGCTGATAGTGAGTGATCATTAAGCAGCCGAAGCTTTCGCCGCGCATTTTATTAATTCCTTTAGAAACAACTTTCAGGGCATCGATATCAAGACCAGAATCGATTTCGTCAAGGATGGCGATCTTTGGTTCAATCATCATTAATTGAAGAATTTCGTTGCGTTTTTTCTCCCCGCCTGAGAAACCTTCGTTTAGGTAGCGCTGTGCCATATCTGGGTCCATTTCAAGGAACTCCATGTTTTCGTCCATTTTGCGGATGAATTTCATAAGAGAAATTTCATCGCCTTCTTCTCTGCGTGCGTTAATTGCAGAACGAAGGAAGTCAGCATTTGTAACACCGCTGATTTCAGATGGGTATTGCATCGCAAGGAAAAGTCCAGCTTGAGCGCGCTCATCTACTTCCATTTCAAGGACATCTTCGCCATCAAGCAAGATGCTGCCTTTTGTTACTTCATATTTAGGGTGACCCATAATGGCAGCAGATAAAGTAGATTTACCTGTTCCGTTTGGTCCCATTACTGCGTGGAATTCTCCACCTTTTATCTCGAGGTTTACACCCTTTAAGATTTCTTTCCCTTCAATCTCAACGTGCAAGTCCTTAATTGTTAATGTCGAAGCAGTCATATATCGATACCTCCAAAATAATCATTATTCTCAATTTATTCTCATTCTAATTTTATAACAAATTAAAACTGAATACAACACATTCACGATAAGCGTGAGAGGATGCTCTCAAAATTCTAACAAAAAAAGCAGGTAGATAAAAGGATTTATGTCGAAAAGACTGTTTTCATAAAGAAAGGGCGGGAAACTGTGCTCCCCGCCCCTCAGCTATTATTAGCCTCGTATATTCATTTTTGCGAGCTGTCTTTTCTCATCTCGATAGGACTGCTCTCGTTTATATTCCACTTTCATCCGTAAGTCATGGTCTCTTTCGTACTCTGCATAGCTCATGCCATGAGCTTGATGCATGGCCTTTTCCATCTCGGCGGTATAATCCAATCCTAGTGTACTATGGTCCGAACAAATAATAAACCATTCCCTTCCTTGAGTGTAGCTTTATTGTAGCAAACGTATGAGTCTTCACTCAAAAGGGATATGACACCCTATGCTGGCATATTTTCTCACACAATCGGATGAGAAGCGCTCAACTCCCTGAGATGGAAAAATACCGTGTTTTGCTTCCCTTAATGCGTCTGTCCTCCAAATTCATCAATACATTGCTGAACGACAGTGATTCCTTGGCTTAGTGCTGCTCCTCCACCAAAAGCTGCCGCCACGCTGACAACCTCTAGCAAATTCTCTTCTGTCGCCCCTTGATCGAGCGCTCCTTTTGTATGATAAATCATGCAGTATTCGTCCTGTGCATGAATACTGATGCCAAGGGCAATCATTTGTTTTTCTTTTTGCGTTAATGAATCGCTCTGGAAGCACTGCTCCGTAAATTCATTGAATTTCTTACCAAACACCGGCATTTTCTTCTGGAATTCACCCATTGCGGTTTTATAATCAGTCAGTGATTGCTGCATGGATCCGCTCATATGCTGTTCATTCATCTTGATTCCATCCCTTCAGGTCATTTGTACGTTTTTATTATGAGCGAGATTTGAAAAAATACACAAAAAACCTCGCTTTGATGAAAGCGAGGCTGCAGATTATTGACAAAGGGCTAAAATGATCTTTATTTTAGCCCTTTGTCTTCTTTTTTCAGCGTGATAGAAAACCTTTGCAGTCTAGGAAGGACGAGTACCGGAGCGGAGCGAATTGAACATTCGTGAGCACCGGCACGCAGACCTGACACCGAATGCAAGGGTTTGTCTACACGTTGAAACCTCGCTTTAATAGAAGCGAGGTTAAAATGTTGTTATTCAGATACAGGCAATACTGCACCGTCATATTTTTTGTCGATGAATTCTTTGATTTTATCAGAGTGAAGAACTTCCATTAATGTCTTGATCTTATCTGATTTTTCGTCACCTTTGCGAACCGCAACGATGTTTGCATATGGGTTGTTCTTTGTTTGCTCAAGTTCAATTGAATCTTTTTTCGGATTCAATTTATTTTGGATCGCATAGTTTACGTTGATAAATACAGCATCGCCTTCACTGTTTTCATAAGCTTTCGCCGTTAATTCTGGTGCGATTTTTTTGAATTTTAGGTTCTTTGGGTTTTCTTTAATGTTCTTTACTGTTGCGTTGATTGTATCAACCTTTGGATCAAGCTTGATGACACCAGCATTTTGCAGCAGGGCAAGCATACGGCCTTGTTCAGCTACGTTGTTTGTCATGATGATTGTGCCGCCGTTTGGAATATCTTTTACTGATTTGTATTTCTTAGAGTAGATACCGAAAGGCTCAAGGTGAACCGCACCAGCACTCACTAGGTTATAATCTTTATTTGATTTATTTTCTTCGTTTAAGTAAGGGATATGTTGGAAAAAGTTCGCATCCACTTCTTTTTCAGCTAACGCTTTGTTGTACATTTTATAATCGCTAAGCACTTTCACTTTTAAATCGTAGCCTTTTTCTTTTAGAAGTGGTTTTGCTTCTTCAAGAATTTCGGCATGCGGCGTTTTTGAAGCGGCAACCGTAATGGTTTTGCTTTCACTTGCGTTATTAGATGAACCGCACGCAGCTAGAATACCTGCAAATGCTAGAAATAGTGCACTTAAAATCAATTTCTTCATGAATAAATCCTCCCTTAACGTTTATCAATTTTATTTGTAATCAAATCACCGATTATTTGAATAATAAAGACGATGATGAGAATAAACACAGTAGCTACAAGTGTGACATCTGTATTACCAGATTGGTACCCTTCCACATAGGCGAGGTCACCAAGTCCGCCTGCTCCAATTGCACCTGCAATCGCAGTAGAGCCAATCAGAGCAATTGCTGTTACGGTAATACCTGAAATAAGGGCTGGCAATGATTCTGGCAGCAATACTTTGAAAATGATTGTCGACGTTTTTGCTCCCATTGATCGTGCTGCTTCAATGACTCCTTTGTCTACCTCACGCAGTGCAATTTCGACAAGACGTGCATAGAATGGAGCTGACCCTATGACAAGGGCAGGAAGTGCTGCATTTGGGCCAAGAATCGTATGCATTAAGAATTTCGTAAACCCTAGTAATAAAATAATTAAAATGATAAAAGGAATCGATCTGAAAATATTGACGACAGCGCCGATGACAGCATTTATCGGTTTATTTTCCCAAAGACCGCCTTTTCCTGTAAGGAAGAGCAGGAGCCCTAAGATAATCCCGATTGCAAAGGCAAATGCCAATGAAATCAGCGTCATATACACTGTTTCACCTGTTGCACTCCAGATGACGTCTAAATCAACGTTCGGAAACCATTTCTCAAACATGTGTCATCACCTCGATTTCAACCTGTTTGCTTTGGATATAGGCGATGGCTTTTTCTACCTCGGTCTCTTCTCCATTAATGTGGATAAAGAGTGTTCCAAACGCGCCTTCCTGCGTTTGAGAAATCTTCCCTTGAAGGATGTTCACATCGACATTGAAGGATCGAATGATTTCAGTGATCAGCGGCTGCTCGGCAGAGTCTCCAATAAAGGACAACCGTACGACCTGACCTTCTTTTACTCGTTCTAAGACGTGCTCGATTGTTTCTTTCGCTTCCTCTGGTTCTGCAAGCTGTTTCACAAATCGCTTCGTCATTTCTTCTTTCGGCTGTCTGAAGACGCGTAATACTTCGCCTTCTTCGACAATACGTCCATTTTCCATGACCGCGACGCGATGACAAATTTTGCGAATAACGTGCATTTCATGTGTAATGAGCACAATCGTGAGCCCTAACCGTTTATTGATATCCGCCAAAAGCTCAAGGATCGAATCGGTCGTTTGCGGATCTAGCGCAGATGTCGCTTCGTCACATAGAAGAACCTTTGGATCATTCGCTAATGCTCTCGCAATGCCGACACGCTGTTTTTGCCCGCCGCTCAGCTGAGACGGGTATGCATTTTCTTTTCCTTCTAAACCGACCAATTTAATCAGTTCATTCGCACGTTCTCTCCGTTTCGATGTCGGTACACCTGCGATCTCAAGCGGGAACATAATATTTTGTCTCACCGTTCTTGACCAGAGTAAGTTAAAGTGCTGGAAGATCATGCTGATTTCTTGTCTTGCTTTCCGAAGTTTCGCATTCGATACTTCATTGATCCGGTTGCCTGCCACTTCAACAATTCCTTCTGTTGGCAGCTCCAGACCGTTTAATAGGCGAATAAGCGAGCTTTTCCCTGCACCGCTATACCCGATAATTCCGAATATTTCACCTTTATCAATAGCCAAGTTGACGTCTTTCACGGCATCAACATTTCCGCTTTTTGAATGGTACGTTTTTGATACATTCTGTAAATGGATCACAGTCTGATCACCTGCTTTCTTGCTGAATCTATAGGTTTCCATCACATACGTTATTTATTCTGCTTTCTGTCATGACTCTAGCCTGACGCCAGGTCAGTAAAAAAGACCTAACTGCAACGCAAGCAGAAAGGCCTTTTATGTCAATTACGCCTTTCTCTCATCTTTCAAAGCGCTGCGGCTTTGAGTGAATTGGCACCAATTTCAGCTATGCTGACGGTTGCCGGGTTTCATAGGGCACGTCCCTCCACCTCTCTTAATAAGAGAAAATATGTTGTTTTATGTGATGTTCATGTTTTTACTAACGTAGAATATCATGCTACCCGAGATATGTCAACGCTGTAAATCGCTAATTTCCAAGTAAACAACTACGTTATCATTTTTCGAAAAAAACCGTTCGTCAGCCAAAGCACTGCCTCTAGTCTAAGGAGCGCACGGAATGACCCTTTCACTTTGACTTGTCCTCTGCTGATTAACTGCTGTAAGGACATATCTCCATCTAATAATTGAAGAATTTCTTTCCTCTCACCATAAAAGATGAGATCCGATAACTCAATTGCAGGTAGTTTCTTCACTTCACCACGTTCATCCACAATCAATGTACAAGAGTCAGTTTCCGCCTCAAATGTAATCTTCAAGGATGATGATGAGAGCAGCGGCTTTAATAATAAACGCTGCCCTGTGTTACCATGGGCTTTCACATTTTCCACATGTATAACCTCCCTGTCATTTGGTTATACATAACATTTCTCTACAAACATCGGCTTGTCCTTTATAAATAACTCGACAAATTTTCAAATGAATTTCTTGAAATATGACAAAAAACCGCTTTATTTAGCGGTTTCAATCATTTCATGAAGATATGGAACTGAGTGAAAAGCATAGCCTTTTTGCACCAATTCACCTTTTTTAAACAGGAGAAAGCAAGGAACACTCTCGATTTCAAATGCTTTCGCAAAGCCTGGTGAATAGTTTAAATTGTTTTCGTAAAATGGTACATCCGGCTGCATGGCGTCTACGACTGCCAGCATTTTCTTTGCCAGCTGGCATGTTCCGCAAAACGGTGTATATAAGTATAAAAGAAATAAATCGTCCTCTATATCCTTGAATTCGTGTTCTTCAATCTCTTTCATATACGTCCACCCTCATAAATATTTCGAATGAACATCAATGTTTGCAGCTAATAGGATAGATGCAATGTGGGCTGACGGTGAAGCGGCCACTTCGCGGTACGTTCTGTCGACAAAAAGATGAAGTGCTTCAGGGAATTCTTTTCGAAATTGCTTCCGCAGTTTGTCGCCTGCATCGTCACTGTCAGCTAATATGTAAACGTCTTTCCCCACTAAATCGTCCACAAGCTGATCCAGCTTCGATGTACTGATCGTGCCATTGGTGCAAATGATGGTAACAGGTTCACTTATGACTTCTTTTAGCTTTTGTTTGTCTGTTTTACCTTCTACAATGATGACCTTTTCTATCTCGACATTCATCACGATCACCCGGCCCTTTTGACGTTGATTCACTTCTTCCTTAGATTACAATCTTTCATTCAGGTTGTAAAGATTGAGCGCCTCGTCATCAAAAAGACTGCAGCTTCTGTTCACTGCAGTCTCATCTGTGATTAGCACCAGCCATTTTCATCGTCACAGTCTACATATTTTTCTGTCCCATCGGTCAATGTATCCGTTAAACGATAAAAACGATTTTGATCATAGGAATATCCCGATTTCAGCTCATATTGGTTTTCACTAATCATCGTGCCAATCTCTTCATTTTGATGATAAAGCACCATGCCGCTTTCTTTGAATCGTCCAGTGACATGCTCTGTTATATCCACGTGTTCTTTTTGAAAAGACAAATTGGACACCCCCCATAAAGGTAGAGTGTCCAATTTCTCATGAATTAGTCTTCTTTTGTCATTTCTTCATATTGCTCAGCCGTCATTAAGTTCTCAATTTCAGAAGCATCAGCTGGTTCTACCACGATCATCCATGCTTTTTCATATGGAGAGTCGTTGACGAATTCTGGGCTGTCATCCAGCTCATCGTTCACTTCAACGATTGTGCCATTGATCGGTGCATAAAGTTCAGAAACAGTTTTCACTGATTCTACACTTCCGAAAGGCTCGTCCGCTGTGATTTTGTCTCCTACTTCAGGAAGCTCAACGAACACGATATCGCCCAGCTCAGATTGAGCAAAATGCGTAATACCGATACGCACCTTATCTCCTTCTACTTTGACCCATTCATGTTCTTCTGAATAACGTAAATCTTTTGGTGTGCTCATTCAATACCCCTCCAGTCTTTTCTTACAATCTATATTGAAGATACCACAATCTGAAGGAAAGTTACATCATTTCCAGACGCTTTTAAATGTATCTTCGTTAAATCCAACCGTGACTCGTTTTCCGTCTGTTGTAATCGGGCGCTTGATCAGCATTCCGTTAGACGCGAGTAATTCTAGCTGCTCGTCCTCTGACATTGCAGGAAGTTGATCTTTCAGCTGCAGCTCCCGGTATTTTTGTCCGCTTGTATTAAAGAATTTCTTCAGCTCTAAACCGCTTTTTTCGTAAAGGGCTTTTAATGTTTCTTTATCAGGCGTCTCTTCGACAATATGTATGCTGTTGATGTCTTTATTGTGTGCTTCCAGCCACTTTTTTGCTTTTCGGCATGTACCGCAAGATGGGTATTCGTAAAAATCTAAAGCCACCATTTTCACCTCCTGCAAATTGTGACAACATTTTATCACAAAATATTTTAAAAACCTAAATGTATGCTTACAAAAAGGTGCGGAGTAATATCCGCACCTTTTAAGCCGTCCTTATACGATATATTTCTCTGCTTCAAAGATTCGTTTCGCCACTTCGCGCTTTTTGGCGATGACATTGATCGGCGTAAATCTTGTCAGCTTTCGAAGGGCTGACAGACTCATGCGGAGTGAATCTCCTTCCTCCATCGCAATCAAGGATTCTTTTGCATGGGCTTCAATCTTTAAGAAAGCCTCCTGCGTGAAAATTTGTGTGTAAGCAAGCTTTTGTTCATTCTTTTCTGCCCCTGTTGCAGCGATTGCCTTTTCTGTGCGCAGAATCGCTGATTCAGCAGCAAAAATTTCATTGACGATATCGGCTATGTTCACAAGAATTTCTTGCTCTTTGTCTAAGGCTTTCCCGTATTTCATGGCTGCCATACCAGCCACCATTAAGGCGATCTTTTTCGCATGGGCGAGCAAATATTTTTCTTGATCGAGCGGCTGATCGCCTGGCTCTTCCGGCATCATCATCATCAGCTCTTCCTGTAAGGTTTGCGCTTTTTGAAGCAGCGGAAGCTCTCCTTTCATCGCTTTCTTCAAGAATGTACCTGGTACAAGCAAACGGTTGATTTCGTTTGTCCCTTCAAAAATCCGGTTAATTCGTGAGTCGCGATAGGCTCTTTCGACCTCGTATTCTTGCATGAATCCATAACCGCCGTGAATCTGCACGCCTTCATCCACAATATAATCTAACGTTTCAGAGCCGAGCACTTTACAGAGAGAACATTCAATCGCATATTCCGCAATAGATTGGGCAATTTGTTTGCCGTCTTTTTGCTCTTCATCACTTAAGAGACCCATCCGCTGTTCAAATAATCCAACCGTACGGTAAACAGCACTTTCCATCGCATAGAGCTTTGCTGACATATTGGCTGCTTTTTCACCAATTAAGCTGAATCGAGAAATTGGTGTTTTGAACTGCTTACGCTGGTTCGCATATTCTGCCGACAATTGAATGACGCGTTTTGATGCACCGATTGTGCCGACTGCCAGCTTATAGCGCCCAATATTCAAAATGTTAAACGCAATTACATGACCTCTGCCGGCTTCACCGAGCAAATTCTCCTTCGGTACTTGGGCATCTTCAAGAATCAATGTTCTTGTCGATGATCCTTTAATACCCATCTTTTTCTCTTCAGGCCCCGTTTTGACACCTGGAAAATCCTTTTCGACGATAAAAGCAGAGAAGTGTTCACCATCAATCTTCGCATACACAACAAAGACGTCGGCAAATGCGGAGTTTGTGATCCACTGCTTTTCTCCATTGAGGACATAATGGGTACCTGCTTCATTCAGAACTGCCGTTGTTTTTGCTCCAAGAGCGTCAGAGCCTGATCCTGGCTCAGTGAGTGCGTACGCCGCAATGGTTTCCCCAGAGGCGAGTCCAGGCAGGTACGCTTCCTTTTGCGCTTGATTTCCGAAGAGCACGATCGGCAGAGAACCAATACCGACATGAGCGCCATAGGAAAGTGAGAAGCTTCCTGCTCTAGCGAATTTTTCAGTAATGATCGCTGAACTGATTTTATCTAATCCAAGCCCGCCGAATTCTTCTGGCACATCGGCTCCAAGCAGTCCAAGCTCACCAGCCTTTTTGAGAAGCCTGACTGAATGCTCGAACTCATGGTTTTCAATTTGATCTATATGCGGAACCACATCTTGTAAAATATAATCCTCTGTTGTTTTTCCAATCATTTGATGTTCATCAGAGAAATCCTCCGGTGTAAAAATATGCTCATAATTCGTCTCATCAATTAAAAAGCTTCCACCCTTTTTTACATCTTCCAATGCTTTCATCCTGGTTTCCCCCTTTAGATCAATTCAAAAATTCCTGCTGCTCCCATGCCCCCGCCGATACACATTGTGACAATGCCAAATTGCTCATTTCGCCGTTTCATTTCATGAATCAGTGACAGCGTTAGTTTCGTTCCTGTACAGCCGAGCGGATGTCCGAGCGCAATTGCCCCGCCGTTGACATTCACCTTTTCTTCATCAATCCCTAAATGGCGAATGACTTGAATTGCCTGAGAAGCAAACGCTTCGTTTAATTCAAACAGGCCAATATCCTTCAGCTCAAGTCCAGCGATTTTCAGCGCACGCGGAATGGCTTCAACCGGACCGATCCCCATCACTTCAGGCGGTACACCGCCAACAGCAAATGCTCTGAATTTAGCGAGCGGCTGAAGAGAAAGTGAGGATGCTTTCTCACGGTCCATCATCATCACACACGCAGCCCCGTCACTTGTTTGAGACGAGTTCCCTGCGGTCACCGTGCCTTTTGTTGAGAAGGCTGGACGCAAAGTAGACAGAATCTCCTCCGTTGTGCCTGCTCTCACACCTTCATCCTGTGAGAACGTGAATTGATGCTCTTCTAATTGATACTGCTCTCCTACCCGTCGCTCTGTTACATCAACGGGCACAATTTCATCTGAGAATTTCCCCTCTTGAAGTGCCTTTGCTGCCTTTTGATGACTCCTCACCGCAAAGGCGTCCTGATCTTGACGTGTGACCTGATACTTTTGCGCCACTTGCTCTGCCGTGTGCCCCATGCTCATGTAGTATTCAGGTGCTTGCTCTGCCAAGAGAGCATTTGGACGAATGGAATGACCCATCATCGGCACCTGCGACATCGATTCGACTCCTCCGGCTAAAATCGTGTCTGCCTGCCCGAGCATAATACGTTCACCCGCATAAGCGATAGATTGAAGACCAGACGAGCAGTAACGGTTTATGGTGATAGCAGGTACCGTATAAGGCAGTCCCGCTAATGCCCCAATATTCCGCGCCACATTTAACCCCTGCTCTGCTTCCGGCGTTGCACAGCCAATGATCAAATCATCTATTTGACCGTCGTATTCACCGGCACGCTTTAACGTTTCTTTTACACATAATGCGCCCATATCATCAGGCCGGACATGTTTTAACGATCCTTTTTTCGCCTTCCCTACTGGTGTTCTTGCGCCAGCGACAATGACTGCTTCTCTCATTTTGACTCCCCCTTAGTTACGTAAAGGTTTTCCTTTGACGAGCATGTGCTGCATACGTGCCTGTGATTTCACTTCCCCTACAAGACTTAAAAAGGCTTCTCTTTCAAGCTCTAATAAATATTGCTCCTCTACCTCTGTTCCAAATGGCAGTTTCCCGCCGGAAATGACATGAGCTAATTTCTTTACAATGGTCATGTCATGCTCTGAAATGTATCCTGACAGTCTCATATTTTCAGCAGCCAAAATCATCGCTGCATAGCCTGTTTCTCCCATGATCGGCACCTTTTGCTTGAGCGGCGCACGATAACCGGCTTCATCAAGAGAGAGCACCAGTTGTTTTGCATCATAGATCAGGTGATCGCCGTTCATACTGATCCGGTCGCTCACGCGTAGCATGTTCATATCCCGCGCATCCTCAGCTGAAGTCGATACTTTTGCCATTGCAATTGTTTCAAATGTTTTCAGCGTGGCATCCTGTATAGCCGTCTGCGACGGCTTCGCTGATCCTTGCAGGTGACGAAGATATAACTCTTTGTTTCCGCCGCCTCCTGGAATCAGACCAACTCCCGCTTCCACAAGTCCCATGTAAGTTTCGCTGGACGCCTGAATAGCTGCTGCCGGCAGACAAACTTCTGTTCCGCCTCCTAATGTCATCCCAAACGGTGCGGCTACGACTGGGCGATTGCTATATTTCACCTTCATCATTGCCTGCTGGAAGCGTCTGATCACAAAGTCAATTTCAAAGAAATTGTCGTCCTGTGCCTCCATTAAAATCAGGGCAAGGTTTGCGCCAACACAGAAGTTCTTCCCTTGGTTTCCGATGACAAGCCCTTTATAATTCTTTTCCGTCTCATCAACAGCACGATTAATCATATCAATGACATCTAGTCCAATGGCATTGCTTTTAGAGTGAAATTCGAGCAAGGCGACATCATCACCAATATCGATCAGGCTCGCACCAGAATTTTTGAAGATAACGTCGTGTTTCTTTTTCAATCTAGCTAAAGAAATATGTTTGTCGTTCCCTTTTTCCTGTTCATAAACGCCATTCTGATAAAACGCTCGCTCTCCTTCAGCATTCTCTTGATAGAATGTCTCGTGTCCTTTTGACAGCATGTCTTGCACCCACGCTGGGATGCTGTGACCTTCTGCTTCCATGCGCTCGGCGGCTTTTTTGACACCAATTGCATCCCACAGCTCAAATGGGCCATGCTGCCAGCCAAATCCCCATTTCATTGCGTTATCGATAGACTGAATATCATCCGCAATTTCACCTTTTAGATGAGCTGAATAAAGAAGTACGGGCGCTGTCATATTCCAAAGCAGTTGCCCTGCACGGCCATCCTGATAAATAAGCGCTTTCAACTTTGCTTTTGCACCCTTTTGCTGTTTCGCCATCTCAATGCCTGGATCTTTTAGCTTTGTGCGTTCTCCATATGTGAGCGTCACTGGGTCAAGCTCTAAAATGACCTTCCCATTTTTTTGATAAAAACCTTGGCCTGCCTTGCTGCCAATCCATCCTTTTTCGAGCATTCTTTCAATAAACTCAGGCAGCTGAAAAATCTCTTTTTCCTTTCCTTCTACCTGTTCATATACGTTTCGTGCCACATGAGAAAACGTGTCAAGCCCCACGACATCAAGTGTACGGAAGGTCGCACTTTTCGGTCTTCCAATGAGGGGACCTGTGACAGAATCCACTTCTCCGATTGTGTATTTGTTCTCAAGCATTTCACGCACTGTGACAAGAAGTCCATAAGTGCCAATGCGGTTTGCAATAAAGTTCGGTGTGTCTTTTGCTTCAACCACACCTTTGCCGAGTACATCCTCGCCAAATGTTTTCATAAATGAAAGTACTTCTGGATCTGTTTCTTGAATAGGAATGATTTCTAAGAGCTTTAAATAACGAGCTGGGTTAAAAAAATGTGTGCCTAAAAAGTGGCGTTTAAAATCATCTGATCGGCCTTCTGCCATTTTTTCAACTGAAATACCAGATGTATTGCTTGATACGATACTTCCTTCTTTGCGGTGTTCGTCGATGAGAGAGAATACGTGTTGTTTGATGCTGAGCTTTTCAGTGACGACTTCAATGATCCAGTCAGCATCGTGTAATAAGGAAAGGTGGTCTGTGAGATTTCCCGGTGTGATGTATGATAGGTTTTTTGCTGAAGTAAGAGGTGCTGGCTTTTGCTTTAACAATTTCTTCATCGCTTCTTGACTTAATCGATTCCGAACACTAGGGTGATCAAGCGTCCGCTTTTTCGCCGTTTCTTCCTTTGTCAGTTCATTTGGCACAATATCTAGCAGTGTTACTGGTATCCCGATATTAGCTAGATGCGCAGCAATGCCTGAGCCCATGACACCTGAACCAATGACAGCCGCCTTGCGAATATGTTTGCCCATAAATATCCCCCTAAACATTTTGAATGAACAGTCATTCATTTTTTGTCCAAAAAAAAGCAATGCCTCTTTCTTTATCTTAAAAGATTTTCCGAAACAGTTCAATAGCAGATTTCAAAAATTTACACATTCTCGTGTGCCTTATTTTGCGGCGTATGAATTAAAGATGAGAGGGAATTGTAAGAATGGAGGTGATGTCCACATGTCTCGTTTGAAGAAAAACCCATCGAAAGCAGGCGTTAGTGCTGCAAGTGTAAAAGGAAACGCAGGTCCATCACAGGAAGCAGACCTAGGCGGGAAAAAAACCAGTCAAAATCAGCAATATAAAAAGAATCAGTAAGGAAACAAATTCGTAAGGAGGAACACAAGTGAACAATCAGCAAATGAATATGCCCCCAGAAGTCATTTCAGTGAAGGATTCCTTGTACTTAGAGGATATGCTCAACTGGAACTTGATCGCCATGAAAAAGGCTCATTTTATGGCCGAGCATTGCCAGGACCAAACATTGAAACAAGAATTAAATCAAGTTGGGCAAATGCATCATCAGCATTACACACAAATTCTTCAGCATTTAGGCAGTTCAGGGCAAGGCCAGTCTACTGGCTTTATGCAATAGGAGGAAAAAACATGGAACAGCAAAATCAACAAAAAATCGGGAATCCACAAACTCCGGTTCCCACAACAACCAACATGAACGATCGTGATTTTGTCACAGATCTCTTATCGACTGAAAAATATATGACAAGTGGATACAACACAGCGCTCAATGAATTCAGTCATGAATCTCTTTATCAGGATATTCAGCGAATTGCACTGGAAACACAGAAAACACAAAGACATTTATATGATGTCATGTTCCGATATGGCTGGTATTCTGTTGAAGCCGCTGATCAGCAAAAGCTCCAGCAGGCACATCAGAAATTCCAGCAAACACTGACAGATCAATCCCCGTACGGATCATCACAAATGTCATAAGAAAAAAACTGCCAGTTGGAGCTGGCAGTCAATTGTTGACAAAGGGCTAAAATGATTTTTATTTTAGCCCTTTGTCTTCTTTTCAGCGTGATAGAAAACCTTTGCAGTCTAGGAAGGACGGCTACTTTTGCAGAGCGAATTGAACATTCGTGAGCACCAGCACGCAGGACTGACAAAGAATGCGAGGGTTTGTCTACACGCTACTGGCAGTTTTTTAACGGTCTTTATTGGCGCGGTGAGCTTCGTTCAACTGTTTGATTCGTTGAATCGTGTGTTTGATTTCTTCTTTTGCTTCTGGATACGTTTCATTGAAATGCTTTGCTAGCGGTGGCATGCTTTTTGCGATATGGGAGTAGATCACCCATTGTTTCACATCTTCTTTCAGCTCGTCTGTTGATTCACCGAGCAGCAGCTCTGTATATTTATCAAGCAAGCCTTCCAGCTTTTCATCTAATTCATTTCCCATTGATATTCCGCTCCTTTTTCAGAAAAAAGCCTGACTCTGTGAGATACAGATGTCAGGCTTTTGACATACGATTATCTTGCAGCAAGAAACGTTTCAGCTTGCGCTTGCTGCACAATACAGCGTCCTCTACCGTGCGGAATACATAATGGTGTTCCAAATAAAGGATCTGTTGTCACTTGGCAATTCATATCAAAGACATTTTTCACGAGATCACAATTAATCACTGTTTCTGGTCTGCCTTCTGCATAGATTGACTTGTCTTTAATAGCCACAAGATGATGAGCATATCTGCATGCAAGATTGAGATCATGAAGAACCATCACAATCGTGCGCTGCTCTTTCTCATTTAAATCAAACAGAAGGTCCAAAATTTCGATTTGATGTGTCATGTCTAAATATGTCGTCGGCTCATCTAACAAAATAATATCGGTCTCTTGAGCCAGCGTCATCGCAATCCATGCACGCTGCCTTTGTCCACCTGATAATGAATCAACGGTCCGATCAGCAAGATCTTCCATCTTTGTTGACTTTAATGCGCGGTTCACAGCTTCTTCATCTTGCTTCGACCACTGCTTCAGCCAATTTTGATAAGGATATCTGCCTTGCTTCACTAACTGATGCACGGTTAATCCTTCTGGCGCTTCTGGTCCTTGTGGAAGAATGGCGAGCTGTTTCGCTACTTCTTTTGTTGGTAATTTTGCAATGGAATGACCTTCAAGCAGGACAGAACCACCCATTGGCTTCATGAGACGGGCCAAAGAGCGAAGTAGTGTGGATTTACCGCATCCATTACTGCCAATAAATACTGTGATTTCACCCTTAGGGATTGATACATTTAGTTCATCGATGATCATTGTTTCTCCGTAGCCTAAGCTTAAACCTTCAGTAGAAATGGCACTCATTCCGCTCAAACGCTCCTTTTCTCATCCAAATTTTTATATGAAATATCGTCTATGTACAGACGTAAAAGATCACTTATCTCAATTTAGTGTATCAGATTTAAGTGATCTTGAAAATCATTTTCAATTAAAAAGTGAGAAAGTCTCGTTTATTTCTTCCTTTGGAATGTACGTTTGGTCCCATCCTCGAGCTTTAAATCGATCTGAATCCGCTGATAATCATCATCTAAATTAAAAGCAGTTAATAGTTCATTTACATACGCTTCATTGATCTTTGCACTAGGAATCGACATATCATTCAGCTTCATCTTCATCTCGCGCAAGGCTTCTTCTCCTTCATAACGGGCTCCATTCATATGATCACGAATGATTGCTTCCTCTTTGCCTCTTGCCTGACGGTAGGTCGCTTCGTATAATTCGTTTTTCTGTCCATATTGGACAAGCAGATGCACATGCTGAAATGGCAGTTCCTTCATTTGAACAGCTGACAGACTTTCTGCTTCTGCTTCATGTGTTTGTTGTAACGGTTCAACTGATTGACAGCCGGACAGCATAAAGAGCAGCACTCCTATTCGTCCCGCCTTCTTCCAACACATCATGCGTTACCTCCTATTTCACAGCATCGCTTTTTATTCTTCTCCAGGCTCCTTTTTGTTATTCAATAAAACAGCCCACTATGATAAATTGAAACAAAAAGGAGGACCGGATGATGAAAAGAACAGCCATTGTAACTGGTGCCAATAGCGGCTTTGGCAAGCTCATCACGATGTGTCTCGCAAAGCGGGGCTATACAGTGATTGCCGGCGTCAGACAAGAAACCAATGCCAAAAAGCTCGCTGAAGAAATCGAGGAAGCCTCTTTATCTGGCATGATACATATTGAAGCGTTAGATGTGACCGATACGCAGTCGATTCAAGCATTTCAGAAGAAGCTTCATGCTTATGCCCCCATTACACTGCTTGTGAACAATGCGGGAACAGCCTTTGCTGGTTTTGCGGAGGAGGTTCCTGTCGATACATACCGCCAGCAATTTGAAGTAAATGTCTTCGGTGTGATGGAAATGACCCAAGCCGTGCTGCCGTTTATGACGAGTGGTGCAAAGATTTTCAATATGAGCAGTATCAGCGGATTAATGGGAATGCCTGCACTTTCTCCATATGTATCATCTAAGTTTGCGTTGGAAGGCTATACAGAAAGCTTGCGGATTGAACTGGCTTCGTTCGGTATACAGGCGGCCTTGATCGAGCCGGGCTCTTTCCAGACGAATATTTGGAACACTTCCATGAACGAACAAATGATTCAGCCAGCAGAAGGATCGAAATACACAAAACTCTATCAAAAGATGATGGCCCATATTGATGCCCAGAAATCCAACTATGGAGATCCTGGTGAAGT
The DNA here is from genome assembly GCF_019266135.1 of Bacillus sp. F2HM. NCBI lineage: Bacteria > Bacillati > Bacillota > Bacilli > Caryophanales > Bacillaceae > Bacillus > Bacillus sp. F2HM. Next base: position 191,382 of record NZ_LRMO01000009.1, read on the forward strand.
GGCAGAGCTTGTTGTACGATTAGCAGAAAAGAAGCGACTGAAACGGCTGAGATATCTTGTTGGAAAAGGTGTACGACTTTCATTCACAGCAAAGCAGCTTCTGCCGTGGAACATGTGGGAACAGATCATACTACGTACACTTTCAAAAAAATAAGCACAAAAAAACAGGCGGACATGTTGACATCCACCTGTTTTTTTCATTTATTCGCTATCTGACTGTCCAAGGGTAATATCTAGATTTTTATTCTTTCCTTCACGGATGACAGTCATTGTGGTTTTATCGCCGACTTTTGTTTCTTTGTAAAGAATTTCTTTCAGCTGAGAGCTGTTCACTACGTCTTTTCCTTTGAACTTAATGATGACATCTCCAGATTTCAAGCCTGCTTTTTGAGCAGGTGAACCTTTTGAAACATCCTTTACGTAAATGCCTTTGCCGATTTGTTTATCAAATAAGCCGAGCGTATTTTCCTGATACGTCTCAGGCACTTGCTCAAGGTCAATCATTTGTACGCCAAGGTATGGACGTTCGACTTTTCCATTTTTCAACAGCTCATCTACAATCGGTTTAACATCGTTACTTGGGATTGCAAATCCGAGTGATTCCACACCGCTTTCGCTGATTTTCAAGCTGTTAATGCCAATGACTTGACCATCTGTATTGATCAGTGGCCCCCCGCTGTTACCTGGGTTAATCGCTGCATCTGTTTGCAGTACATTCATCTCCACCGTACCAGATGACGTATTTGCTTCTACAGTGCGATCAAGACCACTAATGATTCCTTCTGTCACAGTACCTGAGAACTGTGCACCGAGCGGATTCCCAATGGCAATGACTTTATCTCCAGCACGAAGCTTAGAAGAATCACCAAAGCTCGCCACTTTATCAATGCCGTCTGCGTTCATTTCAACAACGGCTAAGTCGGTCATGACATCACTGCCGACAAGCTTTGCGTCTTTTGTTTTTCCATCATAAAGGGTGACCTTGATTTTATTGGCCCCTTCGACAACGTGGTTATTTGTAATAATGTACGCTTTTTTGCCATCTTTTTTGAAAATGACACCAGAGCCTGTTCCAGCTTCAGCTTCTGTTTGATCACCGCTCAAGCCAAACGAATTTTGTGTAGATTGATAGTTTGAGACCCCAACAATAGTGGGCTCTAAATCTTCTACCATATCAGCCACATTTGTGGCATTGGTGATTTGTTTTGTCGAGAAATTATCTGAGACTGCCGGCTCGGTTGATGCGGTCTGCGTTTGCGTGTTGGCAGCTGTATCCTGTGACTGCGGCAAAAGCGGTGTAATGCCAAGTACAAGACCCCCGCCAATAATTCCTCCAAGAATCGGGCTCAGCCATGCCGCCTTCCGCTTTTTCTCTTTTTTCGACGCACGGTCATCCACCATTTGAGGAGAATGATTTGTCACACTCTCCTGAGTGGCAGATGCTTCGTTTTCATGCTGGTGGAAAACAAGTTCCTTCTCTTTTTTTGGTGCGTCTATTTGATTCTCATTCTCTGGATAGGTATCTTTTTGCTGATTCATTTCATTGTCTTGATTTTCTGGATGATTCATCTTATTCTCTTCATCTTCTCTTCGGAAATCCATCGCTTGCACTCCTTTACATCATGTTTCATTCATATGTCTAGATAGGACTTCAGGTCCTCTTAATGGAAAGATCATTGAAAAATACTTTATGGCAATATGTCAAATTATATAATACTTATTCATAGAAAAAAAGCAAGGTGCGCACATTGATGAAAAGCACCTATTCATCCGCCTTTTGTCTATGCCCTTTTTTCCCTTGACCTTATCATAATCAAACATTATGGGATAATGATGAGAAGAATATGTGAAATTGTGAAAAAAGCGTGTGATTGTTGACATGCCGCCTTCGTATCCCGTTATAATGACGTTGAGAGGATGTGGAAGACTTTGTCGTACACCATTTATTTAGTTGAAGATGAACAAAACTTAAATGAACTGTTAACCAAATATTTAGAGAGTGAAGATTGGAATGTCTCCTCTTTTTTAACTGGAGAAGCGGCACGCGAGGCCATGAACAAGCCGCCGCATCTATGGATTTTAGATATCATGCTGCCTGATACAGACGGCTATACCCTCATTAAAGAAATTAAAGCCGCATCACCTGACGTACCGGTCATTTTCATTTCAGCCCGTGATGCAGATATCGACCGTGTCCTCGGTTTAGAGCTGGGTAGCAGTGATTATATCGCAAAGCCGTTTCTTCCGCGTGAGCTGATCATTCGGGTTCAAAAGCTGCTGGAGCTTGTGTATAAAAACAGCGATACCCCGCAGCAGCAAAGCGTCACTTCAGTTTCTTCTTATATCATTCATGAGGATGTAAGAGAGGTCTATGAAGAAGGGCAGCTCATTAACTTAACTTCTAAGGAATTTGACTTGCTGCTTTTATTTACACATCACCAGGGACATGCTTTTTCGCGTGAAGATATCCTCGTCAAGATTTGGGGACACGATTACTTCGGGACAGATCGTGTGGTGGATGACCTTGTCAGACGGTTGCGCAAAAAAATGCCCGACTTAAAGGTCGAGACCATCTATGGATTTGGCTATAGGATGCTTAAAGGATGAAGAACAAACCGCTCGCTTTTCAAATTTGGGTTGTGATCTCTGGCATTTTGCTCACCATTTCCATTGTCCTGATTATTCTATTTTCCAATACATTACGTGACTTCTTCACAAATGAAATTTATAAAAATATCGAAAATGAACAGCAAGTGCTGACAGAATATCCATTAAACCGAGACGGCTCGCCAAAGTCGACACCGGAAAACCGCTCCGTGCAGCACATTTTGATTCCGTCAGATGAATTAGAACAAATGGCGCAGTTTTTTCCACATGCCTTTATTGAGAAAATCCAATCGTTTGTGAAAAAACAAAAAAGCGCAACGAAACGGTATTCTGAAGAGGTGAACGGTCAGCATATCTTTTTTGTCATCAAAAAGGTATCATCAGGCAATACACCATATATTCTTCTGTCCTATGCACCAGATTCTTATCGAGACGACCTGTCCTTTACGCTGTTTAAACAGCTGATCTTTATCTTAGGCACCGTTATTTTATTAAGCTGGATTCCATCGATTTGGCTTGCCCGCTATTTATCCCGACCAATCGTTGCGTTTGAAAAGCACGTCAAACGGATTGCACAAGAAGACTGGGACGATCCTGTTATCGTTGACCGGCAAGATGAAATTGGCAAGCTTGGTCATACCATTGAAGAAATGAGACAAAAACTCATTCAAAAGGATGAAACAGAACGGACACTTTTGCAGAATATTTCACATGACTTAAAAACACCTGTCATGGTCATCCGCGGCTACACGCAGTCCATTAAAGATGGTATATTTCCTAAGGGAGATCTTGAACAAACGGTGGAAGTCATTGAAGGTGAAGCGGAAAAGCTTGAGAAGAAAATAAAGGATCTGCTGTACTTAACTAAGCTTGATTATTTATCAAAACAACATCCCGCACATTCTTCCTTCCTACTCAGTAATACGATGCTGGAAGTGGTCGACCGAATACGCTGGTCGAAAAATGAATTGCAGTGGAACGTGGACTTAGATGATGAGGCTGCTCTTGAAGGCGATCCAGAACAATGGAGCAAATTATTTGAGAATGTACTAGAAAATCAACTTCGCTACGCAAAAAGTAAGATTGATATTCAGATGAAACAGGAAGAGGATCAAATCCGCATTGTCATTCGTAATGACGGTCCTCCAATTGAAGAACATATGCTGTCCAACCTATACGAACCTTTTAGTAAGGGAAAAAAGGGCGAATTCGGTATTGGATTAAGCATTGTCAAAAGAATCCTTTCAATGCATCAAGCGTCCATATCTATTGAAAATGATGATCTAGGTGTACGTTATACAATCATAGTTCCAAAGAAGAGACTGTAGGTTTTTGACCGCAGTCTTTTTTAGATGAATGAATACCCATTGAAATCACGGTATGTGGCTTTGATCTTTTTACCGGCTTGATACATCCATTTCTTTTCAATGGTTGTCTCTTTCGGCATTTTGACTTTTTCTACTTGAATCCCTTTTGTTCGCAAGCGTCTAATCATATCATCGATTTCTCTCATGGAACATCATCCTTTCACATATTTTGACCAGTTGGTCACCTTACTTTATAATATAAAGAATTACACTGTAAAAAACAAGTTACAATCTGATTAATTTTTGAAAACTTTCGTCGTTTATGACCGATAAGTCACATCTCTTTACGCACGTTTTCTAAGACATTTGTCTTTCGGTAAGAAAGGGTGACACTCATATTGAAAAAGAAAGAAAAAATGATCATTGAGGCTGGCATGAAATTATTTGCCAGCAAAGGCTACAACACAACGTCTGTTCAAGAAATTGCGGATGAATGCCACATGTCAAAGGGAGCTTTTTACCTTTATTTTAAATCAAAGGAAGCATTGCTCATTTCGATCCTTCATTACTATTACGATAAGGTATTTACCCGGATTCATGAGGTTCAAACAGAGGGCGGCACACCAAAAGAAGCCTACCGCAAACAGCTCACTGTCTATTATGATAATATTTTGCAGCAAAAGGATTTTATTAAAATGCAGCTGAGCGACAGGGCGCTTCCACTGAATGAAGAAACGCAGCAACTCGCAAAACAAATTAGGCTTGCGACCATCCAGCTTCACATTGATAACATTAAACAAGTATATGGAGATGCTGCTATTCCTTATATGGCCGATTTATGTTTGACGATTGAGGGCATGAGCCACGTTTATTTCGAGCTGGCGATTTTATATGATTTTCAGCTGGAAGCAGAAGAACTTGCCACAACCATGATTCATCGTATCGATGATTTGATGGGCGGTATGATGAACAGAAATGACCTTCCTCTCATTTCTGTAGATCAAGCGAGCGATTGGTTTGGTCCGATTTATGAACGGTCATTCGATCCGCTCACAGAATCTCTTTTAAAAGAGTTAAGAGAGATTGCTGAATCACACTATGAAGTGATGAACGAACCTGAATTATTTGAAGCGCTTGGCATTCTAGAAAATGAATTAAACAAACAAAAACCAAGACAAGTCATCGTGAAAGGCATGCTGTACCAATTAAAATTATACGCACCGCTTCAAACCAACTCTGAGTCACTTTTGCGTATTTTGAAAGAGGATCATTTGTAAACACATCACTTTTAATGAAAAAAACCAGGGGCAGCCGCCCCTGGTTTCTTATTTTGCTTTCGGTGTCACCATTTCTTCTGGTTTCACAAATTGCTCGAACTGCTCCTCTGTTAGCAGTTCTAATTGAAGTGCTGCTTCTTTTAGTGTTAATCCTTCTTTGTGAGCAAGCTTCGCAATTTTCGCTGCATTTTCATATCCGATGTGCGGGTTAAGTGCCGTCACAAGCATCAATGAATTGTTCAAGTTTTTCTCAATTGTTTCTAGGTTTGGTTCGATTCCTACTGCACACTTGTCATGGAATGAGTTCATGCCGTCAGCAAGTAATTCAACGGATTGCAGGAAGTTATAAATGATGACCGGCTTAAAGACGTTCAGCTCAAAGTTTCCTTGGCTGGCGGCAAAACCGATTGTTGCATCATTCCCCATGATTTGTGCTGCAATCATAGTTAAAGCTTCACTTTGGGTTGGGTTGACTTTTCCTGGCATAATAGAGCTTCCCGGCTCATTTTCAGGAATGATCAATTCGCCGATTCCACAGCGTGGGCCACTTGCAAGCCATCTCACATCATTGGCAATTTTCATTAAATCAGCTGCAAGTGCTTTTAAAGCACCGTGTGCATACGTAATTTCATCATGGCTTGTCAGCGCATGGAATTTGTTTGGTGAAGAATTGAATGTTTGACCTGTCAGCTGGCTGATTTCCTCAGCAACATATTGACCGAACTCAGGGTGTGCGTTAATGCCTGTACCAACAGCAGTTCCGCCAATTGCCAGTTCTCTCATTTTTTCAGTTGATTCTAGAATCATTTCTTTTGAACGGTCCAGCATGTATACCCAGCCGCTAATTTCTTGGCCTACTGTCAGCGGTGTTGCATCCTGCAGGTGCGTACGGCCGATTTTCACAATCTCTTGATACGCTTTTGCTTTCTCATCAAGAGTTGTTCTTAACTGGTCAATAGCAGGCAGCAACTTTTTGTACACAGCTAAAACAGCTGCCACGTGCATAGCAGTTGGGAATGTATCGTTTGAGCTTTGGCTGCGGTTAACGTCATCATTCGGGTGAATGCTGAACTCACTATTTTTATCTTTCAAATAAGCAGTTGCTCTATTTGCAACGACTTCGTTCATGTTCATATTACTTTGTGTTCCACTGCCTGTCTGCCAAACAACAAGCGGGAAATGCTCGTCATATTTTCCGCTGATGATGTCATCACATACAGCAGCAATTGCTTCTGCTTTTTCGCTTTCAAGGTTGCCAAGACGTTCGTTGGCAATCGCTGTGCTACGTTTCAAAATTGCAAACGCATTCACAACTTCCTTTGGCATTTTCTCAGAACCGATTTTGAAATTTTCTTTGCTTCGTTGTGTTTGTGCACCCCAGAACTTGTCCTTCGGCACTTTGATTTCGCCCATTGTATCTTTTTCGATTCTAAATTCCGTCATTATGTATCCCTCCATAGCTTCTCATCACTCAACTCTATTCTATACAAAAAACGAAAATCCTTTAAGCGTTTTCAATTAAAATTTTATCTTTATTTTAATTTTAGTTCAATATAAACGCGAACATCCTTCGAATATTTGTATTTTGGGTTCGTTTTTCCGTAATCCTTTGATGTATATGTCACCTCATAATGCTTGTCAAACGACTGTAGAATACGGTCGATCTCCTCTTTTGTTCCTGCTAAACGAATCTGTGCCATCTTGTTTCCTCCAAAACCCTCATTCTTTCTTTTACCACAAAATAATGTAACACAGAATATTGTTTTTTCAAGCAGGTAATGCTAAGAAAAAGATTTGAGGCGGGTGATCCTAATGAATCAAACTCCATTAAAAGAGCACTTATACGATAATCTCTCCGTCATCCTTCCACAATTAAAGGAAATGGACGATTTGGTCCATGAGAAAAAAACGCTGCCTCACGGACAGGTTGTTTACTATTTATACATAAAAGAAATGAACGAAACGATGGAGATTCAAACCTTTTTAAAGCTGCTTCTCCAAGATCATACGTCTCTCACAAAAGAGAAGCTGGAATCCAATTTATCGATGATGACCACCCGTTCGGTGAAGACCTCTGAGGAATTGGTCGCTGCGATATTTGATGGACATTGCGTGGTACTGATTAACGGATTTCAGCATGCGTATATTTTAGAAACGCATGGAACTCAGAAACGCAGTATAGGGGATGCTACCTCTGAAACAGTTGTGAGAGGACCGAAAATTGGCTTTATTGAGGATTTAGATACGAACTTAGCTCTTGTAAGACAGCGCTTGAAAAACCCCGATCTCAAAACGGTTGACATGAAGATTGGACAAAAGAAATACACCCAAGTGACCATCATGTACATAGATGGTATCGCTCAATCGTCTGTTTTAAAAGAAGTGAAAAAACGACTCAAGCAAGTCACCATTGATGATATACAAGACTCTGGGGTTCTTGAGGAACTGATTGAGGACAATGTGTACTCTCCTTTTCCGCAAATCCAAAACACAGAACGGCCGGATAAAGTGGCATCCGCTTTAAATAATGGACGTGTCGCCATTTTTGTCGATCATTCACCTTTTGTGTTAATTGTACCTGCTTCTCTTGCGACGATTATGCAATCACCTGATGATTATTATGAAAGGTGGATCGCTGCCTCTCTCATTCGGATGCTGCGGTTTACCTCTATCTTTCTGACATTATTTTTATCAGCGATTTATATTGCGCTTGTGTCCTTCCATCAAGGGCTTTTACCTACACCTCTGGCTATTTCGATCTCAAGTACTAGAGAAAATGTCCCCTTTCCGCCTATTGTGGAGGCACTCATCATGGAGATTACGATTGAACTGCTGCGGGAAGCTGGTTTAAGGCTGCCAAATCCGCTCGGTCAAACGATTGGACTTGTAGGCGGAGTTGTCATCGGACAGGCGGCGGTTCAGGCCCATATTGTGAGCTCAATCATGGTGATTATCGTTAGTGTGATTGCCCTTGCATCATTCACTGTCCCTCAATATGGGATGGGGATGTCGTTCCGAGTGCTCCGGTTTGTGTCCATGTTTACAGCAGCTACCTTTGGTTTATATGGGATTGTGCTGTTCATGCTCGTTCTCCTTACTCATTTAACACGGCAAAAAAGTTTTGGTACACCTTATTTCTCACCAGATTTTGTGTTCAGCTATAAAAACAAAGACAATTCCATCATTCGATTGCCTTTAAAAAATCAAAAGAAAGGAGAACGATATGGTCAATCATAAAGAGTCGATCACAAGCTATCAGGCAAGTGCCATAATTGCCAATACAACATTAGGTGCAAGTATGATGATTCTGCCACGAGCAATGGCTCAGGCTGCAGCTACACCTGACGGCTGGATTGCGCTCTTACTCATGAGTGCCATTTACATTGTGTTTATTTTTGTGAATGTCCTTATGATGAAAAAAGTCCCCTTCTCCTCTTACTATGATTATACAAATGAGGGGCTTGGAAAGTGGATTGGTGCTCTTACTAACCTGCTCATTATTATTTATTTTCTTGGCGTTGCTAGCTATGAAGTACGGGCTATGTCGGAAATGGTGAAGTTCTTTTTGCTTCAAAACACACCTGTAGCGGTGACCATAATCAGCTTTATTTTGGTTGGTCTTTATCTTGTAGTCGGCGGGATTGGTGATTTTGCCAGACTGTGCCCTTTTTTTCTCATTGTGACCCTGATTATCTTATTTATTGCTTACGGACTCAGTGTTCAAGAGTTTAAGTTAGATAACCTCCGTCCTGTTTTAGGAGAGGGCTTCTCCCCTGTCTTCAAATCCCTTAACGCATCAGCCATTTCGTTTGTCGGCATTGAAATGATATTGTTTATGCCTGCCTATATGAACACGCAAAAACACACCTTTGCTTATGGCGCAGTCGGCTTTTTGATTCCTGCGATCATCTATATTTTCACCTATATTCTTGTCGTTGGTGCGTTCACGGTGAAAGAAACGGCGACTTTGACTTGGCCGACGATTGCCTTATTTCAATCGTTTGATATACAAGGAATCTTTATTGAGCGAATCGAATCCTTTTTGCTCATCGTTTGGCTTGTTCAGCTTTATACGAGCTTCGTAGGATATACGTTTTTTGCTGCAATGGGGATATCCAAACTCACAAAATTCCCCAAAAAGATCGTGCTCACGCTGATGGGAATTGTCATCTACTTTGCCGCCATTTTCCCAAAGGATGTTGATACAGTACGTGATTATTTAACTTATGTGAACCATTTATTTTTCCTTTTATTCGGTATCCTCCCGTTTCTCTTATTTATCATCGTGTTTTTGAAAAGGAGGCGGAAAGCAGCATGAAAAAGAAAACGGTCTTTGCATTACTGGCCCTTGTTCTATTAAGTGGATGCTGGGATAGTACCAATATTGAGGAGCTCAACATGGCGATTGGTTATGGCTTAGATAAAGGAGATAACGGTCATAAGCTTAAAATATCTATGCAAGTCCTTGTTCCTCAAAAAATTGAACAAGAATCCAGCGTAAAAGACCCAACAAAAATTATTGAAACTAGTGGTGATTCCGTACATCAAATATTCCGAACAACGACTCTCAAAAGTCATCGGATTTTCGCCCAGCAGCTGAGAGTGTATTTATTTTCTGAAGAGCTCATCAATGAGAATAATTTCGACCTCGTCATTAATCAATTCATTCGTGACAATGAAACGCGGAGAGGAAGCCTCGTCTTTATGACCTCTGAGAAGCCTGGAGACTTGCTGAAAATCAATGACGATGGGCAGCCAGCTTCTTCTACATTATATGATATTTCTACGAATACTAAATCGACTATACGTATGCTCAAGCCCGTTTCATTAGGAGATATTTCTTCTGCTATGCAAAACAACGTATCTTTTGCTGTTCCGAAAGTTGGTGTAGATCAAGGGAAATTAATGCTAGACGGAGCCTCTATTATAAAGAATAGACGATTTCTCACCAACATCTCTCCGTTAGCAGTGCAGTCATACAACCTGTTGACCGGAGAAGGAAAAGGCGGAGTCATTGAATTTGAATATGATCACAGCATCTATTCGTTTGAGATTTTTAAACTGAAACACAACATTGAAACGAATAAAACAGCCAGCGGAAAATATCAGTTTAATGTGTCAGTGGAGCTTGATGGAAGATTATCAGAGGATTGGAATGAGCGGGAAAATGCATTTAATGAAAAGTATCTTCAAGAGATTGAAGGTGTAGTGGAGCGTCGATTAGAGAAAAACGTAAAAGATTTCATTGGGGAATTACAACATGAGATCAAAGCAGATATTTGTGGGTTTTCTCAAAAAGCGAGTATTGCGTATCCAAAGGACTTTCGAAAAGAAGCGAAGCATTGGGATGAGATTTTTAGTGAATCGGACATTCGTTACAAGGCAAATGTGAAAATCCGTGACTTCGGGACTAAGGGCGCAACACAATCTTTATAGAGTATGTTAAAATGGTAAGAAAAAAAGGGTGTCAATCATGAAACGAGCTTTACTTTCGGCCGGCATTCTATTTTTGATTCTAGGGATACTTCTGTTAATCGTTGTATTCATGCAATCAAAAGAAGATTTCTTCATTGAAGCCGACAGCTTTTCAAGCACATTTTTGATCGTGGTTTATTATGGACAAACCCCTGCGCTCCTTCTGTTGGGAGGCGGATTATTCGTCGGACTTTCACAGATCATTGATTTGCAGGAAAAAAAAGCGGCAGCAGCAAAGGAGAGCGTAAAGCTTTTATCCGAAATGAAGAAAACCCTGGAGGAAAAATCGGCCAAGGAGCAGGAGGCTTTTCCAGTTCCTGAGCTCCATCAACTATCCGAACGTCCGATCACAGGACAGAAGGACTAATTTTACGCATGTTCTAGCAGCTTTCACTTGAAAGCTGTTTTTTATTGAATCAGCTTATGGCGGTGCGCATACACAGCCGCTTGCGTTCGATCTTCCACATCAAGTTTGGAAAGAATGTTGGTAATATGTGTCTTCACCGTTTTAATTGTAATAAATAATTCCTCGGCAATGACCTTATTCGATTTCCCATCCGCAATCAGCTTCAAGATCTCCATTTCTCTTGCTGTTAATGAATCATGAAGGATGGACCCATTTGATGAATGACGGAGTTTATTCATGACCTTTCCAGCCACTTTCGATTCAAGTCTTGGTTCGCCGATACTTGCCGATCTGATGGCATCAGCAATTTCTCCTGCCTTGGATGTTTTTAATAAATAGCTTAAAGCACCCGCCTCAATCACAGGATAGACTTTATCATCGTCAATAAAGCTCGTCAGAACGATGATCTTGGCATCTTCAATTTCCTGACAAATTCTTTTCGTTGCTTCTATGCCATCCATCCCTTCCATGACAAGATCCATTAAAATCACATCTGGCCTTAATTCAACGGCTAGCTCTACACCTTTTTGTCCATCTGACGCTTCACCAATGACTTCAATATCAGCCTGCGCCTCTAAAAAGGCCGCAAGCCCCATTCTCACCATTTCGTGATCGTCTATTAAAAGCACTCGAATCATCGAACGTTCTCTCCTTTTCCTTCATCAAAAATGGGAACCTTCACATCAATTTGTGTGCCTTTTCCCTCAAATGACATAATCTCTGCGACACCGCCTACCTCACTTGTTCTTTCTCGAATCGATTCCAGTCCGTAGGAGGCCGTCTTCACATGGTCTGTTTGAAAGCCAATACCATTATCAATAATCTTTAGCTGCACTTGCCGGTTTCTGATGAGCAGACGCACTGTCACTTTTGTCGCCTTTGCATGCCTAAACACATTCGACAGTGCTTCTTGCACAATTCGGAAGAGGTGGTCCTCTACTCCTTTAGATAACGGAACATCATCTTCGATTTCCCAATCAATATCAATCGGCTGCTTTGCTTGGAATTCATTTAGCAGCTCAATTAAGCCTTTTTTCAAGTCTTTTCCTTCTAGAGTGATCGGTCTCAAATGAAGCAGAAGAGCACGCATCTCATTTTGTGCATCGCCAGACATTCGTTCGACAAGCTGCATTTGTTTTAAAATCTTTTCGTCCTTTTCCTTCATGCCTTCAAGAATAGCTGAGGTCATCATCGAAATCGCAAATAACTGCTGGCTGACCGCATCATGAAGCTCTCTTGCCAGCCGCTGGCGCTCTTCTGAGACCACCGATTTCTTCATTTGAACCTGCCATTCAGCCCGTTCATTTGAAAGCTTTTGCAAAGAGGCTACTTGCCCTTCCACCCGCTTCGCCATTTCATTTAATTGATCGGCGGCTAAGCCAATTTCATCATCGCCAAGAGACGGCAGCCTGTATGCAAAGTTTCCATTTTCAAACTTCAAAATCGACTCTACAAGCTGATCGAGGCGCTTCTTATGCTGATAGCCAAATACACTCCCGGCAAAAATCCCAATCGCAAGACTAACGATGAGTAAAATACAAAAAAACGGTATGCCAAACCAGCGGGTAGAAAGCAGGATCATTGGATCAAGCTGATAATAAAAAAACATCGGCAATGTCGTCATCGCCACAACACCTAGCGAGATGCCGATTCCAAGACGAACAGATTGCCACTGGATTCCTAAATGCAATTTCCTCATAAGTATCTCACATCCACATCTCCGATCAGTAGCGAGATGGAGATTTTCACTTTTCGTTTGCTCTCATCGTAATCGTTGGTCATCACGTACACTTTACTGCCGAACCCGCTTCTTTTTTCATCTATGATTTTCATATCACCAATCGCGGCGGAAGCACTCACACATACTTCAATATCCTGCGGTACGTAAATATCCACATCTCCGATCAGCCCGCTAATCACGATCGTACTCTCTTCTTCTGCGATGATCGCCTTTGATAAATCGATTTTAACATCGCCAATAAAACCTGAAATCGTCAAATCACTTAATTGAAACGGCTTTTTCATCAGCCTGACTTCACCAATAAAAAAGTCATGCTCTTTGCGCGGCTTTGTCTGGCTTTTTGTTTTCTTCTGATCGCTCTTTTTTTCAAGATTGACTTTCAGTGAAGGCTTCCCGTCTTCTGATGTTTCCTTTTTATCGACATCAAAAACAGGTTTATTTTTCAATAAGCGATAGCCGGCATAAATCAAAAAGGCCGCAAATAGGTAACCTGTTAAACTAAATGTAATATTGAGCAGAAATTTTAAGAAGAGAAAGCCGGCAAAAATATAGGAAACTGAACCGAGCCAACGTTTGGATCGTGAGTGCAGCCAATAACCCGCCAGCGCAAAAAACACAGGCCAAAACAAATCTGCTCCGATCCCAATAATTTTGAGAAATAAATTAATACCAAATATCACGACAATGATGCCTAAAATTTGATTCCTTGTAAAACGCAGTTGACTCGCCTCCTTCCTTTCTTTCATTCATTACCGCAGCTTGAGGTTACCACTTGTCATTTCAATATCGACTAAATGTGTCCCTTTTCCCCGCGTACCTGTAAAGCCTCGACCTTCACTATCCACTTGATCAAAGTCATACGAGTGATCGACGCTTCCACTTGTTTTTTTCACCTGAACGTTGAAATCTCCGTCATCTGGCAAATTAAATTTCGCGCTCCCTGATGTCATATGAAAGGAGACAGGTGACTCAATTGTATCAAAACTTGCTGTCAATCGGCCGCTTGTCATGCCCAATTGCAGCTCGCCTTTGACATCATTAATATCGGCACGCCCTGAAGTTGCCCCAATATCACTATCCTTCGCATCGATGTGCGACACTGCCAGCCTGCCAGAGGTTGCTTTGATTTCTACATTTTTTGCTGAGAAATTCTCGGCTGTGAGGTTTCCGCTCGTTGATTTGAGTATCACATCTTGAAGGGACAGCTTTCCTTCTCCGTCAATCTCACTGACGCCGCTTCCACCCGTAATCTTCACATTTTTATGATAATCTGTTGGAATTTTAACTAAAAGCTCTCCTTTTTCAAATTGAGTAAAAAACAAGAAGCTTTTATTTTCAGCACGAATTTTGAACGTACCGCCTGTTTGCTCCGCATACATTTTCCCTTTTCCATTGACAGCAGTCACGGAAATATCGGAACGATTTTCAGGTTTTACCTTCACGCGAAACCCAGAAAGAGAAATATCTAATTGATCAATCTCCTCTTTTTTCGCTGAAGCTGTTGTCACTGGTTTTTCACGGGAAAAACTTAAATGAAAGAGATTTTCATTTTTGAAAAGCATGCCAATCATTAAAAAGATACCTACAAGTATACAAATTAGACCGATTAATCGCTTCATTCATACCATCCCTTTATCTTCTGACCTTTTCATTATAAGGAAAAGCGAAACAGAAAGAAATCAAATATCGGAAGAAAAAGCCTGCTTTTCTTCCGATGTGATCTCTATACGTTTGCTTGCTGTTGTTCAGGCTTTTTCTCGAGCTTGAGCTTCTGCCATTCTTTTTCAACCTCATCGGCATAATCTAAATGAGCATATGCCCCTTGATCTGCAAATTGTGCATAGCTGCCTGCTTTTGTTTCCATTTCTTCAATACGGTTCTCCATTCGGAGAAACTCTTTATATGCACTTTCACTGTCTACTTTATTGATGGAATCATTCATATGCTGCTTTGCCTGTGCGGCATTGGCTCTTGCAATCAGTGCCTGCTTCTTGTCTTTTATATCACGCAGCTTCGTTTCTAAGTGCTGCAATTGCTCTTTCAGCTCTTTCAATTGTTTCACAGATTGCTGATAGGCTTCCTGATATTCGTTGTGCTTTTCTTCAAAATACTTCATTTCTGTGAGCGCTTTTCGTGCAAGCTCCTCTTCTCCCGCATGATATGCCAGCTCGGCCTGCTTCTTTCGCTTTTCAGCAAATGCTTCCGTCTCTTCTGCTTTTCGCAGGAAGCCTTGCTGAATCGTTTGCTGTTTGATGATGGCATGTTTCGCTTTCGCAACATCATCCTCCATATCACGAACGTATTGATTCAGCATGACACGCGGATTCTCCAATTTATCTAAACCTTCATTGACAGTTGCAACAAACATATCTCTTACTCTTCTTAATACCATTTGATATTCCTCCCTTTATTTTTTCTTTAAAAAGTCTTCCCATTCTTGATCAAAAGACGTATGAATCGGTTCTTCCGTATTAGGTGCCGTGTTTGGCTCCATATAGGCTCTGCTTGATGATTTTTTGGTAGATTCACCATTGATCATCGACCAGCCAAAATAAAGAAGTACCCCTGCAAATGCGATGCCGAGTATAAACGGCAGAAATTGCACGACGATCAATACACCAATGACTGCTAGAATGACACCTA
The DNA here is from genome assembly GCF_019266135.1 of Bacillus sp. F2HM. Taxonomy (NCBI): domain Bacteria; kingdom Bacillati; phylum Bacillota; class Bacilli; order Caryophanales; family Bacillaceae; genus Bacillus; species Bacillus sp. F2HM. Next base: position 206,838 of record NZ_LRMO01000009.1, read on the forward strand.
AGGTTTTACTGCCTTTTTCGTATTTTTTAACACCTACATAGATGAGCCCTGCCCCAATCAAAACCGGGATCAGTCCACCAAATGAACCACCAAAGAAGATGGATAAACCGACAAACAATAAAATTGAACCGATAATGGTTTTACTTGTTATTTTCATCTTCATGCCTCCTTTCTTGCTCCTTGCTTTAACTATAGTCAAAAAAGAAAGCCGGCAAAACGTGTCACAGATTGATCTTTGATTGCGACTAGAGTCGTAACAATGCTCAGACTGAGCGGCAGAACCTAATAAAAAAGCACTCTTCTATTTGAAGAGTGCTTTCCTTATTTAGAACGAAACACGTCGGCACTTCGTTCATATTCAACATCAGCTTCACCAAGCCGATGATTCACGATTCGGGCGGCTGCAAATAAATAATCGGATAGACGGTTTACGTAAGTGAGCGCAACGGCTGGTATCTCCTCCTGTTTCGCAAGCGTCACAATATGCCGCTCGGCTCTTCTGACGACTGTCCGCGCCACATGTAAGAGAGCAGCGCCTTCCTGACCACCCGGTAAAATAAACTTGGTAAGCGGCGCGGCCTCTTCTACATAGACATCCATTCTTTCCTCAAGGACTGTCACAGAGGCTTCTGTTAATTTGCCTTCTTTACGTGGTTTGACTGCTGCCAAATCACCGCCGCAGTCAAACAGCTCATGCTGTATAACGATCAGCTCTGACAAAAGGTCCGGAAACAATTCGCCATGCTGCCGTAATTTTGCATGCGCGAGTCCAATAAAGCTATTCGCCTCGTCTAACGTACCATACGCCTCTACTCTCACATCATCTTTATCAGCTCTTCCTCCGATCAAGCCTGTTTGGCCCTGATCCCCGGTTTTCGTATAAAGTTTCAACGGTTTTCCCTCTTTTCTACTGCTTTGTCTTTTTAGTATAACCCGAACTGAATAAGATGCAGTTGTTTTACTAAATCATGAGGAATGAATGTCATCAATGAAAAAGAAAAGTGAACCATTTGTTAAATTAAGATATTAAATAATAGGATAGATAGTCCATTATGAAGGCAAACCATCCTTTTTATTTCATTATAAAATAGTGATTGAAGATATAGTTTATAATGTAAAACATGATTAAGACAAAATGAAGGAGGATGGTATGAGTAAATTTAGTTTATTTAACAAGTTTTTGGTACAAGAAGGCGAAAGAGAAAAAATGGTTGATATTCTATTAGAAGCAGCAGAATCAATGAAGAATTTGGATGAATGTGACATATATCTTGTGAATATTTCCGAGAATGAACCAAGTTCTGTTTATGTTTATGAAGTGTGGGCAAATGAAGATGCCCATCAAGCGTCTCTAGGTCTCGAAGCTACCCAAACATTAATAAGTCGTGCGAAACCAATTATGACTGGCATGGAAAGAATCCGCACTTTAATAACAAAAGGCGGAAAGGGCATTTCATCTAATAAGAATTAAACCGCCTTATATATAAAATTAGAACTAGCTGGCATAGTTGCAATTTTTTCTTATTTAAAACAAAGATTAAGAACTATTGTAAGGACTACACATTTTAGATATGTGTAGTCCTTTTAATACCAACTGTCTTACTCAACTAACCTAAATATAATTGTACATTCACTTTTGAATGACATTCAACGTTTGAAGAAGCCTTTGTACCTTTTGTCCTAATCTTTCGTGTAAATGGTCAGCATCCTTCGTTTCTTGCGTATTGAGTGCAGCGATGCACAGATGATGGATTGGAATGCTTGTTTCTTGCTTCATGATATGCATAAGCTGCCCAATAAGCTGAACAGCTGCGCCGTCAGCTAAAGATCGTTTCAGGATAAGCCAAATGGTCAACGCTTCCTGCTGAAGCATGCCGTAAAGGATCATATCGTCTTCGGCGTCTTCTGCGGCATATTGCGCTAATCCGTTAGCTTGCTCGAAAAACAGCATATCTTCAGCTGACTCTAGCTGCTCGTGAAGCGTCTTCGTTCCCGTTCCAATAGACCTTTTCCAAAAGAACCCGCCGTTTTTCTTATGTGAGGAAAGGATGCGAAGAGGCTGATTAATGGAAAACGTCATCCCTTCTGAGCCATATGTCCTCCAGCCATCCGCTATGTTTACAATTGATGCTTTAGAAGGGGCTGCAGGCTCAACCATCAGCTGAGGGTTAGCCCTAAATGGATGCTGGAGCGGTGTCACATTTGTTTCATACACACGGTTGATTCGTTCAGTGGTCAAGACGTGATGCGGCATTCCTAACATGTCTGTCTTTCCTTCATGAAGCAGCAGCAGCCGATCACAATATAAACTGGCGATGTTTACATCATGGAATACGCCAATGACCGTTAATCTAGAGGAAGTCGTTTCTTCTTTAATTAAATCAAGCAAATCTTTTTGATAGGCTAAATCAAGGAAACTCGTTGGTTCATCCAGCAATAAATATTCAGGCTGCTGCGCCAATGCCTGTGCTAAATACACACGCTGCTGTTCTCCTCCGCTTAACTCATGGATGGATTGATTCTTAAACTGTGCAACACCCGTTTGTTCCATGACTTTGCTGACGACCTGCACATCTTCTTGCGTGACAGATTGCAGCCACCCTTTTTGATATGGATAACGGCCGAATTGGACGGTTTCTTCCACCGTAAATGAAAAAGCTTGGTCCGTTTTCTGCGGCAGAACTGCCATCTTTTGCGCAAGCGCCTTTGGCTGATAGGATTGAATAAGGTGACCGCCGAGACGTACTTCACCACTCATAGGTGCTAAAATCCCTGCCATCATTTTAAGAAGGGTCGTCTTACCGCTCCCGTTTGGACCGAGTATACCGAGAAATTCTCCTTGCTTTACTTCAAGATTAATACCACGAATGACCTCTTTCTCTCCATATCCACCTCTGATTTCCTTCACTTGAATCATACGTGCGTCCCCCCTCTATATTTACGAATGAGGATGATGCCAAATACAGGTGCACCAATTAACGCAGTAATGATGCCAATCGGTAATTCAGTCGGCTCAATGATGGTACGGGATAACACATCTGCTAATACAAGAAAGGAAGCACCATTCAGCATAGACAAAGGCAGTAGATGCCGATGATCCGTAATAGTTAAGAGACGGATAAAATGAGGAATCACAAGACCTACAAAACCGATCGTCCCTGATACCGCTACTGCACTTCCGGTCAGGATCGAGCCCGCCAGCAGCACAATATATTTGCTCCTTTTCACATGTACACCTAATAGCTTTGCCTTCTCCTCGCCATACGTCATCACATTCAAATCTCGTCCCATCAACATTAACGCAAAGGTCCCAACAAGAAAGAAAGGAAGAAAAAGCACAATATAACGCCAGCCCCTCATGGACACACTGCCAAGCAGCCAATGAATGATCTCTTTTAGATCATCACCTGTTAAAGCAATCATCAATGAAATGAGCGCACCCAAAAAAGAGCTGAAAATTACTCCTGTCAAAATTAAAGAAGATATGCTCATCCCCCGATGAACAAGACGCGCAAAAAAGAGAACGAGACAGAGGGTCACAAGCGCTGTTGTCATACTGAATAATGGCAGTGTGAAACTGCCAAAAAGCGGGAGCTGCAAGCTGAAAAACAGGGTCGCTACGGCTCCAACTGATGCCCCTTGAGATACCCCCAGCGTATAAGGGTCAGCGAGAGGATTTTTTAATAAACCTTGAAAAGCTGCACCAGATAATGCAAGTGCTGCACCGACTAATGCCGCTAATATGACTCTTGGCAGTCGAATGTTCATCATAATATTGCGATCGATGGAATCAATGGTTCCAAACTGCACTCCGAATAGTTCATGAACAAATATACGAAGAATAGAAGGAATGGGAATCCCTAAGCTTCCAAAGGAGATTCCCATTCCAATGCTCATCGCAAGAAGTAAAACACTTAGTGTATATGCGATGATCAATTTATTTGAACGTATCAGGATAGACGTTTTTCGCAAGAGCCTCGACTCCTTCAACCAATCGCGGTCCCGGTCTTGATGCGAGATCCGTATTCAATTGAAAGACTTGTTTTTCTTTCATTGCTTTCATTGCATTCCAGCCGTCTCTTTTTTTCAAATCAGCTAAGCTGGAACCATCAATTGTCACGATGACATCAGGATTTCGCTTGATGATCGATTCTTCCGTCATTTGCACCCAGCCAGTTTGATCGCCTGCAGCATTTTTGGCATGGATAACAGAAAGCATTTCATCCATAAATGTATTCTTACCAGTTGTATAGATTTCAGGTGCACCTGATACTTCGACAAAGACTGTTTTTTGCTTGTCTTTCGAAATCCCCTCTGCTTGTTTCTTGATGTCATTCAGCTTTGTTTTCATTTCGTCTACAAGCTTTGTTGATGCTTCTTTCACGCCAGCTGCTTCACCGATCATATTGATTGATTTGTACACATCCTTAAAGGACGTTGCATCATTTACAGTCAGCACTTGGATGCCTGCATCTTCAAGCTGTTTAAATCCATCTTTTGATCCCATCTGAGATGCATGTGCTAAGACAAGATCTGGCTTTAAGGAAATGACCTTCTCGACATTGAATTCAAGTCCGCCAATCTTCTCTACCTTTTCGACTTCCTTTGGATAATTGTCAAAGTCTGATCGTCCAACCATTTTATCTCCAAGCCCGAGTGCATAAGCAACTTCCGTATTACTTGGAATTAACGAAACAATTCGTTTAGGCTGTTCTTTGATTTCAACTGTTTTGCCAGCTGCATCTTTTATCGATACTGGAAAAGCCGCAGTGGCCGTTTCTTTATTTTGTGACCCTTTTGCTTTGTGATCTGTCTCAGCGCCTGCACATCCTGCTAAAACACCCATCACAAGCAATAAAGATAGCCAAATAGCTGTTAACTTTTTCATGAGTGAACCCCCTGGTTTATGTACTGCTTAACGAAATCTCTTTCGTCAATTCTTTTCTAATTTCGGGAATATTATACTACAGTGCAGATAGGTTGTATATGTGATTTCTAAAAGCGTTTTTTCTGTTCATAAAACAAAAAAACAGCCTCTAAAAAGACTGTTTTTCACTCTTCAATGAATTGATTTGTTCTCCATTGATGACGACTTTCTGAAAAGCAGGAGAAACGGCATGCTCTAAAGATAAGGGATACGCCACATCATCTATGACACAATCTTTCATTTTAAAATGTGTCACAGGAGAATGTGCGTATGCGGCTATTTTCACACCATATCGTCCGCCACTGCTTTTGAGTCCTTCCACTTCAATATGACGTACAACAGGACGATGCGGACCAGCATCTCCTTCCTCATACATCATGTCGATACAGACCACTTCATGCTTTAGACTTTTGACTGTATTGTTTTTAAAATAAATATGTTCAATGGTGCCGCCTCTGACAGAGTTGGTTTTAATACGCAGTGCCCGGTCAAGGTTCGGACTGTCCATGACATTATTTTCTGCATAAACATACTTTACCCCGCCAGAGATCTCGCTCCCGATCGTCACACCGCCGTGTCCATCCCGCATCTCATTTCTACGAATGACAATGTTTTCAGATGGAATCCCTATTCTCCGTCCATCCTCGTTTCTGCCCGATTTGATGGCAATACAATCATCTCCGTTATCAAAATAACAATCTTCAATGAGCACATTCCGGCAAGATTCCGGATTGACACCATCTGTGTTTGGTCCATGCCCAATGATTTTAACACCGCGGACGATGACATTATCACTTAACACAGGATGAATTTGCCACATCGGTGAATCCTTCACTGTCACTCCTTCGATTAGCACATGCTGACATTGGTATGGCTGAATAAAGCTCGACCTTAAATAATGACCTTCTCCAAATACCCTTTCTTCTACCGGTATTCTCTTTTCCGCCATTTCAAACAAAAGCTGGCGATCCCGATCCTGAGAGGGCTGGCCATTTGTCCCATACTTCCAAGGCCACCAATGATGCGCATCCCCTCTGCCATCAAGCGTTCCAGCTCCTGTAATAGCGATGTTTTCTGCATGGTGTGCATAAATGAGAGGAGAATAATTATAAAGTTCAACCCCTTCATATCTTGTCAGTACAAGAGGCAAGTAATCCTTTGGGTCTTGGCTGAATGCCACATAGGCTTTCTCATGCAGATGAAGTTCTACATTGCTTTTCAATTCTAAAGCACCTGTCATAAATGTCCCTGCTGGTATCAGCACCCGTCCCCCTTTCAACCGGTGCGCATCATCAATGGCAGACTGAATGGCATTTGTAGAAAGCTCTTGCCCTTCCGCATCTGCTCCATAATGCACCACATTCAATTCACGATCTGGGAACTGCGGTGCTTTTATCTGCTTTAGCACTTGATCGATTCCGTTTGCTTTCTTATTTTTCTTCCCTTGCTTTGCTAAACGAGCAATTCCGACTCCAGTTAGTACCGTTCCTGCTGTGATATACATCAAATCCCGCTTTTTAGACACGTACTCATCCCCCAGTCGACTTAAAGTGTGACACCTGTTTTGAAAATAGCCAGCTCTCTAAAATTGTTTTTTTCATGATTTAACAGCTTCCCGCTCGCCACATCAATGACAGTTGAAATGAATTTTTCTAATACAACATCTTCCGGTACATCTTCAAGCAGTTCTCCAGCATTAAAGTCAATCCAGTGCTTTTTTGTTTCATATAAGGCTGTGTTGGTCGAGATTTTCATTGTTGGTACAAACGTACCAAAGGGTGTCCCCCTGCCTGTTGTAAACAGGACCATTTGACAACCGGAAGCAGCCAGTGCAGATGAAGCAACCAAATCATTACCAGGTGCACTTAATAGGTTCAATCCCTTTTGTTTCAGCAGCTCTCCATATTTCAATACATCTTTAATTTCAGAAGTACCTGCTTTTTGTGTACAGCCAAGAGATTTATCCTCTAATGTCGAAATTCCACCTGCTTTATTTCCCGGGGAAGGATTTTCATATACCGGCTGTCGATGATCCATGAAGTATTGTTTAAAGTCATTGATCATTTGCACAATATTGTCGAAAGTCTTTTCTGATTCCGCTCTCTCCATTAAAATCGTTTCAGCACCAAACATTTCTGGCACTTCTGTTAACACTGTCGTGCCACCTTGAGCAACAATAAAATCGGACAGTCTGCCCAAAAGCGGATTTGCGGTAATACCAGAGAATCCATCTGATCCTCCGCACTTCAAACCGATTTTCAGCTCAGATAACGGAATATCTTCACGATGATCTTCTTTCGCGGCATCATAAATTTCCTTGAGTAATGCGACTCCCGTCTCAATCTCATCTCCTACTTCTTGGCTTCTTAAAAATTTCACTCTCGTATGGTCATATTCACCTAATGTGGACTGAAAATCCTCAATGTCATTGTTTTCACACCCAAGTCCAAGAACGAGTACTCCTCCAGCGTTAGGATGCTTCACCGCATTTTGTAAAATGGTTTTGGTGTTCTCATGATCGTCCCCAAGCTGTGAGCAGCCATAATTGTGCTTTAATACAAGGGCTGTTTCAAAAGGATGGATGTTTCCACCCATTTCAGCGGTGAATATTTGGATCATTTGATCGGCGATGCCATTCACGCATCCAACGGTAGGAACAATCCAAAGCTCATTGCGGATTCCGCTTCCGCCATTTTTTCGTTTATATCCTTTAAATGTAAGATTCGTTTTTTCATAGGGGTTTTCTGATAATGAAGGCTGGTATTCGTATTCTAGCTTGCCAGATAGATTGGTTTTGATATTATGCGTATGCACCCATTCTCCAGCAGAAATGGCAGTCACTGCATGACCAATGGGATAGCCATATTTGATAATATTCTCTCTTTGCTTGATTTCAGCCAATGCAAACTTATGACCTTTGGCGACGGTCTCTTTTAAGATAATCGTATGTCCTTGATGCTGCAGCTCCTCCCCTTGCTCAAGTCCTTTTAAAGCAATACCGACATTATCTGAAGGGTAGATGACAATAAAGTCTTTCATGCTTTCTCCCCCTGACTTTCATATTGATTAGGCATCATTCGATGAACAGCCGCTCTCATCCCATGCGTCTGTATGAGGGTAAGCTGATCAGCTACAGCTTGACTCAATCCATTTATATCCGTTAAATCTCTGCCCCATAATGACTCGCATGAAAGAATTTCCGCTGCAACTCCTTCATTAGAAGGGTTTTCCCCTTCCCATGCTTCCTTCATGAGCGTTAGCACAGTTTCATCATCCTTTACCCTTCCTGCATGTGCTCTGTAGAAATAAATGAGACTGCTAAGTGAAAACACAAGTTTCATTGGTAGCTGTTTCTTTCGCTCGACATAATCAAGCAATGACGGAAGATTACGGGTTCGGAATTTTGATATCCCATTCAGCGCAATATCCAGCAATTGATGCTTTATAAATGGATTGCAAAAACGATCCCAAACGGATTGTGTATAAAGAAGAAGTTCATCTTCAGGGAGTTCAAGCCCTGGAAGTACTTCCTCCTCCAGCATACGCCTGACGAACGGACCAACATGCTCATCATCCACAGCTTCTTTTACAGTTTCTAAACCGCATGAATAGGCAATCGGCACCATTGCCGTATGTGCACCATTTAAAATTCGTACCTTGCTCATACGATAAGGCGCAATATCCTCTACAAAAAGTACATTTAATCCTGCTTCTTGAAAGGGGAGCTCCTTTTGCACAAAAGCAGGCGCTTCAATGACAAAAAGATGATAATATTCTGCCGTGACAAGCAATTCGTCGATATACCCTTCCTCCTTTTGTACAATTTCAGCCGCTTCCTTAGAGAATCCAGGGACAATCCGGTCCACAAGTGTATTACAAAACGTATTGGCTTCCTTAATCCATGTAATAAACGCAGACGGCAGTTCCCACTCAGCTGCCATACTGATCACATATTCCTTCAATCGATCACCATTTTGTTCAACCAATTCACAAGGCAGAATGATCAGTCCTTTCTGCTCATCTCCAGCAAATGCTTTAAACCGGTGATACAAGAACGCTGTCAGCTTTCCTGGAAAACTGGCTTGCGGCCGATCCTCCAAACGATCCTCTTTTCTGAACACAAGTCCTGCCTCTGTCGTATTTGAGAAGACATAGCGAAGATTCGGGTTTTCCGCTACGTGTAAAAACTCCTCGTAATCCGTATACGTACTAATTCCTCTGCTAATCGATTGGATGATCATACGTTCATTCATTTCTTGCTGGTCATGATATCCCTGAATACATAATGTGTACAAGCCATCTTGTTCATTTAAGGCTGCTACCGATCCTTTTCGTGGAGGAACAACAACCGCTCTTCCTTTAAAATCTGTGCAGTCGTTCAGCTTCTGGATGTGCCAATTGATAAATCCTCGCATAAAATTTCCTTCGCCAATCTGCAAAATCGTTTCCGGATACTCAGCCGCCGGGTATATGGCTTTTGATAATCGTTTCAAATGGATTCCCCTCTCCAAGTATTATGCACACGTGAACATTTTTTCTAAGAAGGTGCTGATTACGGCACCTTTTTAACTGAATCTCTGATCATCAGTTCTGTGTGGACATACACTTTCTCCATATGATCCTCTTCTTGCTCTTCACCGTTTATTACTGAAAGGATAGCTTCTGCTCCAAGTGCACACATTTTTTCAATCGGTTTTTTCACCGTTGTCAATGCAGGTGTGGTATAGGACGAAAAAGCAATATCATCAAAACCAATAATAGAAATATCACCTGGACACGTTTTGCCTTTTGCAAATAAAGCATTCATTGCACCAATCGCCATGTCATCGTTTGAGCAAAAGAGCGCTGTTGGCGGATCATCGAGGGCCAGCAGCGATTCCATTGATTCATAGCCGCTTTTCATATGATAATCGCCTTTCATCATATATTCTTTCTTCATAGGTATTTGGTGATCAATTAACGCTTGCAGGAAACCAGCTTTTCTTTCCTGAGTTGATTTAAAGCCTTCTTTCCCTTCAATGATGGCGATTTGTTCATGACCTTGCTGAATGAAATGGTGTGCAGCCTGGTAAGCTCCTTGACTATCATCTGCTAATATATTCATGACCTCATGACTTTCTACACGGCGATTCAGCACAATGATGGGAATGCCCTGTTTCTTCACATGATGGATAAATGCTTCATCGTGTTCGCTTTGACTCATGAGCAAAATGCCATCGTAGCGTTGTTTATGAATGGTTGTGTAATCGTGAAAGTCGTCAATTCCTCTTACAAAGAGATTATAATACTCTGTCATGACGCTGTTGACACCTTTTAACGCATCCACAAAGAAGCTTGAAGATGTGCCTTCTGTTAAACTTGTAAAAAACAGACCAATTGTAAATGATTTTTGTGATACTAGGCCTCTCGCATGGACATTCGGTGAATAATTCAGCTGTTTTGCAATCGACAAAATCTTTTGTTTTGTCTTCTCTTTAATAAAAGGACTGTTATTCAAAGCCCTTGATACCGTGGTATGAGAGACGTTTGCCAATTTTGCTATGTCTTTAATTGTGACTGTCATGCTATTCCGCCTTTTATGATTTTTTACCATCTTATCATAAAACCGCTTTCATTTTCTTCATGTCATTTTGTTTGGGTGGTGCTTGAGCTGATTTGCCCGGTCAAATTTGAAATACTGCCTGGCATTTTCATAGCTGATTCTTTTCACGATTCCCCCTAACAGCTCAAGATCATAAGGGGCTTCTCCTTTTTCTACCCAATCTCCAATGATATCGCAAAGCAGTCTTCGAAAATATTCATGCCTTGTATACGACAAAAAGCTTCGTGAATCTGTCAGCATCCCAATGAAACGGCTGATCAGCCCAATACTGGATAGAGCCATCATCTGCTCTGTCATCCCTTGTTTCGTATCATTAAACCACCAAGCTGTGCCGTGCTGGATCTTCCCAGGTGTCGTTCCGTCTTGAAAGCTTCCAGCCAATGTGGAAATCACAACATTGTCCCGAGGATTCAAGGAATAGAGAATGGTTTTTGGCAGTGCCTGTTCTTGATCTAAACGGTCTAATATTCTGCAAAGCGGCTTGGCAATGTCTTCATCATTCATCGCATCATACCCTGTATCTGGCCCAAGCCGCTCAAACATTTTCGTATTGTTGTTCCTAAGCGCATTGATATGAAGCTGCATCGCCCAGCCCCGCTCATAGTAAGCCTGACCAAGCTTAATGAATGTTTGTGTTTTAAATTTAACCTTCTCTTTTTCCGTCAATGAATGCCCCGACATTTTTTTATGAAAGATGGCTTCCACTTCTTCTTCCGTCGTTTCTTCAAACGTCATTTCGTTAATGGCATGATCTGAGATCAGGCAGCCCTGTTCATGGAAAAAATCAATTCTTGCGAGGAGTGCTTTCAAAAAGTCTTGATAGGATTGGATTGGAGTAGATGAAGCCTTTGCCAGTTCGTGAACATACGATGTAAATAGGTGATTCGTTATATCGAGTGCCTTATCAGGCCGAAATCCGGGCAGTACTTGCACAGTGAATCCTTCTTCCCGCAGTTTTTGATGATAGCAAAGCGAATCGACTGGATCATCTGTTGTCACGACTGTTTCAACGTTCGATTTCACAATGAAGTCTCTTGCACCAAAACCCTCTCCTTGCAGCTTTTCATTTACTTTTTGCCAGATGATGTTTGCGGTTTTTTCGTTTAAAAGTTCTTCAACTCCAAAATATCGTCTCAGCTCTAAATGAGTCCAGTGATAGAGCGGGTTTCCAATGGTCATGGGAACGGTCTTCGCCCACGCCAGAAATTTCTCATAGTCTGAGGCATCCCCTGTGACGTGCGATTCGGGTATGCCATTTGCTCTCATGGCACGCCATTTGTAATGATCTCCGTAAAGCCATGCTTCGGTGATATTATGAAAGGTTTTATTTTCATAGATTTCTTTGGGGCTTAAATGACAATGGTAATCTATAATTGGAAGGTCCTTTGCAAATTCATGGTATAGCTTTTCCGCCGTTTGACTGTTGAGTAAAAACTGATCATCTAAAAAAGCTTTCATCAAACTCCCCCATCTCTCTTATAGATAAAAATAATTTGTTCACGTTAACAATTTTATTGTAATCGTTTACAAAATTGATTTCAATCCTAAAACAGGAAAAAACGATCTCCTTTAGAAAAGAAAATCGTTTTTTGGCTATTTTACAGGTGATGATTTTTTTAGGATAATCGCAATAGTTGTTCCAGTGCCTAGTTCACTTTCAACTTGAATATCACCGTCATGCAGCAAGACGAGCTCTTTTGCTATCGCAAGCCCGAGACCTGTTCCGTTCGTTGGATCGTTTGTATTTGTCCCTCTGTAATAGCGGTTAAACAGGTGATCCACCGTTTCCTGTGCCATTCCGCGGCCATTGTCTTTCATTTCGATTCGAACTTCTTCATCTGTTTCAGATAAAACAGCTGTAATATGTGTGCCTTTTTCGTTATGCTTCACTGCATTCGCCAGCAGGTTCTCAATCACTCGTCTGAACCAAGCTTTATCGATCTCAAATATGACACCATCTGTTTGATCTTCAAAGGAGGATGGATAATCCTCAGATGAGGAGCTTCTTGAAAACTCGTCCATAATGGAAGCTAAAAATTCACTGAGTTCAACCGGTTTCCGATTAATGGGCAGGGCACCATTCTTCAATCGGTACGTGAGGTTTAAATCCTCAATCAATGTCGACATGTATTCTGATTTCTCACGAATCACCTGTCCCATTTCTATGACTTCTTCCTTGGACCATTGATATTGATCGGATTCAAGCATGAGTCCATAGCCGTAAATCGTACTTAGAGGCGTTTTCAAATCATGAGACAATCCTGCAATCCATTCTTCCCTTGTGGTTTGAATTTTTCTTCGGTTTGCTTCATTCTCTTTTAATGTAAGCGTGAGCTGATCCATTGTTTTTAGGATATCCTCAAATAATCGGTATTCCCGCTTAATACGGCCTTTTTTATTTTTACTGACTGGAATTCCCTTTCTATTTGTTGGTTCCTGCAATTTATTTCTTGATAAGAAAATCAGCCAGCGAATAATGTGATAAATTGGCAGTCCATAGCGATACGAATACCATGAAGTCATGACAATAATAATGGTGAGTGCAAGACCTGCATTTAAGATGGTTGTATATTGATTTAAAGCGTCTGTCTCTTTATCGTAAAGCTCATCCGGGCTGTATACTTTATTTGGTACCGAAACAATAATATACAGGTTTTTATTCACTTTCATATAAGACAGATCACTTCTAAACTCCCAAGGCTTCGATTGATACTTGAGCAGTTCAACATCTGTTACGTTATGTTTCAAATCGGTGTTGGCTCGAATGCCTTTTAAATATTTTCCTTCGTCATTGAACAAATGCACCGATCCATTCATTCTCTTCAAGAATTCTTTCGTTTCAACCGAATATTGAGATAGTGCAGCCAAATTCTTCTCGTGCTGCTTCAGATAATTGGCTACCTTTGTGCTGTTCGTTTTGAACCCATATAACACGATAAAGCTTTTTTGGTCAATCTCAATTGGCCAGAAGTACATCTTGTAATCTTTAAATTGTCTCTTTTCAAAGATTTTGATCATTTCATCCTTTTGATAGGATGTTGGAATGGTTTTAGGGCGATGATAACTATAAACGTTTTTCTTTTTCGAATCAATTACTTGCAGCCAGCCGTCTCGTTTTTTCACTGCTTGCTTGAGCTGATCGTCGGCTTCCATTTTTCCATCCTCGTTAAAATAAAGCCAGCTCATGAGTGTATCTCCATCAGCTTTTGTTAAACCAGTTTCGGTCATGTTCTTGTAGTATTTATTTAAATATAAGTTCTCAGAGAACGTATTCCCAATCATCAAAATGGCAATCACAATAAACATTTGTCCGACAAAGTGAAAGAAAAGTTTTGCTCGTAAATTCATAAACTATTGAAGAACCTTTGCGGGGTGCGGTATAAATTTATAACCCATACCACGGATCGTCACAATATATTCAGGCTGACTCGGATCTAATTCAATCTTTTCTCTCAGCTTTCGAATATGAACCATGACGGTGTTGTTATCACCATATGATGGGACGCCCCATACTTTCTCATAGATTTGGTCTTTTGAAAGAACCATATTCGGATGATCACAAAAGTACTTCAGCAAAGAAAGAAGCTGAGCAGAGCATGCCGTCACCTCTCCTCTTACCTTCAATTCGGCTGCATGAGGATGATAGGAGAAATGGGCATAATGATATTGGCTTTGAGTGTCTTCTTGCTCCTCCTGTAAAGAGATATATGTTCGATTTAGGTGAGCCTTAATTCTAGCCACTAGCTCAAGCGGGTTAAATGGCTTGGTGATGTAATCGTCTGCCCCCTGCGCAAAGCCCGTCAGTTTATCGACATCAGACGTTCTTGCAGTTAAATAGAAAATGGGCGCTTTCGTTAATTTTCTGATTTCAGGCAGAACGTCAAAGCCAGACTTACCGGGCATCATCACATCTAGAAGTAAAAGGTGGATATCCTCATTTTTGACAATATCTAATGCTTCATCTGCATGGTAGGCTTTATAAATATGCTTGAATCCTTCTTTTTTTAATACGCGTTCAACCATTTTCACAATTGCTTCTTCGTCATCTGCAATCAATATTTTTGCTGTTTCCACGCATCTCTTTCCTTTCTAGCTATGATCTCTAACCGTATATTACCATTGTCTAAAGTAAAAAAGTACCTCTTTTCTGCATAAAAGCGAAAAAATATCAACTGGATAAAATGGCAGGAATAGGAAGTTTTAAACATACAAAAAAACCCGGCAGCTGCACCGGGTTCCTTTACATCTATTATCCATTCACAGCTTCTAGCTTTCGTTCACGATTCATTAAGTCATATGTTAAACAGATCGGCTTATTCGTTCTAGGATCAAGCACAATTTCTGCATCAATATGGAATACCCGACTGAGTACATCTTTGGTCATGACCTCATGAGGCGTACCATCTTTTATGACTTTCCCTTGATTGAGGGCAATCATGTAATGTGAAAAACGCGCCGCATGATTCAAATCATGGATGACCATCAACACAGTTCGACCCTGCTCTCTATTTAAGCGTTCTAACAGCTGAAGAATCTCGAGCTGATGTGCAAGATCCAAATACGTCGTAGGTTCATCTAATAGGAGCAGCTCTGTTTCCTGGGCAAGTGCCATCGCAATCCATACACGCTGACGCTGTCCGCCGGAAAGTGCTTCAATTGGCCGATCATGAAAAGCAATCATTCCCGTTTCCTCAAGTGCCCACCTAATAATTCGTTTATCTTCATTTGATAAGCGGCCAAACCCATTTTGATGCGGGAAACGTCCATATGACACGAGCTCATACACTGTCAATCCACTTGGTGCTTCGGGCGTTTGCGGTAAGATCGCCATTTGTTTTGAAATTTCTTTTGTCGGCGTCTCATGGATAGCCTTGCCATTTAAGTAAACAGCTCCTCGATTGGATTTCATAATACGAGACATCGTTTTTAAAATGGTTGATTTTCCGCAGCCATTCGGTCCAATCAGTGTTGTCACCTTGCCTTTTGGGATACTGACATTCAAATCTTCTACAATCAAACGGTCTTGATAACCGATACAAAGCTTTTCTGTTTCGAGTGATTTCATATGTTGTCTCTCCTTCCTCATTAGTTCGATTTCATCAATAAGTAAATGAAGTAAGGTGCGCCTAAAGCAGAAACGACAAGGCCAACTGGCACTTCTGATGGTGCAAGGATGACGCGGCCAATTGTATCTGCCAGTAATAATAACAGCGCGCCAATCAGCGCGGAGGCCGGTATCATTCCTTGATGCTTTGGCCCAACAAGCTTTCTAGCTAAGTGCGGTGCGGCTAATCCTAGGAAAGAGATACTTCCTGCAACAGCAACACTCGCACCTGCTAATGCAACGGCAATCAGCATGAGAAGGCTTCTTTCTTTATGAACAGAAATGCCCAATCCATAGGACAGCTGATCACCTAAATTCATAATGTTTAAGTAGCGTGATCTGACAAGCGCTAATATAAGGAAAATCAGCATCCATGGCAGAACAGATAAGACGTACGTCCAGCTCGAGCCATAAATGCTTCCAGATAGCCACACGATGGCTTGGTTAAAATCATTTGGGCTCATTTTCAACTGGATGACCACAATTGCTGCTGAAAACGCAGCATTCACACCAATACCAGTTAAAATCAATCGAACAGGTGTGATGCCTTTTTTCCACGCTAACACATAGATGAGAAATGCAGCAAAGCCTGCACCTACGAACGCGAAAAGCGGCAGTACAAAAATCGTAAAATCACCTAAATTTGTCATCGTGCCTTGAAATGCAAAGATAAATAGCACAACGGCAAAACCAGCACCGGCATTGACACCGAGAATACCTGGGTCAGCTAAACCATTTTGAGAAACACCTTGCCAAATCGCTCCTGATACAGCGATAGAAGCGCCGACAAGTAAAGCGATGACCATTCTTGGAAGCCTGAACTCGAATAATACGAGTTCATCCATTTCACTTCCAAATCCAAAAAGTGTTTTCAATGTATCCATCGGAGAGATACGAATTTCTCCGGTATTTAAACTAATGAGAAACACAGCTACGATTGCCAAAAAGATCATGAGCATCGTTCGTTGATATTTCTTTTTCTTTGCTTGCTGCACCATTTCCATTTAAATCCCGCTCCTTTCACGTCTAGCTAAGTATAAGAAGAAAGGAACGCCTATAATCGCTGTAATGGCACCGACTGGCGTTTCAAACGGAGCGTTGACCAGTCTTGCAGCAATGTCTGCATAAATTAACAAAGTGGCCCCTAAAATAGCGGAGCATGGGATAATCCAGCGATAGTCCACTCCGACCAAGAATCGAGTGACATGAGGGATCACAAGCCCAATAAAACCAATAGAGCCTGCTACCGACACGGCAGCACCCGTTAAAAGAATAACAACCAATATACCAAGCACCTTGACCGTTTTTGTATACTGTCCAAGTCCTTTCGCCAGTTCTTCACCTAAGCTCAAAACCGTGATCGAACGGGCAAGGATCATTGCAATGATTAGTCCTGCAATGGCAACTGGAATGATGATATGAATATTGCTCCAATTCACACCTGCCACTCCGCCAGCATACCAAAAGCTCATATCTTGAGCGACGTCAAAACGGATGGCAATGGCTGAGGAGATGGAGCTCAAAAGTGCTCCAACCGCTGTACCAGCTAGTGCGAGCTTTACAGGGGTCAGCCCCCCTTTTGACATAGTACCGACACCAAATACAATAGAGGCCCCGAGTGCGGCTCCAACAAATGACCAAAGAATTAATGTAAAAGAAGATTGGCCAGGGAAAAATGCTAATGCAATGGCAATCGCAAATGCGGAGCCATTTGTCACACCCATAATCTCAGGTGACGCAAGCGCATTTCTTGTCATTCCTTGCATAATGGCACCTGATACGGCTAAAAAGGCACCGACGAGGGCAGCTCCAACTGTACGCGGCAACCTCAATTCCCGAATGATTTGATGTGAAGTTTGATGTGGATCAAAATGAAAAACGGCTTCCCATACAGTCTGTAGATGAATGTTTGCCGCTCCTAATGATACTGATAAAAAAAGACCAAATGTTAAAGCGATCATTCCTATGATGATAACAGCTGCTGTTCCAAAAGGCTTCGTGACAATATCGATCGTATCATCGCTGGCTGGCAGCTGTTTATTCGATTGTGAGCCCAAAACCAGTCTCTTCCTTTCCGTTCATGTCTATTCTCTATTAGTGATAATGATTATCAATCTCGAAGTCTAGTATATCACTTTCTTTTCTTTTTGAAATCACTGTTCTGATAAATTTCTTTATTTTCAGCAAAAAACTGTGAGAAATTCATCATTTTTCTTTTGGTTCTAAATTAGCCGATGCATTTTTGTTCCTATCATGTTACGATAAAATTGAAAATGAGAATCATTATCAAAGAGAAGTGAATAGGAGAGAACTTTTGTGAAAAAACGAACTGGATTTCTTTTGATTTCTTTATCCATCCTTATGATCTTTACAGCCGCTTGCGGCAGCACTTCAAATAAACAATCTGCAGCGAAAAAGAATGACATGATTACCTATCAGGGTGCCAAAGGTGAAGTGAAGCTTCCGAAAAATCCGAAACGAATAGTGCTTCTTGCAGAAAGCTATTACGGGGACCTCGTCACACTCGGCAAGACGCCGGTTGCTACAACATCACCCATCTTTAAAAACCCTTTTTATAAAGGGAAAACAGATGGAGTGGAAAATCTCGGAAGGACCCCATCAGTTGAAAAGGTAGCCGCTTTGAAGCCAGATATGATTATTGCATGGGGAGAAGACGAGAAGTTTGATCAATACAAAAAAATCGCCCCGACTGTAGCGGTTAAATACAACCAATATTCCTTCAAAGACCAGCTAAAAGAATTCGGTAAAATGACAGGTACACCAAAAAAAGCAACAGAATGGATCACGAAATGGGATACTAAAATTGCTGAGGTGAAACCAAAGGTAACAAAAGCTGTCGGCAGCAAAACGGTTTCGATCGTATCACCATTTGATAAAGGTATTTATATCTTCGGAAACACCTTTGGCCGCGGAGGCGAAATCATTTATGACGAGCTGAAATTAAAAGCACCGAAGGCCGTCAAAAAAGAAGCGATCGACAGCGGTGTCGGCTATGCAAACATTTCGCTTGAGAAGCTGCCAGAATTCGCAGGCGACTATATTTTCACAGGTCCATGGAGCGGCTCAAAAAGTAATGGTGACCAAGTATATCAAAGCAGCATTTGGACATCACTTCCTGCCGTCAAAAATAAACGTGTATTTGAAATAGATCCCGTCGGTTACTTTTTTAATGACCCAGTGTCACTAGAAGGTCAGCTAGAGTTCATTGTGGACCGATTGACATCTGCATCATAAAAAAACGTTTCTCCAGAGATGGAGAAACGTCCAAATTATTGACAAAGGGATAAAATGAGCTTTATTTTAGCCCTTTGTCTTCTTTTCAGCGTGATAGAAAACCTTTGCAATCTAGGAAGGGCGAGCACCGGAGCGGAGCGAATTCGACATTCGTGAGCACCGAAGCGCAGACCTGACACCGAATGCGAGGGTTTGTCTACACGCTGAACGTTTCTCCAGAGATGGAGAAACGTCTTCCTTATCTTATACCGTTTCTTTGGCAAATCCTTTTGACATGAGTGGATAAAGCAAAATACCCACTAAGAATAGACCGATTCCAAGACCAAAAGTTTTCAAGTCGGCTGTTCCTGAAATAATGACCCAAGCTGAATATCCCATCGCAACAAGTGCAATGATACCGTCTCTTGTTCGATTTCCTTTTTGAAGCTCATATGTGTCACCTTGCATGATGACCTTAAAGCTGTAGATGGAAGACACAATATACGGAATAAGATACGCAAGTGTCGCTGATGTGGTTAAAAAAGTAAAAGCTTCATTAATCGTACGTGACATCACAGAGAAGATAAACAGCTGTGACATAATATTTGTAACAGTCAAAGCGAAAGCAGGGCTTCCTTTTTTGTTTGTTTTTGCAAAAACTGCTGGAAAATCACCAGCCTTTGCTGCTTGATACGGTACTTCTGAACCAAGTAAAATCCAGCCAAGCATCGAACCAAACAAACAAATAATCGCCAGCAGTGCCATGACAATTCCGCCAGCTGGCCCAATAATAAGCTGAAGCACATCCACGAATGGTTTGTCAGAGCCTTGCAATTGATCATGCGGCAGAACGCCCATTGTAATCAATGTGATAATCATGTAGATCGAAAGTGCGATTAAAAGACCTGTAATCGTCGCACGTTTCACATCACGCTGTGAGGATGCTCTTCCTGATAAAATGACAGCTGATTCAATCCCAATAAATGCCCATAGTGTGGAAATAGCCGCATGATGAATTTGGCCGCCAAGTCCGAGCACTCCTTCTCCGCCTGTTTCAACTGGGAAGTAATAATGTTCAAATAATGCCGTTTGAAATGCAAATAATCCCGCCACAATAAAAAGGACGAATCCAAGCACCTTCGAAAAGGTCGTAATAAAATTCAATTTACTTGCAGCACTTAAGCTAGTGATTAAAATGGTATGTGTTCCCCATAGAAGAAGGGTACATACGATAAACGTCATGAGCTGGCCAAGTGTGACCGCTTCTTTTCCAAAGGTAAAAACTTCAGTCTTTACGGTGAGAATAGGGAAAAAAGTCGTTAAATAACCAGCAAGGCTTGTAATAATTGCGACATTACTAATCCAGCTTGCCACCCAATATCCCCAAACCATTGTAAAACCGGCCGCTTTCCCTTTTTTCGGATCTTTAAAAAGCGCCCTTGCATAACTTTGTGGTCCAGCCGTCAGCTGCGGCTTATGAATGGACAAATGCCCAAATACAAGCGCAATCATCAGCACACCGCCGCCTGTGACAAGCCATGCCATCGTCACACCTAAAGGACTGGCGTGCTGGGCAAGCGTACTTGGCAGCATAAAGATGCCTGAACCTACCATATTTCCGACGACAAAAGCCGTCAATAACCAAAAACCCCATTTTTTTGTCTGTTCCATTTCCGTACCTCCGTTTTATTCACTTTGGACCAGACCCGGCAGTATCTTCATTGATATATTTGTGAAGCAATGACTTGCATTCTTTATGTTCATCATGGATTACTTATTCACAGCATACCCTTATTTTTGTTACTCAGAACATAAAAAAAAGCCTGAACAAAAGTCCATGCTTTTCAAAACATACACCTTGATCTCCGGATAGCCCTCCACGCTTCAAAGACGTGGCAGTCCTGCATTTATTCAATGCAGACCCAGCATAAAGAAAGTTGGAGCTCTCTTTACACTTCGGCGCTGATGCCTTTTTTCTCATGATCTACGATTCCATCTCTCCTATGAGTGACTCATCATCCGCGCAACCTCTACCTCACTGAGACATAGCGTGAGGATTTCTATTCATTTTTACTACACGAAGGTTATCAAACATTCTCACATCTGTCAAAGGGAAAAACATAGAAAAAAGGCAGAGAACGGTTTCTCTGCCCTTTACCTGCTTATTGTTGGTTGTTTTTCTTCTTTTGTACAGCTTCCTGAAGCGGATCGCCTGCTAGCTCTTTACTTGCTTCCTCTAACAGCTGATCTACCTGCTGATGGTTTTTCTCACTTTTCGCCTTTTTATCCTTTTGGAAAAATGACATCGCTGTTTCCTCCCTTTTCATAAAATGCGGTTGCCTGTTTAATTTGCGCTACAGCGCTCAGCATTATACAAGGGAAGAGGCTCAATCATCATGAAAGGTCTGTCTCATTTTTTGCAAGTACGACAGAAAGGTTTTTAAATCATCCTTTGTGAAGTCTGACATCATATGCTGAATCACTTTTCCGAAAAGACGTGTATGCTTTTCATAAATCGCCATCCCTTTTTCCGTGACTTCTAAACGAACAAGTGATGAATCGTCCTTGTCCCGTTCTCTTTGAATATAACCCTGCTCACATAATTTATTGAGTGCAATAGAGGCTGCACCAGGGTTTAAAGAGAGTCTTTGCTTCAGCTCTTCGGCATGTGATACTTTGCCTTGTATCAAAATAGAAAGAGCATATATCTGCGGGGGCGTGATGTCTTTCTCTAACTCAAGTAACTTGCGGTTTAATTTACGGCTGACTTCATAATGTACAAGAACAATTTCTTTTAAAATGTCTGCATTACCCATCCGAATCGCATCCTTATCGTTAGTATCAACATGACTTCTCCCTTATTATAGAATGTTTTTCCATTCAGCCAACCATTTTGGCCTCTTTTTCTTTAGAAATAAGCCTTGCTGAATAAATCCACCCTTGATATAGTGAGTACTTGAACTAAAGATAGAACAGGAGTACGCATCATGACAGGAAAAACACACATCATGGGCGGAGTTGCCGCCTCTACAGCCGTTGCCTACTATTATGGATTAGACCCAGTGACGATGGCTGCTGCTGGATCAGTTGGTGCCCTGATCCCTGATCTTTGCCATACAAAAAGTAAAATCGGCAGAAAATTCCCGCTGCTCTCGGCACTGATCAGCAGTGTATTCGGTCATCGCACGTTTACACACAGTTTATTATTTTTGCTGATCATTTATTTTCTAGCGACAACATACATTCCAAATGACAGCCTAAGTATCGGTTTACTAGTCGGGATGGCAAGTCATCTCATCCTGGATGCAGGAACAGTGAACGGGATTAAATTTTTATTTCCAGCTTCCATTAAAGTGCGTCTTCCCTTCTATGTCAAAACAGGCAGCACAGGAGAACAAGTCGTACTAGCTGCTCTTACCGTCGTTACCTGCTATTACATCGCCGTCATCTGCGGCATATCCATCCCATTCTAATGAATTAAAAAGAGTTTTTCCGAAAAACACAGGATATGAATTGATCATTCCTCATTTTTTTAGTAGGTTTAAGATAAGTGTTTTTGCCTTGCAGCTGAATACAGAATGATGAGGAGCTACATAAATGAAAGCGTTCTTCAAAAATCACTGGTTTTTAGTGTATTCCATCCTCTTCATGTGGATGAAAACATACATCATATATCAATTCGGATTTCACATAAGAACGGCCAATCTGTTTCATGAATGGCTGCTTTTGATCAATCCACTTAGCTTTTTGCTCCCTTTGTTTGGGATTGCTCTTTTTTTAAATGAAAAGAAGCAAAAGATTTTTTTATTGACCGCAAATTTTATTTTGACGGCGATTCTCATAGCGAATACGATCTTTTATGGATTTTATATTGATTTCATTACGATCCCTGTATTATTCCAAGCGAAAAACATGGGGGATATGGGCAGCAGTATGACAGAATTGTTCCACCCGCTGTTTTTGCTGATGCTCATTGATTTCGTGGTACTGGCATGGCTGTTAAAACGTAAACCTTTAGCGCCAAAAGCCTCCTTCAAGACGATCAAAACATATTATGCCGTGTGCTGCAGCTTTCTATTGTTTCATGTCAGTTCAGCCATGATGGATCACCCTCGTTTTCTGACAAGCTCTTATGATCGAGAAGTGATTGTACGAAACCTTGGGCTGTTCCAGTTCCACCTGTATGACGGCGCTGCCCAAACAGCGCGAATTGGACAAAAAGCCTTTGCAGATGAAGATACACTTTCAACCGTAGCTAACTACACAAAGGCTGATTACAGTGCACCAAACGAAGAGTACTTTGGACTTGCTAAAGGCAAGAACGTTGTGTTCATTTCACTCGAATCAACCCAGCAATTTGTCGTTGATCAAAAGGTGAATGGACAATACATCACCCCCTTTTTAAATCAACTCGCTAAAAAGAGTTTTTATTTTGATGAATTTTATCAGCAGACTGAGCAAGGAAAGACGTCGGATTCAGAGTTTATTGTCGCAAATTCCCTCTATCCATCTAGCAGCGGCGCTGTCTTTTTCACAGCGAGTGACAACGAATACGACACGTTATACAAGCAGTTGAAAAAAAAGAACTATCAATCCGTCCAATTTCATGCGAATAATAAAACGTTTTGGAATCGTGATGTGATGTATGAATCGTTTGGGATTGACCGCTTTTATGATGTCGATTCGTATCAAGTCAATGAACAGAATTCAACTGGCTGGGGCTTAAAGGATATCGACTTCTTTAACCAATCCATTGATTATTTAAAAAAGTTGAAGGCACCTTATTACAGCACATTCATTACCTTGACCAATCACTTTCCATTTGAAATCGATCCAAATGATCAATTGATTGATGAATATGATTCGTCCAGCGCCATTTTAAACCGCTATGTGACGACCGTCCGCTATCAGGATGAAGCCATTAAGACATTTTTTGACCGTATGAAAGAAGAAGGACTGTATGACAATACAATGTTTGTTCTCATGGGGGATCACTATGGCATATCCGAGGCACATCATCAGGCAATGGCAGAGCTGCTCAATAAAGATGAAATCACACCGTTTGATGCTGTGAAATTGCAGCGGGTTCCCTTTTTGATTTACATTCCGGGAGTCACAGATCAAGCACCACAGACAATTTCTG
The DNA here is from genome assembly GCF_019266135.1 of Bacillus sp. F2HM. Classification (NCBI taxonomy): domain Bacteria; kingdom Bacillati; phylum Bacillota; class Bacilli; order Caryophanales; family Bacillaceae; genus Bacillus; species Bacillus sp. F2HM. The sequence continues at coordinate 230,848 of NZ_LRMO01000009.1, forward strand.
AAACAGCTGGGCAAATCGACGTGAAGCCGACACTCCTGCACTTACTCGGTATTGAAACGAAGGATGCCATTCAATTTGGCAATGACTTATTTTCAAACGAACGGACGCCTTTTGCTGTTTTGAGAAACGGGAACTTTATTACAGATGATTATCTCTATACAAAGAACACCTGCTATGATCAAAAAACAAAAGAGCCTGTTGAACAGGATGAGGTGTGTCAGCCTTATATCGAAAAAGCCAATAAAGAGCTTTCCTTATCAGACAAAGTGATCAATGGGAATTTGCTCCGTTTTTATCAGCATTAAAAGTCGCCTTCTGGCGGCTTTTCTTTTCTCTTTTTACTGAAAGCCTATGAATGGTCAAATAAGTTTGCTTATAATAAAGGATACAGATGATATTGAATAATAAGAGGTGTGAACATGAAGTATGCGTTCTTCGCCTTCATCGCCATCTGTTTGCTCCTGAGCGGGTGTCAAACAGAGATGAAGTCATCGGATACAACCAAAAAAACTGAGCTTGTCATTTCAGCTGCGGCAAGCCTTCAGGATGCACTAAAGGAAATTGAATCCACCTATAATGATGAGCATCCGAATGTGACATTAACAAATAATTTCGGGTCATCCGGCGCATTGAAGCAGCAAATTGCACAAGGGGCAAAGGCGGATCTCTTTTTCTCAGCAGCTGAAGCGCCCTTTGATGAGCTTGTGAAATCTGGAGACATCGATCAACATTTTATCAAGGATGCTATCCAAAATGAGCTTGTACTCATTGTGCCAAAAGATCACTCTTCCTCTATTAAAAGCTTTCAAGATGTCGAGCACATAAAAGGAAAGGTTGCTCTTGGCACACCTGAATCCGTTCCTGCTGGTACATACGGCAAAGAGATTTTCACAAAGCTGAACATCTGGGATCAAGTGAAAAAGAACACTGTGTACGGCAAGGATGTGCGGCAGGTTTTAAGCTACGTAGAAACAGGAAATGTGGAAGCAGGTGTTGTGTATAAGACAGATGCCCTCGTTTCAAAAAAAGTAAAGATTGCAGCTGAAGCCAATCAGGACATGCATTCCCCGATCATTTACCCAGTAGGGATCGTAAAAGGGACAGAACATTTAGAGGAAGCCAAGTCCTTTTTTCAATTTCTTCAATCAAAAGCAGCCAAATCCATTTTTAAAAAGTACGGCTTTCAAGTAACATAATGCCCATGCTGACTGAAGAATTCCTATCTCCCATCTGGCTGTCCGTGCAAGTTGCCATTGTGAGCGGGCTGCTGGCAACAGTTTTTGGTACAATGATTGGCTATTGGATGGCGCGAACTTCATTTAAGGGGAAAATGATCGTAGAAACGCTTTTAATGATGCCGCTTGTCCTTCCACCAACAGTTGTAGGGTTTTTATTGCTCGTCATATTCGGAAGGCATAGCTTGATCGGAGGCGTGATTGAATGGATCTTCCACCAGCCGGTCATTTTCACATGGTGGGCGGCGGTAATTGCATCAACGGTTGTGGCATTCCCGCTTATGTATCAATCAGCAAAAGCCGGATTTTCTACGATTGAGTCAGATATTGAAGGGGCTGCAAAAGTAGATGGTGCTCATTCATTCCAAGTCTTTGCCTATATTACAGTACCACTTGCCCTGCCTTCCCTATTGTCAGGCAGCGTCCTCAGCTTTGCTAGAGCCCTTGGAGAATTCGGGGCGACCTTAATGTTTGCCGGCAACATCCCAGGAAAAACGCAAACACTCCCAACCGCTATCTATGTGGCAATTGATTCTGGACGAATGGAGCTTGCTTGGGCTTGGACGATTTGTATTGTGATCCTCTCTTTTATCATGCTCTTGGCTGTGCGCCGAAGCAGTACGTAAAAAATCCTCTTTCTCATATAAGAAAGAGGATTTTATTATTTATTCAAACCCAACCGTCATCGTCTCTGGATTTGAGCCGACGCGTTCGTTATTGTTTAATGCATCGATTTTTTCCATGTCTTCTTTGGAAAGCTCGAAGTCAAAGATGTCTGCATTTTGTTTAATGCGTTCTTCATTGATTGATTTAGGAATTGTCACGACACCGCTTTGCAGATCCCAGCGCAAGATGACTTGAGCAACAGATTTGTTGTAGCGTGCAGCAATGTCTTTTAATACGTCATGATCTAATAGCTTCCCTTGCATCAGCGGAGACCATGCCTCAATTTGAATGCCTTTTTCCTTTGCATATTGACGCAGTTCAACAAGTGTCAGTTTCGGATGAAATTCAACTTGGTTCACAGCTGGAACAACCTCAGCATCTTTTAACAGCTCTTCTAAATGCTGAATGTAGAAATTGCTGACTCCAATGGCTCTGACTTTCCCATCTTTATAAAGCTTCTCAAGTGCGCGCCATGTGTCTTTAAATGTATCTGCATTTGGTCCAGGCCAATGAATCAAATAGAGGTCTAAGTAATCAAGACCTAATCGGTTTAAGCTTGCGTCAAACGCTTCAAGCGCTTTTTCATAGCCTTGATCTGTGTTCCATACTTTAGATGTGATAAATAAGTCTTCTCGTTTCACGCCAGATTCTTTAATCGCTTTTCCTACGCCTGTCTCATTTTTATAAACAGCTGCCGTATCAATGCTGCGATATCCGTTTCGTATGGCTGCTTTTACGGCATCTACCACTTGATTGCCGTCCTCCACTTTGAATACACCTAAACCAAACCAAGGCATTTCGACTCCGTTATTCAATGTTACGGTATCATTCAAGCTTTTGACCATTTTAACAACCACCTTTTTTATAGATTCCATCTCTTTCATTATCTCATGTTGTGCTTCAAAACTCTATTATCAGGCGTTTCTCTTCGCTTCAATGGCTAAGAGCAGCGCACCTGTCATGCCAGCCTTGTCCTCAAGCCCAGGGGAGACAATGTATGTATCAAGCGGCGGCAGATCCACATAATCATTGACATAAGCAGCCAGCTTCTCTCGAATGAGTGGGAATAGCTGCTTTTGCTTCATGACGCCCCCGCCCATGATGATGCGCTCTGGGCTTAAAATGAGAGAGTACTGCATAAGCGCCTGCGCTAAATAATCCGCTTCAAGTGCCCAAACCGCTGCTTCCTGCGTAAGCTCTTTGGCAGGTTTCCCCCACCTTTTCTCAATCGCTGGTCCAGCTGCCAGCCCTTCTAAGCAATTTCCATGTGCCGGACAGACACCTGCAAACGGATCTGATTCATCCTGTCTGATAAGGATATGTCCCATCTCAGGATGTGAATGGCCGTGTAGAAGCTCATTTTTCACAACAGCTCCCGCACCAATGCCTGTACCGACCGTGATATACAAACAGCTGCTTAGCCCTTTGGCTGCCCCTTTTGTTAATTCACCTAGTGCTGCGGCATTGACATCTGTTGTAAAGGATACTGGGCCACCTAATTGCTTCTCAAGCTCAGGAATGAACGGATAATGCTTCCACTCCACTTTCGGCGTGTTCATGATATAACCGTATGAAGGATCATCCTTTTGAACACAAATGGGTCCAAAGGAGCCAACCCCTAATGCTGCAATGTCATGCTGCTTAAAAAATGGAATAAGCTGCTGTATTGTTTTCTCTGGGTGCTTTGTCGGAATCGTCATTTCCTCTAAGATGTCTCCATGCTCATTGCCGATTGCACAACAAAATTTTGTACCCCCAGCTTCAATTGCTCCATAATAGGCCATCATTGATCTCCCCCTGCTCGTTCTCTTTCTTCATCATAAAACATGGGGGAGAAGATGACAACATCACGTATTGGTGAGCAGAACAGCTTCCATGTCATTGATATACTCCCTTAAATGATGGGCAATATCACGGTTGATCTCACCATCTTCATATAAGGTTTGAATTTCATTTCGAATCGTCTGTACAGCTTGGAAGTTAAGCTCTTTTTTCTTCCGATCAAATGAACGGTCTTTTTGCTGGAAGAAGCTTGGACCGTGTTCACAGCGGTAAATCACTTGGTTGTAAAAACCAATCACTTGGTGGCACGTTTGCTGGTTTTCATCTGTCATATGCTGTTTGATCGAGTCTACCGCAGCCTCAGCCGTTTTCTTACGGATTTGTTTGTACGAGTCCTCTTTTTCTAAAATACCGCTTGAAATGTGCTGATTCGGCCGCCATAATTGCAGCCATTGAAGCAAGCGGAGAAACTTCACCTTTGAAAAACGAATTTTGAATGAGTTTGAATACAGCATTTCCAGCTCATGAAATCTCTCTTGCAGCTCATAGGCTTCTTCCTTGTCAATTTTCTCTTCATCGATTAATTGTTGAAGTTTCATCTGTTCTGCTTTGATGCCGTGCAGTCTGATTTTTCGCTCTTGTTTTCTCATCCCGAATTGGTATGGTTCACGCTGGATATTTCTCAGCTTCATTCGGTAATCATTGATGAGTGAAAGAGACACTTCCCTGTTGTCCTCATTCATCCCTTCTTTTAACGTTTTAATAGCACTTCTCAGCAGCTTCCGTTTTGCATGCTGAATCTTAGTATCCAAGTCCACGTCGATTTGCTTGTCTTTTTTCTCAGATAAAAGAGGCAGTAACACACTGGCTAAAATGAGTGTACATAAGATGACGCCTGCTGCGAGGAAAATAATCAAGTGCCGCTCAGGAAATGGTGATCCATCGGCAAGCGTAAATGGAATGGAGAAGGCACCGGCCAATGTCACAGCCCCGCGGACACCAGAGAATGTCATCAGCATCGAAGCCCGCAGCTTTGGTTTTTTCACATTCTGTTTTTTCGTTACACTCCAGTTACCTGCCCAGAACAGCCATACCCATAAAAATCTCAGTACCATGAGACATAGCGTAATGATTAAGATGTAACTAATGACCTGCATATTATTAAAGGCTTCATCCTGGAAAATGACCGTGGAAACATCCGGAATCTGCAATCCAAGTATGACGAAAACAAGGCCGTTTAAAATAAATAAAATAATATTCCAGGTGTTTGATGAAGCAATTTGCAGCTTGGCTAAATTCGCTTCCATTCGGTCTTGCTCAATGGCATGTGTCACACCGCCAGCCACAACGGCTAAAATGCCGGATACACCGATTTCTTCCGCTGCTAAATAAATCACAAATGGTGTAAGGATTTGCAGGATGATATGCATTGTGACATCGTCCATTCCTAAACGGCGGAGGAAATAGCGAAAACGAATGATAAAAAAGGATAGAATAAATCCAGTCAATAACCCGCCTGCTGCAATCAGTACAAAACTAAAGGATGCCTGAGCAATTGAAAAGGCTCCCGTCACCGTTGCGGCAATGGCAAATTTAAAGGCGACAAGTCCTGATGCATCGTTCATCAGCCCTTCGCCTTCCAGCAGTCTCATGATGCCCTTTGGCATATTCACACGGCTGGATAAAGCACTTACTGCCACCACATCTGTCGGTGATAAAATCGCTGCAAGCGCAAATGCGGCTGGAAGCGGTATGCTTGGAATCATCCAATGAATGGTATATCCCGCTACAATGACGGTCGCAAACACTAAACCAAGCGCTAAAAGAAGAATCGGTGCTCTTAATTTCCATAGCTCATCCCTTGGGGTACGCTTCCCGTCATTAAATAACAGCGGCGCAATAAATAGAACGAAGAAGAGTTCAGGATTTAAAGAAATATGTAAACCTGAAGGAAAAGCTGCCACCAATATTCCTAAGCCCACTTGAATTAACGGAACGGGAATAAAGGGGACAAAACGATTGATAATATTAGATGCTGCAATGAGTGCCAGTAGTACGAGCACTGCCAAAAAAATCTCCACTAGTACATGTCCCTCCTATGTATATTTTTCGTCAAGTTTTGCTTACATGCAAAGATGTGTTCATTTCATCCATCCGTCCGCTCAGAAGTGCTTCTTTAGTATTCCGCAAAAAGTGAAACCAACACATAACAATCCATCTAGGCAAAAAAAGGCTGAATCTAGATATTCAGCCAGCTGACAAAATTTTCATCATATGTATTGTTCAAATGATGAACAAAAGACCCTGCTTTTATTTTACACGAAAACTCCATCATCTGCTGATATTCAGCTCTAATTAAACACAAAAAAAGAGCGGAATCGCCCTTTTTTTGTTTTACCCTTTATTTAAAAAATAAGACCTGGCGGGAAGGCGCCATTTGAATAAGTAGGAACAAACCCTGCATACGACGAGGATGACAAACAGCAGATATAAAGCAAGCTCTCCTTGCGCTAAGCCGAGTCCGACGAATAAGCCGCCAAGGGCTGCCCATACGGCGTAAATCTCTGCTTTTAGCACAAGCGGCTTTCGTCCTGCTAATAAATCACGCACAATTCCGCCGCCGCTTCCAGTCAAAATGGCTGCCACAATAACTGCACTGAGCGGGAGCTCTCTTTGCACAGCAAATAATGCGCCTTGAATCGCAAACGCTGCTAAACCGATTGCATCCGAGAAATTTCCCCATGTGCTCCAGTGCTTGAGCAAAAGCTTTGGAAAAAGAAACACAATCGTAATGGATACAAGGGCAATCGTAAACATTTTGCCCTGTGACCATAAAGCAGACACCGGCAGACCAATTAATAAATTCCGAATCGCTCCACCGCCAAATGCTGTCACAATCCCTAAAATGTACACACCAAGAATATCGTACTCTTCCTCCATTGCCACAATCGCACCACTAATAGCGAATGCGACAATGCCAATGATACTTAAGACTTCCCATGCCATTTTCCGCTTATCTCCTTACCTTTATCTGATCATCTAACACTACTCCCTTAATGTATATCTGACACAGGTGAAAAGCAATACAAATTTTCTTTAAATTTTATCTTTTTGCAAAAATAAAAAATAGCCTGCTTATAAGCAGGCTATCTCTTTCAATCTTCTTTTGCATTTAACAGCAGCATACTAATGATGATGAGAATAAATGCAATAAGGGCTAGTAGTGGAATGGTGATAAAACCAAACCAGTTCAAATAATCAACGGAACAAGGAATACCGCTCAGGCAAGGGCGAATCGATGCAAAGCCAGGTATCTTTTGTTCCATATAATGATAGATAGAAAAACAAGCGCCAATCACAGCCAAAGGCAGAACGTAATATTTCACTTTCACATCGCCTCTGAATGTCGCAATTCCAAGTAAAAGCACGAGCGGGTACATGAAAATGCGCTGAAACCAGCACATATCGCATGGGATAAACTTCTTTACTTCACTTAAATACAGGCTGCTCATCGTCGCAACGATAGAAACGATCCAAGCACTGTATAAGTAAACAAGCTTATTCCTCATGATTTTTTCCCTTTGAGCTCTTGATCAATTAATTCTTTGATTTCATCATAGTCATAAAAATTTTGGACTTGTTTGTTGTTAATGAAAAGAGTTGGTGTTGCATTCACTTTATATTGGTTCACAAGCTGATCGTCTGTGTTCAGCTGCGGCTGATATGTTTTCTTTGATAGGTTATCTTTAAGCTTGTCCGTATCTATTTTTGTTGTCTTTTTCGCTAGCTCCGTCAGCTTAGCAGGCGTGACCCATTCGGCTTCACTATCTGGCTGTGCTTGATAGACAGCTTCATGAAATGCCCAAAAGTTTTTCGGATCTTCTTTCCACACTTCTTCAGAAGCTAGTGCTGCCAGCACTGCGCCATCTCCATGAACAGGAAGTGGTAAGTTAATAAACGAAAATGATACATCGCCTTTATCTATGTAGTCCGCTTTCAGCTTTGGGAAAATGTCTGTTTCAAATGATTTACATGATGGACATTTATAATCCCCAAACTCAACAATTTGCACGGCTGCGTTTTTATCTCCCATGACAGGCTGTCCTTTAATAGAAGGCTTACTGTCAACCGTTTGTGCTTCTTTGCTGTTGTTATTTCCAATGACGACGAATAATCCGATGAGAAGAGCTGCGATAATGGTTAAAATGACAGCAAATTTAATGGATGATGATTGATTATTTTTTTTACTCACATAAGCACCTACCTTATCTTTTTCATTCCTTCAAAAGAAAAAGGATAATAGCTAGAATAATGCCATTATCCAACTTCTTCTATTTTAACAAGAGGGGATTCATTATGAAAGATGGTATTCATGAATTTTTCCTAACAATTTTATTTCATTACCCTCATGGCATTTAAAACAGCGAGTACAGTCACACCGACATCCGAGAAGACAGCTTCCCACATGGTTGCAATACCAAATGCTCCGAGTAATAGGAAAACCCCTTTAACCCCAAGAGCAAATGCAATGTTCTGCCATACAATTCTTCTTGTTCGTTTAGCGACAGCGATGGCTTCTGCTACTTTTGACGGCTGGTCTGTCATAATGACGATATCAGCCGCTTCTACCGCTGCATCTGAACCAAGTCCGCCCATCGCAATTCCTATGTCTGCTCTTGCTAATACCGGTGTATCATTAATGCCGTCCCCAACAAATAATAATTTTTCTTGAGGCGCTTTTTTCTGATCAATTTCTTCTAATTTCGTTACTTTATCCTGCGGCAATAATTCGGCATGTACTTCATCAATGCCAATTTGCTGGGCGACCGCTGTTCCAACTTGCTTGGCATCACCAGTCAGCATGACTGTTTGAATGCCAGATGCTTTTAGAGCTGAGACCGCTTCAATTGCATCATCCTTTAATTCATCTGCAATCAAGATCGATCCGGCAAACTCACCGTTAATGGCCATGTACACAACCGTTCCGCTTCGTTTTTCTTTTTCATATGAAATGCCTTCTCGTTCCATCAAGCGATGATTACCTGCTAGCACTTTGGAACCACTGATGGTTGCTTTAATTCCATGTCCCGCAATATCTTCATATGCTTCGATCTTGCTTTCATCAAGCGGCGAACCATATGCCGCTTTAATTGATTCAGCAATCGGATGTGAGGAGTGGGCTTCTGCTAAAGCTGCAAAAGAAAGCAGCTCTTCTTCTGACCACTTGTCGCTCGCTGTCACGATATTGGTCACCGTAAAGTTCCCTTTTGTGAGTGTGCCCGTCTTATCAAATACAGCATAGCTCACAGAGTTTAGTGCTTCTAGATAGTTACTGCCTTTTACAAGGATGCCTCGTTTAGAAGCTGCCCCAATTCCCCCGAAGAATCCTAATGGGATGGACACGACAAGCGCACAAGGACAAGAAATCACTAGGAAAACGAGTGCCCGGTAAACCCAGTCAGACAATTGAGCTGATGGAATGAGAAGCGGTGGCACAAAGGCAAGCAGCAATGCTAATACAACGACAGCCGGTGTATAGTATTTTGCAAACTTTGTGATAAAGTTTTCTGTCTGTGCTTTTCGGCTGCTCGCATTCTCAACCAAATCTAAAATTTTCGTCACTGCTGATTCGCTTAGACCTTTTTGCACTTCAATTTCAAGAATACCGTTTTGATTCACAAATCCTGCAAGAACTTCTTTCCCTGCTTCTACATCCCGCGGCACAGACTCACCTGTTAATGCAGAGGTATCCACGAGTGAAAAGCCTTCAATGACGAGACCATCAAGTGGAATTTTTTCGCCCGGTTTTACGACGATACGGTCACCGACTTTTACTTCTTCCGGCTTCACTTTTTTTGTTTCATTTCCTACTTTGAGATTTGCATATTCAGGGCGAATATTCATTAATTCACTAATGGATCGTCTTGAACGATTCACTGCTGCCCCTTGGAACAGCTCTCCAATTTGGTAAAACAGCATCACTGCCAGTGCCTCTGGATATTGCTGAATGACAAAAGCGCCAGCTGTTGCAATGGTCATTAAGAAGTTTTCATCAAATACTTGGCCGCGCACGATATTTTTCAGCGCTTTAAAAACCACATCACCGCCGACTAGTAAATACGCTGCGAAAAACATGATAAATTTCAGTAAGCCATCTTCTGGTATAAAATAAGCTGCTGTTCCAATGACTGCACCGCCAATTAATTTCAGCACAATCGCTTTTAAATTCTTTGTCCCATGATCATGATCGTGGTGATGTCCTTCTTCTTTTGGTGATACACTCACATGAGGTTCGATGGACTGAACCGTTTTTTCAATACGCTTTGACATCGTTTCTTGCTTATCTGCATGTGTGACAGTCAATGTCCCTGTCGCAAAATTAACGGAACAAGCTTCAACGCCATCCATTTTGCTGACACCTGTTTCAATTTTACGTGCACAGTTTCCACAATCAAGACCGCTTAATACGTATTCATCCTTCATTTTTTTCATGTTCTCACCTTTTTTCTATATGATAAGTAACGTTCCCTGGATCGATGAAACCTATTAAAAATCAAGAGCTTTATATATGAGCATATATTCATATATTAGATTACCTTTATTATATGAAGAGTTCTTGTCTTCTGTCAATCCTTTCTGAAGAAATCATTGGTTTTTTGTGTCCAATTCTGTCACACGGATTTTCAATAAACCAAGCTCATGTCCCCCCTCCCCGCATAACATAAAAACGATGGTTTGCAGTTTTTCTCTTTACAAAAGAAGGACAAAGGCTTAGAATAAAATAAAAGTTTCCCCAAGGAAACAAATTAGCGTTAGAGAATCATTTCATCCTTTAGTCAAAATTATTTAATGTATGCATATATCTTTAGGAAGCGCAATGATGATTGAAAGGGGCCGCAAGAGATGTCAAATGCTTTAACAATCGACCGTCTTCATGTCTCATATCACGGACAGGATGCATTAGAGAACGTCTCTCTTTCCATACAGGAAGGGACAATGACAGGAATCATCGGTCCAAATGGTGCTGGTAAATCGACGTTACTCAAGGCATGTTTGGATCTCATTGAAAAAGACCAAGGGGATATTCTTTTTTTTGAACACCCCTTTAAACAAGTCAGAAAACAGATCGCCTATGTACCGCAGAGAAATGATTTAGATTGGACGTTTCCGATTCATGTACTGGATACCGTACTACTTGGAACATATCCGAAGCTCGGACTAATCAAACGTCCAAAAAAAGAAGACCGGGCATATGCGTATCACTGTTTAGAAAAAGTCGGGATGCAGGACTTTGCCAAAAGACAAATCGGTGAGTTATCCGGCGGACAGCAGCAGCGTGTCTTCCTTGCAAGGGCACTTGCTCAAAACGCACAGCTCTTCTGTTTGGATGAACCATTTGTCGGGATTGATATGGCAAGTGAAGAAACGATGGTTCGCATTTTGAAGGAATTGCGAGATGAAGGGAAAACCATTTTGGTTGTCCATCATGATTTGAGTAAGGCAGATGATTATTTCAGCCATCTTGTTCTGTTAAATAAAAAACTCATCAAAGCAGGGCCTGTACACGACATCCTTCGCCCAGAGATCATGCTGGAAGCATATGAAACACAGCTGCCATTCTTAAAATCAGCAGGAGGAGACGTGTAATGGAATTTTTAACCGGACTCTTTGAATATGCTTTTTTACAAAAAGCGCTATTTACATCCGTCATGGTAGGCATCATTTGCGGTGTTATCGGCTGCTTTATCATTTTACGCGGCATGGCTCTGATGGGAGACGCCATTTCTCACGCCGTACTGCCAGGGGTCGCCATCTCTTATATGCTTGGAATTAACTTTTTCTTCGGGGCTGTTTTAACTGGGGTGTTAACAGCGATTGGGATCGGTTATGTGAGTCAAAACAGCCGCATAAAAAATGATTCTGCCATCGGCATTGTCTTTACAGCCTTTTTCTCAATCGGAATTATTTTGATCACATTTTTGAAAAGTTCAAGTGATCTATATCATATTCTATTTGGAAATGTTCTAGCTGTTCGATCATCTGATATGTGGATTACACTGGGAATCGGTATTTTTATTTTGCTAGCCGTCATTGTTTTCTACAAGGAACTGCTCATTAGTTCATTTGATCCGGTGATTTCTTCGGTTTACGGTTTGCCGAATCGTATGATTCATTATTTTCTCATGACCTTATTGACCCTTGTGACCGTTGCATCACTGCAAACCGTTGGGATTATTCTTGTCGTTGCCATGCTGATCACACCGGCAGCCACCGCTTATCTCTTAACGGATCGGCTCTGGATCATGATTTATTTATCTGCTTTTTTCGGTGCTGTTTCTGCCGTCGTAGGTCTAGGGCTTAGTTTTATGTATAACTTGTCATCTGGCGCTTCCATCGTACTGGTCGCGACCATTTTATTCGGCAGTGCCTTTATCTTTTCACCAAAACAAGGCATTCTATGGAGATCATTAAAATCTAAACGAAAACGAACGCACTTAAAAAAGGAAGCGTCTATGTAAAAGGAGGACATATATGAAGAAGGTATTTGCTATCCGTTTGACCGCAGTATTCATTGCCCTTATGATCATCGCAGGCTGTTCGACCCAGCAAAGTAATTCCGGTAAAGATGACGGCACATTAAAAGTTGTCACGACCTACTCCATTCTTTATGACATTGTGAAAGAAGTAGGCGGGCAGCATGTCTCTATTCACAGCATTGTTCCCATTGGTACAGATCCACACGAATTTGACCCACTGCCAAAGGATGTTCAGTATACGACGGATGCAGACCTTGTTCTATATAATGGCTTGAACCTTGAAACAGGAAACGGCTGGTTTCAAAAGCTGCTTGAATCGAGCGGCAAGAACGGGGATGATGCACCTGTAGCCGAGCTGAGTAAAGGCGTCAAAGTGAAGCATTTGTCTTCAAAAGGCCTTGAAAGCCAGCAGGACCCGCACGCATGGCTGAATGTTGAGAATGGGATCCTTTATGCCCAAAATGCCCGAGATGCGCTCATTCAAGCGGACCCCGAACATAAAGAGGATTACGAAAAAAATGCAGAAGCCTATATCAAAAAGCTTCAAGCTCTTCACGATGAAGCAAAAGACAAGTTTGATCAGCTGCCAAAAGACAAAAAGCTCCTAGTCACAAGTGAAGGGGCATTCAAATATTTTGCAGAGGCGTATGGACTGAAAGCCGGCTACATTTGGGAGATTAACACAGAAAATGAAGGAACACCAGGACAAATGAAGCGCATTATTCATTTTGTCAAAGATCATCAAGTTCCTGCGCTCTTTCTTGAAACAAGTGTTGATAAACGCAGTCTTGAAAGCCTCTCTGAGGAAACCGGGGTTCCGATCAAAGGAAAAGTCTTCACTGACTCTATTGGAAAAGAAGGTGAAGATGGAGACAGCTACTATAAGATGATGAAATGGAATATCGACACCATTTACAATGGGCTGTCATCATAAGAAAAGACAGGTGGAGTGAATCCGCCTGTCTTTTTTGTCAGCCTGTTATATTTTCCGGATGTTTTTTCGGCCAAATGACGTAGCTGATGCTAATGATGAAATCAATAGTTAAGATCATCCCCCATGTATTGACAAGCTGCATCAGCGCTTCCGTCCGCTCTGGTGCTTGGATGAGATAGGTCAATCCATATAACAGCCCCGCTCCAATAACATAAGAAATGAAATGCCGCGCCCAGCCGACCATTTCATACACAGACCGCTCCTTACCGTACTTTGGTTTTCCCTTTGGCTTAGGGCCTCCTGCAAATCGATAGGCAAACCTAGCATCTGCCCATTTCACCATTTGATGTCCGAAGGCAAGGCTCACACCAATATAAACAGCCGCAAGCCCGTGAATGACACTCGCCACAGCCCCTTGCCTTAAATCTATATAAGTAGCCGCAAGAAGGATTAAATCCAAAATCGGCGTACAGACAAGAAAGAAAGCACCCAACTTTTTCTGTTTAAACACATAACGCAGCGTTAAGCCCATTAGAATAAACAGCCAAAAACCAATTTCACATGCCACAATCAATAACCCGACCAATTTTTCCACATCCTTTTTTAATACGATTGTATTAAATAAAAAATAACACAGATGTGTTAAAAAAACAACAGCTATGCTAAAATCAATGTATGCCAAAAATCGTCGATCACCATAAACAAAAACAAAAGGTCGCTCAAGCTGCAATGAGAGTGATTAAACAAGAGGGATTGGAAAACGCTTCTGTACGAAAAATAGCAGTCGAAGCTGGAATTTCAGCCGGCTCTATGCGTCATTATTTTTCCACACAGCAAGAGTTATTTCTATTCTCTATGAGTTTAATTCAGGAAAGAGTCAAAGAGCGGATTACAGGGCTTTCATTAAACGGTTCAACGGCGGAAAATGTCCTCACTTTATTGGAGCAGCTTCTTCCACTTGATGAAGAAAGAAAATTTGAAATGGAGGTGTGGCAGGCTTTTTCAGTCAAGGCACTGACTGAACCAGATCTACAGCCGCTCAATGCAAAGATGTATGACGAACTTTTCCAAACGGTCCAATATTGTTTAATGAAATTGAAAGAGGATGGGCTGCTGCTAACTGATATCGATCTTTTATTAGAAACCGAGCGGCTTTATGCGGTCATCAATGGGCTTGCATTGAATGGAATCGTGCAGCCCGAACGTATACCGCCTCAGCTCATACGCTCCGTATTGCAGATGCACCTGCAATCCATCACAAAAAAAGACATGTCTCCTTAATTGGAGAGCATGTCTTTTTTTAATCTTCCATAAAAATACGTTTCGCTTCGTAGTAAAGCACCTGCACAAATTTCTTCACATTGATACGGGTGTGTTCTTCTCTTCCGCTCATCTCTTTCGTCAATTCACTCATTTTCTTTCGTACGATGGTGAAATCGAAAAATTTAGATGCATAATTTTCAAATGTTGGATGGGAAAAATCAGTTAGCCCAAGTGATGCGATGTGTTTCAATGATTGATTGATCGCACGCCTTACCCGCTGTTCGGCTGCCTTTGCTTCTCTTGCGATGTCTGCCGATGTATAGGGCTCACCTAACTTATCCTCCGTAATCCCAGTGAAAATGATCTTTAAAGAAGGAAAGGAATCATGATGATCAGCATGCAGCGCTAAATACTGGTCTGTAAACAGAATCATATCTAATAAATCTTTAGACCCCTTCTCACCAACAATACCAAGCTCCGCCAGCAAAAACTGACCTGCCTCTGCAAGACTTTTCCCCCGCTGCTTCGTTTTCGTCTGACCGCGCTGCTGAAATTGCATGACCGATTTGAGTGAGTGCTGAATATTTTCAATTGAATGCTCTAAATGAAGACGTTCAATCATCAGATGGAGGACACTTAAGACCTCTACACGATTGATCGGCTTTGTCACATAATATTCGACGCCAAGCGTATACGCCTGTCCGATTAATTCCTTTGTTTCAACCTGTGACAGCATTAAGTATTTCCCATGAAACTCATCCTTGATCGCTCGAATCGTTTCAAGCCCGTCCCTTTCCGGCATCAATAGATCAATACATAAGATATCAATGTGCAAATCATTTAAGTAGCTGGCTGTTAACTCTGCGCCATCCTCTGCTTCCCCGGCCACAATGCCAAGCTCTTCATCTTCAATGAGCTGAGCCAGTGAAGAACGAACGGCTTCATCATCATCAACAATAAAAAATCTCATCTCCCAATCCCCTCTTTTCTACTGACTTGATCTACTGGTATCGTTAATGTGAAAATCGTTTGTTCATTTGGGATACTCTTCATTTCAACACTTCCGCCAAGCTTCTCTGCTGTATCCTTTACATAGGCCAGCCCGATACCGCTCGATGGATTCCCAGCCTGGTCGTATTTTAAAGTGAAGCCAGGTTTAAAAATCACATGATGATTACGTTCTTTTATGCCAGGCCCGTTGTCGCTGATTTGAAAAATCACGTGGTTTTCTTTCTGTGAAATAGAAAGTGACACCTCTCCTTCTACAGGAATGGCTTCCACAGCGTTGGATACGATGTTATTTAACAAAGATAGAATGGTATACACGTGATAGGCGGGATGCTGCCCATCTTCATCATAATGAAAGACGATGTTTTTTTTAAGAGATTCTGCATAATTTTCATGAATGCGAATGACAAGCCCAGCGATATGAGAAGGACTCTCATAAGCCTGGAAGTTTTCCTCATGAATCAGCTTTGATAAGGCAGAAAAAATCCGCTGATTATCCTTTTTGATTTCATGCACCTCTCCTGCAATTTGCAAGGCGGTTTTACCGAGCTTTTTCAAATCCAATGATTCCGCATCCTTTGCGTGGTGAAGGGATTGATACAATTGATAGGATGTGGCCGTAATGTGCTCAGCATGTGCGAGTGTTTTATGAAAATATGTAGATTCCGTGTAAAGGTTGGACAGGAGCATCAGCAAATGTTCCTTTTCCTTTTTCATCTGACGCTCTCTCGCCTGCTCTTCGTATAAGCGAATCATTGTATAACAAGCCAACACGAAAAAGCTTCTGAAAATCGCCAAAACAAATAATTGAAAAAGCGTCCGCACCGTTAAAATTTCATCCAGCGTGCCACGAAGTGCGATGATCTCAACAACGCTTGCGCACAGCTCCATGATGATGCCTGTCGCTCCAATCAGCCAAGGCTGATCGCGGAAACGTCTGACCTTCAATAAATAAAAGAGTGTGCCATAGACGACATAATAAAGCAGGGAAGGAAATCTTAATGAAACTGCCTCTTCAAGCGGAAGATGCCCTGTCACGGCTGTATCAAGTAGCACGCGAAACGCAAAAACAGATATCCCAGCGATGATGCCGCTTGCCCATGCCGGAAATCTTTTCATTTGAAGCAGGATAAAGAAAAAGACAACGGTTCCAAAGCTGACCCGAAAGCTGTCCTCAAACGGATAAAATTTAAACTCTCCGCCAATCGGCGTCAGTACAATGAGCAGCACAATTAAATAAGGCTCTGTATTCAGCCATTTTTTCAGTAGATTCAAACGCAGTCACATCCCTAATAATTGACGATAGTATACTATGTGAGCTAAAGAAAAACAAACCTCCATGAAAAAGCGCACACCGGAACTTTGCCGGTGTGCGCTTCTCATGATGCCGCTTAATCTTCTAAACGATCCTTTTCTAAAAGTGATGCACCAGCAATACCTGGTTTTGTCATTTCAAAAGGATTTAAGATGACATCAAGCTCTTCCTCTGTTAACACATCATTTTGCAGACAAAGCTCACGTACAGATGCACCTGTAAGGATGGCTTCTCTTGCAATTCGTGCAGCCGCTTCATAACCAATGTGCGGGTTCACCGCCGTCATGACACCGGCACTCTTTTCTACATATTCTTTTAATCTAGATTCATCTGCTTTTAGGTCACGCAAGCAGTTGTCCACGAAGGACTCGAATACATTTTTCATCATGCTGAGAGATTGAAGCAGGTTGAACACTAACACTGGTTCCATAACGTTCAGTTCAAGCTGGCCAGCCTCTGATGCAAGACAGATTGTATGATCGTTCCCAATGACTTGGAATGCCACTTGGTTCATGACCTCAGGCATCACTGGGTTGACTTTTCCTGGCATGATGGATGAACCTGGCTGTCTCGGCGGCAGGTGCAGCTCACCAAAGCCTGCTCTTGGACCTGAAGCCATCAGACGAATATCGTTCGCCATTTTGGACATGTTCATCATACATACTTTAAGCGCAGCCGATACTTCTGTATAAGCATCCGTATTTTGCGTTGCATCGACTAAGTCTTCAGCGCCAACTAACGGTAATCCGCTAATGTCAGATAGGTAACCAACCACTTGGCGAATATATTTAGGATCTGCATTCAATCCAGTTCCGACTGCTGTTGCTCCCATATTGACTTCATATAAATGCTGTCTAGACTGCTTGATACGTTTAATATCACGAGCAAGAACTTTTGCATAAGCACTAAACTCTTGTCCAAGTCTGATTGGAACAGCGTCCTGAAGATGCGTGCGTCCCATTTTGATGACATGATCGAATTCCTGCGCTTTTTCGGTCATGACTTGATGCATGTTTTCCATCGTATAAAGTAGTTTTTCAATCATATTCAATGTTGAAATATGAATCGCTGTTGGGAAAACGTCGTTTGTTGACTGCGACATGTTCACATGCGTGTTTGGACTTAGCTCAGTATAAGCGCCTTTTTCCTTTCCTAGTAGTTCAAGCGCTCTGTTTGCAATGACTTCATTGGCATTCATATTCATTGAAGTGCCAGCCCCGCCTTGAATTGGATCGACAATAAATTGATTGTTCCATTTTCCTTCGATGACCTCATCTGCGGCTTGAACAATTTTTTCTCCAAGACCAGAATATAGTCGCTGTGTATCCATATTTGCAAGTGCGGCTGCCTTTTTGACAATCCCTAATGCTTTGATGAGTTCCTCATGAATACGGTAGCCAGTAATTGGAAAGTTCTCCACTGCACGTAATGTTTGAATTCCATAATATGCTTGAGTGTCTACTTCCTTTTCACCTAGAAAGTCTCGTTCGATTCGAACTTGCTTGTCCTGTAGCTTCGTCATTTGAAAAGATCTCCTTTTTTACGCTGCTTTTGTTTGTTGTTTTAATTCCTCAATATACTTCTTCGATTTCTCTTGATCAAATACTTTTTCCCACTTAGACATCACAATAGCTGCAAGTGAGTTACCAAATACGTTCACTGTTGTACGAACCATGTCAAGAAGTCGGTCGATCCCAACGATGAAGGCAAGTCCTTCAAGCGGCAGTCCCATAGCACCAAGAGTTGTGATGACAACAACGATCGATGCACCTGGTACACCAGCCATTCCTTTAGATGTCAGCATTAAGATTAATAGTAACGTAATTTGCTCATAGATGGAAAGCGGCATGCCGTACATTTGTGCAACAAATATCGCAGCAATGGATTGATAGATGGCACTTCCATCTAAGTTAAAGGTGTAGCCTGTTGGAATAACGAACGACGTGATCGCTTTCGGGCAGCCGAACTTCTCCATTTTGTCCATTAATCTAGGCAGTACAGCTTCTGAACTTGCTGTTGAGAATGCAAGAATGATTTCTTCTTTTAATACTTTAAATAGTGTAAAGACGCTTGTTCCAGCCATTTTCGCAATAATGCCAAGTACAACAATGACGAAGAATGCCATTGTACCGTAAACGACAAGTACCAGTTTGCCTAGCGGGAGAAGCGCTCCGACCCCGAATTTGATCACCGTCACACTGATGAGCGCGAATACACCAAATGGTGCAAACTTCATCACTTTATTGGTCACCCAGAACATGGCTTCGAGTATACCCTCAAAGAATCCTAATACTGGTTTTCCTTTGTCTCCAACTGCGGCAATTCCTAATCCGAATAAGACTGTAAAGAAGATGGTTGGTAATAGATCACCTTCTGCAATGGATTGGAAAACGTTTGTCGGTACAAGATGCACCAACGTTTCTGAGAAAGTCGCTTTTTCAGAAGAAGCTTTAGATGTCTCTTCATATTTAGAGATATCGCCTTTCTCCATGTTGCTCATATCAATTCCTGTACCAGGATGGAACAAGTTTGCTGCAAGCAGTCCAACTGCTAATGCAATCGTTGTCACAATCTCGAAGTAAAGAATGGTTTTTCCGCCGAGTCTTCCGATCGTTTTCATATCTCCAACACCTGCAACTGCTACAATCAATGCAGCAATAACAATTGGAAGAACGATCATTTTAATTAAATGGATGAATATATCGCCAATCGGCGTTAACACATTAATAACGGTTTCATTTTGATAAAACAGCGCTCCCACGACAACACCCAGAACAAGTGCAATGAGTATTTGAGAAGCTAACCCTAACTTTTTCATACGTGAACCCCCTTTTTTTGATAACGCTTTCTTTGTTGCTTAATCGCATCTTAACGACGAACCTACAAAAAACGACAAAAAGGAACAAAAAGAAGTGAATTTTTTATGAAAAATCTTTAAAAAGGTGGGTTTTTCCACAATATTGTAAAAAAAGACTTCGCTTTTGGCGAAGTCTTAATGATTTTGCATCTGTTCACTTGGTATATGCTGATTTGAATAAAATTCGTCATAAATCGCATATCCAATAAGTACAAGAGCAACATAGAGCAATGCACTAACGGTCCAAATCCATTTGACATTCAGCTTCATTCTGCCACTCCCTCTCTAACTGGCTTCAATCGCTGCAATCTGAGCGCATTCAGCACAACGGACACGGAGCTAAAGGCCATTGCTGCTCCTGCAAGCCATGGCGCAAGGAAACCAAATGCAGCAATCGGTATCCCAATACAGTTATAGGCAAGCGCCCAAAATAGGTTTTGTTTAATGTTTCTCATTGTTTTTTTACTAAATTCCAGCGCATCTGCAATGGCATGGAGATCTCCCGTCATGAGCGTAATATCTGCTGCTTCCATGGCAACATCTGTCCCTGTTCCCACAGCCATCCCAATATTCGCTGTTGCAAGAGCTGGGGCATCATTGATACCGTCTCCGACCATGGCGACTTTTTTTCCTTGTTCCTGAAGTGCTGCAATGTGAGCCGCTTTTTCTTCAGGCAGTACTTCAGCAATGACATGATCAATGCCTGCCTGTTTCACAATCGCCTCTGCTGTTAGTTTATTATCACCTGTCATCATCACAACGTGAATCCCCTGCTCTTTTAGACGAGAGATGGCTTGTGGAGAGGATGATTTGATTGTATCTGCGACCGCTACAATGCCGGCGACTTCGCCGTCAATCGCAACGAGCATAGCCGTTTTCCCTTGCTCCTCGAGCGTTGTGACAGATGCTTCAATTTGCTCATATTGGATATGATGTTTCTGTAATAGCTTACGCGTTCCAATCAAAAGCTTGTGTCCTGCTGCCTTTGCTTCAATTCCATGACCTGGATCTGCTTGGAATGCTTCAACCTCGACTGCTTCAAGACCTCGTTCCTTCATACCGTCTGTGATCGCCCGGGCAAGCGGGTGTTCCGACTGCTGTTCTGCCGATCCTGCTAGCTGCAGCAGCGTATCTTCTGTCCAGTTGGCATATGCCAGTACATCTGTCAGACTAGGCTCTCCTTTTGTCACAGTCCCTGTTTTATCTAACACGACCGTGTCGAGTAATTGAGTCACTTCTAAATGCTCTCCGCCTTTAAACAGAATGCCTGATTCAGCCGCACGGCCGCTGCCAGCCATAATAGAGGTTGGTGTCGCAAGGCCGAGCGCACACGGACATGCGATGACAATGACGGCTATAAAGGTTTCAAGTGCTGACGTCACATTTCCTGGGTCCACAAAGAAAAACCATATGAGGAATGTGAGCACAGCAATTCCTACAACAATAGGAACAAATATCCCTGATATTTGATCTGCCATTCTTTGAATCGGTGCCTTTGAGCCCTGCGCTTGTTCTACGACTCGGATAATCTGTGAAAGAGCGGTCTCTTTCCCGACTTTAGTCGCTTTTATTTTGATGAATCCATTTTTATTGATCGTTGCCCCAATGACCATATCTCCTGCTGTTTTATCAACAGGCAGACTTTCTCCTGTAATCATGGACTCATCTATTGCGGTTGTCCCCTCTATGATTTCTCCATCTACCGGCACTTTTTCCCCGGGTTTGACAAACACAAGATCATTCACTTTCACGTCCGAAATAGGCACAGTCATCTGTTTGCCATCTCGCTCGATAACCGCTTCTTTCGCTTGTAAGCCCATCAGCTTTTGAATCGCTTCTGATGATCTTCCTTTTGCTCTTGCTTCCATTAATTTTCCGAGCACGATCAACGTAATGAGGACAGCACTTGTTTCATAATAGAGGGCTGCCTCATGTGTGCCTCTAATCGCTGACTGAATGCTTTCATATAAACTATAGAAAAACGCGGCAGATGTCCCAAGTGCGACAAGAACATCCATATTGGCACTTTTATTTCTTAAAGCCTTATACGCCCCTACATAAAAGGGCCAGCCGACAATGAACTGCACCGGCGCTGCTAACGCCAGCTGTACCCATGGATTCATAAACGCTTCTGGCAGCCAAATAAAGGACGTAAAAGAAAAATGGCTGACCATTGCCCAAAGAAGCGGCAGTGATAAAATCATCGAGAATAAAAAGCGTGCCGTTTGCTTTTCTATTGCAGCTTGCCGGTGATCTTTTTTTCCTTCCTCCGCTTGATCTGCTGCTGGTTCAATCAAAGAATACCCAATAGAATGCACCGCATCTTTTATGTCATTTGTAGACGTTTGGCCCGGATGATATGTGACCTGAAGTGTCTCAAGGGCAAAGTTGACAGACCCGTGATCGACACCGTCCATTCGGTTAATTTTTTTCTCGATTCGGTTTGCACAAGCTGCACACGTCATTCCCTCTATATCAAATTCTGCTTGCTCCATCACCACATCATAGCCAAGAGATTGAACTTTTCGCTTCAAATCATCTGGTGTTAGCTGCTCTGTTTCATAGACGATATGGGAAGTTTCAAGCGCCAGATTCACACTGGCATCCTCCACACCTTCCAGCCTATTCAATCCCTTTTCGATGCGGCCTGCACAGGCAGCACAGGTCATCCCCGTAATTTGAAAATCAATTTCCTTTTTCATTGATCTCACCTCTCCACATACTCCATGGGGGTATTATATTTTGAAAAAAATACGTGCTGTTTTGCAGCACGTCTACTTATTTATACAACATCATATCCCTGTTCTTCAATCACATCAGAGATACGGTGTAACGTGACTTGATCCGGGTGAAATGAAACCTCCACCTGTCCTTTGTCTAAATGGACTTTCACAGATTCCACACCTGCTAATTCTCCTACATTTCCTTCGACTGCTTTCACGCAATGTCCGCAAGACATGCCCTGCACTTGAAGTGTTGCTTGTTCCACTTCTCATCGCCTCCATCAATCATTTTCTACAATTTACTATACCCTAGTAGGGTATCAATGTAAACATAAATGCTACGATTTTGTCAGTTTCGTAAAGACCGTCATTAACTCTTCAATGGCTTCATCCCCATTGCCGCTCTTGATAGCATCTGCAACACAATGATGTGTATGCTTTTCCATCAAATGAAGACTGACTTTTTTCAAAGCCGCATTGACTGCGGAGATTTGATTCACAACATCTATACAGTAACGATCGTTTTCAATCATTTGCTGAATCCCACGAACTTGTCCTTCCACTCGTTTCAAGCGATTGATCAATTGGTCCTTTTCCTTTTCGGCTCTAGGCGAAGCCATATGTCTTTCTTCATGTTCTGTCATGTGATCACCTTTTTTCCATTATGACTTGTCTTTACCTAAATTAAAGCATATCTCCACCGGAAAAGGCAAAGATATGCTGAGCACCGCATATAAAGCTGTGTTTGTCCTAATTTGTTAATTGTTCGATATCCTGCAAAAGATTGACGGATTGCTGAAGCTGTTTCATCAATCCCTGCTGATCCTCCAGTATGGCGGCAACATCGATATCGCCTGCTTTCAATTTCTGTAAATACGTTTGGATTTCCTCTGACAGCACTTTATTTTTTTCAATGATTTGCGCATGCAGGTCTTCTGCCATTTTTGGCGCTGTGACGTCATTAAAATCTTGAATGTCTGCCTTCAATGATTCAAGCTGCTGCGTTAATTCTGCTTTTTTGGCGGCATTTTGCACAGCTTCTTCAGCGAGTTTTGGAAAATCCTCTGTAAATTGCTGAATGTCTGTCACATAGTCATTTGCCTCAGTGACATATGTCGTTGTATCGTTGACCTGATCAAGCAAGCCGGAGCACCCGCTTAATACAAGCGTTCCGGAAAATAGGCAAGCCATCACATATTTTTTCAAGATCGATCATCCTTTCATCTGTAGGATTAAAAGCATCATTTGTTCCGCTCCTCTATCACACAGATGCAAAAAGACCTTAAAAATAGCCAGACCTTTGCCTCATGTGTGATAGGCAAAGGTCTGGCTAACATTGTTCATGCCGGAATGGCCGAGAAACAACGAATGTTTCTGTAGTGACGACCAAACCGTAAAAGCTACTCCCCTTTAGGAAACCGTTCAAATGTTATGTTTATCATATCGAATGTCAGGACAACAGTCAATTCGGAAGATCCTGCTCTTGATACAGCACATGGCCCTTACCAGTGGATGCATAAATCCGGTTCCGTCCTTGGCGTTTTGACATATACAAGGCCTGATCCGCTTCAAATAGAAGTGTCTCTAATACACAAGGATCATTGGCTGTGTGAGCAATTCCAAAGCTCGCTGTCACTCGCACTTTTTCCTCATCATTCGTAAAGAAACTTGCTTCAAACGAATGTCTTATTTTTTCCGCGATATGACATGCCTCTTTAAATGACTGATGAGGCAGACAAATGGCAAACTCTTCTCCCCCATATCGTCCAAATAAATCATCCATTTGTAAATGCTCCTGACAAATAGAGACAACATGACGCAGCGCTTCATCCCCGATATGATGTCCGTGTGTGTCATTGATTTGTTTAAAGAAATCAATATCAAACAGCATAACAGCCGTATCCTGTGCATCCTCTTCCAAGATCATCTGCGTTCGTTCGATGAAAGAAGAACGATTGAAGATATTCGTCAATCCATCGATATACGCACGACGCTCCAGCTCTTCCTGCAGCAAACGCTGCTCTGTTACATCACTGATCACTATTTGCCTGCCTTCGATCTCTCCTCTTCTATTAAATAGAGACGAAGCGGTCAGATGATAATAGCAGGACTGGTCTTTTTCCTTTTTCCACATTAAATCATATTGCGAATGATCCTGCGGAGAGCGCAGCCATTGAATGAACGTTGAATCTTTGATGATTGCTGAGAAAATATCGTCGATTTTATAGCCAATTCCCTTTTTATTCGCAAGTGCTGGAATGATCGATGCAGCAGCGGGATTGTAATCAATGAGTGTCCGATATCGATCTAAAATCAGAACCCCTTCAGACATATGCTCAAACACACGCTCCATTGCAATAGGAGACAGCTTAAAGAGCTGAAACGACATAATTGCCCATAAATAGAGTGCGTTGGTGATAAACATCACCACAGGAACCGGATCAATATGTAGGGGTGTAACGCCTAATAAATAAATAAAAGAAGTCAAAATTGGTAATGACATTCCCACTAACAGTATGAGAATCTGCTTTAAATATTCTTTTTTTGTGACACGTAAAAACCAAAGCAGCATAAAGATAGCAAGCATCGAACAGCCAAACGTATAAACGCCATGAATGATATACCAATAGCCAATCGTAAAATCAGCCAATAAAAACCCATCTACTGGATTCATCGTGATGCTTCGATAAAAGAGTGAATGTAAAGAGTTGGTGAACACCATAATGGTTGTGAGAGTTGGAATCAATAAGATGAGAAGCACGCGGCGCTTTGTTAAATATTGATGGAACCCCGTAAATTGCAGCACAATCAGCAGACTGAGCGGTGCGATAAACGGAAGACCTATGTATTGAAAACAAACCCAGAACATGATTTCTCCAGGAGTACGAGCCAATAATTCAAACGTATGCCCAAAGATATAAATCGCAGTTGCTCCAGACATGTACATAAACAATTGACAGCCAATATATCGATGGCGGTTTGCATGAGCAATGATTGATAATATCACGGACAGAATGCCAGAAACACTCATGATCACAATAAAATGTAAAACAATCGAATCCATGTAAACGCCCCAATTTCAGTTATTTAGAACTAGTCTAATCTTACTATATATGAGGACGTCTCAAATGGGAAGATGTGATTTTGAATTGGTTGGAGGTTTTTTGTAAAATTTCAGGCGTCATCGGTTCGTGATTCCTTATATTTTCACTACTTTTTGCTTAATTTGAGGGAGAAGTATGTTGCGTTCGGAGAAATATCTGTACAATGTGGGGATGAATGGAGAGGAGACTCGAAAGGAATATGACTTTTTGGATGATTATGACGGGGCTGTTTATGCTGATTCTTTTAGAAAAACCGTTTAAAAAGAGAAGTTCTGGATTGTTATTTTTGATCAGTTACTTGCTGCTGATTGCGGTTTATGTGATTCAGACAACGTTTGTAAAACTTATGCCGGATGGATTTTTGATGATGATTGCGGTGGTTGTCGTTTTTCCTTTGTTTGTTCGGTTGGTGCAGTCTTCTTTGAGAAACCGTACAATAATTAAAGAAACTCCGGTTATTCCTTGTAGGAATAACCCAATCAAAAATGTAAATAAATTCAAAAAATATTAAATATCAAAATCAAAACTAACTTAAAAGTTAATATTTATTATTAACTTTCAAGGCTAGTTAACTTAACTTCTTAAATTAGATAAAAAAAGCCCCCTTTCTAGGGGACTGACCCCCGTTTTTGAGACAGGGATCAAAACACCTTTATAAAACAGCCAGTTGCCGAAACTCTTTTGGTGACTGGCTGTTTAATTTCAATTGAATTCGGATATTGTTATAATAATCAATATACTCCCTGACCGTTTTTTCTACAATGGCTGTTGTAGTGTTTGTCAGGTGGTGGAGATAGAATCCTTCTGTTTTTAAACTGGAGTGGAAGGATTCTATGGGGGCATTATCAGCGGGCATTCCCTTCCGGGACATGCTCATGGTAATGCTTTTTTCCTTTATCTCCTTTTGATAAGCATAAGAAGTGTAGACCGAACCTTGATCACTATGAAGTACGCAGCCTTTAGGTAATGTCTGTAACTGCTTCAATGTATCTAAAACAAGAGAAACATCCTGTTTATCACCAATCGTATAAGCCACAATCTCACTAGTATACAAATCTTTTATGCTGGATAGATAAAGTGGTTTTTGACCAAATGGCAAATACGTTATATCTGTCACCAGTTTTTCAAGTGGCTTTGTCGCAGTAAAATCCTGTTTTAAGTGATTTTCTGCAATATAGTAAGGTTGACCAGTCTGTTTACGCTTTTTTATTTTCACACGACACTGTAAACCGTAGGTTTGCATAATGCGTTGTACTGTCTTATGATTTATTCTCCTTTCTTTTCGCAGTAGGGCCGTTATTTTACGATAACCGTACGTATATTGGTGTGACTCACAAAGCGACGATATGAGGTCAATTAACACTTGCTGTTTTGGCAGGAGATCTTGTTTTTTCCAACGATAAAATGTTGATCTTGCGAGCTCAAACATCTGACAGAATGCACTTACACTTACTGTGTCTTTTACCGCATCATAAATCGACACGAATGCTTCTCTTTTCACTTCCTTTCCCATTCTATATACTTTTTTAATAGGTCAATTTGTTGCTTTAAATAAAGATTTTCTGTTTTCAACTTCTCGTTCTCATTTTGATATTCTGGTCCTTTCCCGTAGGTATACTGCTTTCCAACTGGTTGATGAAATCGATGGATTTCACCCTCGCGATACCATTTCATCCACGTTTTCACTTGTGTTCTATTCTTAATTCCTAACTTGTCCATGATTTCTTTTGTCGGGATTCCAGCTAACCTCATTTGAACGGCCTCTTCTTTTACACTAATCGGATAACTAACTCTTTTTCCCATACAAAAAACACCTCCAAATTGTTTTCAGATATGCTATACCCGATTTTTCAATTTAAAGGTGTTTTTATTTGTCTCACTTTATGGGGTCAGTCCCCTAGAAAGGGGGCTTTTTAATTTAAAATTATGGAGACGGTGGGAGTCGAACCCACGTCCAGAGACATCGATTACTTAAGCGTCTACGAGCGTAGTCAACATATTTCGTATTCACTCATCCTCATGCCTGCTGACGGGCGCTTGGAGAGCTAGTCTGATGGATCTCTTCTTACGTCCTCAGACGGAAACGTAAGCGTAGCCTACTTCATTGGGCTCCTCACAGACACATAGGCGATGTCAGGAAGAGCTCGCTGCGCTTATTAGGCAGCTAGTGCTAAGTTTTGGTTAAAACTTTTAGTTTTGCCAGTTACATTTAAGTGCGTGTTAACGAGATCGCCTCTCGGCTCGCAGCCTAAGCTCGAACCATCCCTGTCGAATCCGTAACGTCCCCTTGTAAAAGGGATATACGGGATGGAAGTTCAGCTTCACTGCTTCCGTATATAACTATTATAACAATCTTACTGCTCGAAACAACTGGTGGTTTCTGTAAAAAAGCGATGATTGTTTACTGCATAACATATTGTAGCATAATGCTTCCGCTCTCAGCAAGCCATCTGCATCAGGCTAGAATTGCTTTTGACGATCGCGGAAGGCACGTTCGATTTCACGTTTTGCATCTTTTTTCTTCAGATCTTCACGCTTATCGTATTTCTTCTTCCCTTTTCCGATTCCGATCAGCACTTTGGCAAAGCCATTTTTCAAATAGAGTTTCAGAGGCACAAGTGAGTAGCCTTCTTCCTTTGTCGCACCAATCAATTTGCTGATTTGCTTGCGATGAAGCAGCAGCTTTCTCGTTCTCAGCGGATCATGGTTATAACGGTTCCCCTGCTCGTATGGGCTCACGTGCATATTATGAAGAAACACTTCCCCTCGCTCGATTTTGGCAAAGGAATCTTTTAAATTCACTTTTCCAGCACGAATCGATTTGATTTCAGTTCCTTGTAATACTAGGCCGGCTTCGTATGTTTCTTCTATAAAGTAATCATGATTTGCTTTTTTGTTTTGGGAAACAACTTTTCCCTCTCCCTTTGGCATTGGCGTACACCCTCCTTTTGACACAAACACGGTCCAAATCGTACGGATTATTTTATCAAACAATCCAGCTTTCGACAATGCTGACGCCATGTGGTCAAAAAGCAAATAGAGCGGGATGCCCTATTTGCTTTTTGGCACGTTACTTTTTCTTTTTGCGTTTTTGTTTCGGTGCGTTTTCAAATACGCGTTTTTTCTTTTTCTTCTTTTTACGGTTTGTGAACCAGTCACTTCCGCTTTTATCCTCTTTGCCTTTTTCCCCAGAGGCTTTTTGACCTCCACGGCCTTTTTTCGCTGGTGGATCTGTCCGTTTTTTGAACTTGAAATCTTTTGGAGATTTACGGCGAGTGCCTTTCATCCCGACGATTTCAAAATCAATTGAGTGCTCATCTTTATTGACATTCACGACTTTGACAGTGATTTCATCACCGATACGGTAGACATTTCCTGTACGTTCACCGATCATAGCAAAGTGCTGTTCATCAAAGCGATAGTAGTCGTCAGTCATGTAGCTGACATGGACAAGACCTTCTATCGTATTCGGCAGTTCAACGAATAGTCCGAAGTTCGTCACGGAACTAATCATGCCATCAAACTCTTCACCGATTTTATCTAGCATAAACTCTGCCTTTTTCAGGTCATCTGTTTCACGCTCTGCATCGACTGAGCGGCGCTCCATTGTAGATGCATGATCTGCGATTTCAGGCAGCAGCTGGCCCCACTTTTCTAAGGTCGCTTCATCTGTCTTTTTCTGAATCAAATAGGTTCTAATCAGTCTATGCACGATTAAATCCGGGTAACGGCGGATCGGTGATGTGAAGTGTGTATAGAATTCCGTTGATAATCCAAAATGGCCAATGCTTTCTGGATCATACTTCGCCTGTTTCATAGAGCGAAGCATCACAGTTTGAATGACGACTTCTTCTGGTTGATCCCTGACAGCATCGAGGACACTTTGAAGTGCGCGCGGGTGAATGTTCGTTGACGTCCCTTTCACAATGTAACCAAACGTCGTCACGAACTCTAAAAAGCGCTGAAGCTTCTCAGGATTTGGTTCTTCGTGAATTCGGTAAATGAACGGAACATTCATCCAGTGGAAATGCTCTGCAACCGTTTCGTTTGCAACAAGCATGAATTCTTCAATTAATTTCTCTGCAACGGAACGCTCACGAATGACAACGTCTTTCGCTGCGCCTTCATCATCTACAAGTACTTTTGCTTCCTTGAAGTCAAAGTCTACAGCTCCGCGCTCCATTCGTTTGTCACGAAGAATCTCTGCAAGCTTCTCCATCTCTTGGAACATCGGCACTAGCGGCTCATATTTATTTAGAAGCTCTTCATCTTGGTCGACTAAAATCTTATTCACATCGGAATAGGTCATTCTCTCCGTCGTTTTGATCACACTTTGGAAAATCTCATGTTTGACGACTTTCCCGTTTCGATCAATGACCATTTCACAAGACAGCGTGAGACGATCGACCTTTGGATTTAATGAACAAATACCGTTTGACAAACGATGCGGAATCATCGGAATGACGCGGTCGACGAGATACACACTCGTTCCACGTTCATAAGCTTCCTGATCAATCGGGGAATTCTCTGTGACATAATGAGAAACGTCTGCAATGTGTACGCCAAGCTTATATTTGCCATCATCCAGCTTTTGCACAGTTACGGCATCATCTAAGTCCTTCGCATCTGCACCGTCAATCGTCACAATCGTTTCATTGCGCAAGTCGCGTCTGCCTTCAAGGTCTTTTTCATCAATCGTTTCCGGTGTGTCTACTGCCTGCTGAAGTGCTTCTTCTGGGAACTCACCTGGCAGACCGTGTTTATGAATGATCGACAAAATATCGATGCCAGGGTCATTTTTATGACCGAGAATTTCAGTCACTTCACCCTCTGCACTCATTCTTCCTTCAGGATAGCTTGTCAGCGTCACAACGACTTTATGACCTTCGACTGCTCCGTTTTTAGCGGATTTCGGAATGAAGATATCGTTTGTGATTTTTTTATCATCAGGAATGACAAAGCCAAAGCTTTTCGTTTCTGTATAGGTACCGACAACCGTCTGAGTATTACGCTCGAGAATGCGGATGACAGTTCCTTCTTTTTTCGTGCCGTTTGATTTGTGGCTGACACGAACCATGACGGTATCGCCATTCATCGCTGTGCCTAACTCATTTGGCGGAATGAATATATCATCCTGTCCAAACTCTTCAGGCGTTACAAATGCAAATCCTTTTGCATGAGCAGACAGCTTTCCTTTTACCAAATTCATTTTTTCCGGCACACCGTAACGATCGCTGCGCGTGCGAACGATGAGTCCTTGATCCTCCAGCGTCACAAGTGCTTTAACGAGCTCTTTATAATCATCAGGATTGGTAATCTCCATCATGACTTCCAGCTCTTGAACGGTTAACGGTTTATACGCTTCTTCTTTCATAAAAGCGAGTAATTCATCCATAAATTCTTCTTTTTGCACACTCTAACCCCCTATATATTTAAATTGACCAATCAAGTGATTCTAAGAATGCATAGACATCCTGATGAACCTTCTCCCGCTCTTTATCAAGCGTGATGACATGGCCTGATTCTTCATACCATTTCAAATGCTTATCATCTGTCTCTACTTCGTTATAAATGATATTCGCACTGTCTGTATTAATCATATGATCGTGACGTGCCTGCACAACAAAAGTAGGTGAATAGATCATGTCGACATTGTTTCTGACATCTGCAATCAGTTCTTGCAGGCTCCTCAGTGTATTCATTGGTGTTTTCTTGAACGCTTCCATTTCTTGTTCAATTTGGTCCTCTGACTTACCCTCAAATTTCTTATAGTTACGGGCATAATCTAGTACACCCTGGTACATGACTTCTTCACTTTTTATGTACATAGGTGCACACATAGGTACAATTCCCTTTACAGGTACAGTGTAACCTAATTTCAATGAAAAAACTCCTCCGAGGGATAGTCCGCAAACTGCAATCTCCTCATAACCTTCATCTTTTAAGAATTGATAGCCTTCTTCTACATCTTTCCACCAATCAGCCGGGCCTGTATGGACAAGCTCTTCTGGCGGCACACCGTGTCCTTTATATTGAGGTGCATGGCATGTATATCCTCTTTCGTTCAAATAACGGCCAAGCATTCGAACATCGGCTGTATTCCCAGTAAAACCGTGAAGAAGAAGCACCGCCTTTTCTCCACCTTTAAACGTAAATGGTTTTGGTGTAACAACTTTCATGATGTGACTTCCTTTCCTTCTGATATGGTTTATATTTTCCACTTGTATGTATGAAACAAACACAAAAGAGTGCTGATAATAAAAAAAGGTCTGAAAAAAGATCAGACCTTCTGTTACTCGCGCTTTACACGCCTAAATATGCCAATGCAAGTGTTAAGATGAAGAAAAGCACTGACAAAATAACCGTTAATCGGTGAAGAATCAAGTCAAGGCCTCTCGCTTTTTGCTTACCGAAAAGCTGCTCGGCTCCACCTGAAATAGCGCCTGACAGTCCAGCACTTTTACTTGATTGTAGTAATACAACGATGATAAGTGCGATACTGACAATTACGAGTAATGTGATAACAAATGCGTGCATGAAAACACCTCCAGACAAACTGGTACACATAACTTTATTTTACATGAAAACAAGGTGCATGTCACGAAACATCAAAATAAAGATTTCCTATATATTGTCGACTTGATTCGTTATTTTGATACAATTTCGTTCCAAAGTGCTGGCTGCAGCATTTTTATATGCAATTTTTCGGTTAAAAACACATTTTTAATGAGTTGCTTCTTCATTCAATAGCTGTTTTAATTCTACTAACAAACGTTCAGCTCCTTCAGGACTCAGCATCACGTTCCCATTTCCATAGCTTTTGTTGTACTTCGTCACTTGTCCTGTTAACAGGCAGCTCTTATCTGCATCATATTTTTTCAGCATAATGGTTTGATCTTCAACGAAAATTTCTAACAGCTGCTCTTCTTTAATATTGAGTACCTTGCGCATTTCTGAGGGCAGAACAATTCTGCCGAGAGAATCAATGTGTCTAACCATCCCAGTCCTTTTCAATGACATTTCCTCCTTGATGATTGATATGATGATATCATTTATTGACTTTTGTCAATATCTTCATAGTAAAATAGATCTTCAAATTTTTTATCAAAGTAATGAATCATTTTGCCAATGACAAGCTGTCCTGGTTTTCGGTGACCATTTAATACCCTGCTAAGAGTGGCAGGAGAGATGCCAATTTCATCAGCGAGCTGATTTAACGACATATCGTTCTCGATCATATACTGCATGACAAAAGCCCGCCTGATCTGAATCTTTTCGACCATCATTACAACCTCCTATGGAATCATTATGTACAACATGTAAGGCTCTCACATCAAGCAGATTCATTAACTTATGTCAACACTTTTACCCCTCTGCTATTTCCTTTGGTCAATGATCATACTAAAATAAGTCATATACTGAAATGTGAGGTTCGATGTCATGAATCACTTTGGTGAACAATTACGCATTTTAAGAGAAAATAGAAAAATGTCGGTCAATCAGCTTGCCATGTATTCAGGTGTAAGCGCTGCTGGAATTTCTCGTATTGAAAATGGAAAGCGCGGTGTGCCAAAGCCGTTAACCATAAAAAAATTAGCACACGCCTTGAAGGTGCCTTATGAGGATTTAATGCTGCTTGCCGGTCATATTGAACAGGAACAAGTTCATGAAATGAAACCGAAATATGAGTCCATGTTAAAAATCTATCAAACGGCGCTTCAAAAGGATGTAGAACATCTCCCAATTTTTGACGGGGACAAATGGGAAAGGCTCTCCGCACAAGACATCAGCCAGCTGAATGAATACTTTCTCACGCTCATCAACCAAAAAAGGTGAACAAATAGCGGGGCATAACCCTAATGTACATCCACCATTAACTAATGTCAATATTTTCATGGTGCGCTTATTGCCAATAGTCAACAAATCATGTAAAATAGACATATCGAATCTATAACCATGTGAGGTTTTGCCTTGATGAACTTTGGTGCATATTTAAGAGCATTACGTGAGGAAAAGAAGCTGTCGGTGAACCAATTAGCGATGTATTCTGAAGTCAGCGCTGCCGGTATATCTCGTATTGAAAACGGGAAACGCGGCATTCCGAAACCTCCTACAATTAAAAAGCTAGCTGGTGCGTTAAAGGTACCTTATGAAGACATGATGCAGGCTGCGGGCTATATTGAGGAAGCCACTTCTGTCCAACAGCTCGAGGAAAATGATCTTTCTTTATCCAAAATAAAGGAAGCCGCATCGCAATATGAACTTACTGATCTCGAAATATTTGATGGTGACATATGGTCAACCCTTTCGAAAAAAGAAATAGAGGACCTCAACCGCTATTTGTTATTTATGTTAAACAGCCGTTCGTCCTCATAAATGTTTTCATCATTGACAAGCTTTTTGCGCCGATTTATGGCAGATTTACGGTATAATGGGTTCAGATTGGAGTGAAGAAAGATGAATCAATCTGACATGTGCCCGCGGTTTGAAAAAGCAGTTGAGTTATTGAGTAAACGCTGGGTGGCACTGATTGTTTTTCAGCTTCTCTCAGGTCAGCAGCGCTTTAGTGAAATTGAGGCGGCTCTGACAAATTTAAGTGGAAGAGTATTATCTGAGAGATTAAAAGAGCTGGAGGCAGCAGGTATTGTAAAACGGGAGGTTTTTGCTGAAACACCCGTGCGCATTGAGTATTCTTTAACAGATATGGGGCGTTCACTTGCACCCGTTTTTGAGGAAATTGCGAAGTGGTCCTCTGAATGGATCACGCTTGAATCATAAAATACCAGCATGCGAACCGCCTGATCATCATAAAACAACCTCCCTTACAGATGTAAGGGAGGTTTTGTCTTTTCAACCGCTTAAGCAGATGTGATGTTTTTTTCAGCT
The DNA here is from genome assembly GCF_019266135.1 of Bacillus sp. F2HM. Lineage (NCBI taxonomy): Bacteria > Bacillati > Bacillota > Bacilli > Caryophanales > Bacillaceae > Bacillus > Bacillus sp. F2HM. The sequence continues at coordinate 265,158 of NZ_LRMO01000009.1, forward strand.
AACGCTTTTCTTTCTTTTTTCTTGTTTGTCGGGCTTAAATAGCGTTCGAGCCAGCCCATGACAAGGTCAGCAATAATAGCCATAAGTGCAGTTGGAATCGCACCTGCTAAAATGATGGCTGTTCCGTTTGTGGCGTTTGACCCTCTGATGATGATATCACCAAGACCTCCCGCGCCCACAAATGTTCCAATCGCTGTAATACCGATGGCAATGACCAGTGCGGTTCTTAAACCAGCCATAATGACTGATAAAGCAAGCGGTAGTTCAACCATTCTCAGCACTTGCCATTTCGTCATGCCCATCGCTTTACCTGATTCTAAATAGGCATGTTCAATGCTGACAATGCCTGTATACGTGTTTCTGATAATCGGCAGAAGTGAATACAGAAAGAGTGATAGGATGACTGTATTTGCACCAAGTCCTAATACAAGCATCAATACAGAAAGCATCGCTAATGCCGGTATCGTTTGAATGACATTGGTAATGGCAAAGACCCAATTGCTCAGCTTGCGGTAATGCGCCACAAAGATGCCTACTGGAATCCCGACAATCGCCGCAAACAGCACCCCATACGCCGACATGAGAAAATGCCTATAAAATTCTTCTAACACATATGACCCGTTCTGCTGATAATACGTCCATAATTGCTGCAGTGTGTCCATCAGCCTTGACACCTCCCCATCTTACTCAAAGTAATTGTGTTTTTTCAGGAAATTCTTCGCAACGGTTGCTGGTTCTTGAAGCTCCCCGTCGACTTGATAGTTCAGCTCTTGCATTTGTTCTGTATCGATTTTTCCGATCAGCCTGTTGATCACCTTATCAAGCCCTGGATTTTCTTTTAAGACTTTCTCCGGGACTACTGGTGATGCATCATATGGCGGGAAGAACCTTTTATCATCTTTTAAGATTTTGAGATTATAGGCTTTGATTCGTCCATCTGTTGAATAGGCAAGCACAATATCCATTTTTTCATTTTTTAATGCATCATAGACTAAACCAATCTGCATCGGATACGTGCTGCCAAATTTGATTCCGTATGTTTTCACGAATCCGTCATAGCCGTCGCCTTTCTTTTTGAGCCAAATATTATCGACACCAAACCGGTAATTGTTCGCATTCTTTTTCAAATCAGAGACCGTTTCTAACTTGTTTTCCTTCGCCATCTTCTGCGTCACAGCAAAGGCATACGTATTATCAAATCCATAAGAATCAAACCATTTGTAATCATAGCGTTTTTTAAATTCTTTTTGGACGATCTCCATCGCACGCTCCGGGTCTTTTTCCGCATCCATTCCAAGCGTGCTTGTTAAATCCGTGCCTGAATATCTTGTCGCAGAAATGTCGACATCTCCGTTTTCCATTGCTTTCTGCTGCACAGTGTTGGAACCTAGGTTTTTCACAATGGTCGTCTTTTTATCTGTGTAATGTTCGATCATATCGCCAACCATATAGGCCATAATTTCTGATTCGGTAAAGTTTTGTGCTCCAATTCGCAGCGTGCCCCCTGAGGAGCCGGCTAGTCCAGGAAGTGAACAGCCGCTTATCAATAGCAAGCATCCGGCAAGCAGTGCACTGATCCATTTTGTTTTTCGATTCTTCACATAAGCCAACTCCTTATGAAACTTCCTTCAATCCTTTTAAGCCTTCTGGTGTTACTTTTTTCTCCAGCTTCATTAATGATAGGTCGATGATGACTGCTAAAATTGTGACTGGTATCGCACCCGCAATAATAAATTCCGGCTGATACAGCTGAAGTCCAATCAAAATGTAGTCACCTAGACCGCCTCCACCGATAAAGGCTGCAAGTGTTGTCCAGCCAATCAAATAAATCGTTGACGTTCTGACACCTGCCATAATGACCGGTACAGCAAGCGGGAGTTCAACAAGACGAATTTGTTCCCATGTTGTCATCCCGATTCCTTTACCGGATTCAAGCAAGTTTTTGTTCACACCTTGGACCCCGGCATACGTATTTCTTAAAATAGGTAAAACCGAATAGAAAAAGAGAGCAACGATTGCAGGTATTTTCCCAACCCCCAAAATAGGAATAAAAAAGGCAAGAATCGCTAAACTAGGGAGTGTTTGAAAGATATTCACGACACCGATGATAAAACCTGCGCCTCGTTTCATTCGTGTGAGAACCACGCCTAAAGGAACGGCAACAAGAATACCAAGCACAACAGCAATTAAGGAAATATATAAATGCTCCCACATTTTTGTGAGGAGTTCCCCACCATTTTTCTCTAGAAAGTCGATGATTTGATCCATGTGTACACCTCCCTTACTTCATTTCAGTGACAGCCGCCGGCGTATCGTCTCCCCAAATGGAGTCGTACACAACATCTACAAGACTTGCACGTGTCACAATGCCTTTTAAGTGCCCTTCTGCATCCACAACTGGTACATATTTAATGCCGCGTATTAAGATTTTCCGGACAGTATCTCTTAGAAGTGCGCCTTCTTGTACGGTATAGAACTCTGTATTTAAAATATCACCAACGAAAGCTGCTTTTCTGCGGTTCGCATCGATTGTTTCAATATCGATATAGCCTTTTAGCACATGATGTTCATCTACTACAAGCAAGGAATCGACCCGCTTTTCTCTCATGATGTAGATGGCATCTGTTAATGTTTTTTCAACTGTAACGGTGACTGGTGACGTGTTCATCATTTGTTCTACACGTTCCATGTTCGGATTTGATTGAAGCAGACGTTCTTTGCCGATGAATTCTTCTACGAATTCATTGGCTGGGTTCCGCAGAATATCGTCAGGCGTACCTACTTGGACAATCTCTCCATCTTTTAAAATCACAATTCGATCAGCTAGTTTAATAGCTTCGTCCATGTCATGTGTGACGAATACGATGGTTTTATTTAACGTTTTTTGCAGTTTCTTAAATTCTTCCTGCAATGAATCTCGTGTGATGGGATCAAGTGCGCCAAACGGTTCATCCATGAGGATCAGAGGGGGTTCCGCTGCTAGTGCGCGAAGAACACCAATGCGCTGCTGCTGTCCTCCGCTGAGTTCATGAGGGTAGCGCTCTAAATATTCCGGTCCCATGTCGACAAGCTTCAGCAGTTCACGTGCCCGTTCTTTCCGTTTTTCTTCCGGCCATTTTAACAGCTTCGGAACAAGTGAAATGTTTTGTGCGATGGTCATATGGGGGAACAGTCCAATTTGCTGAATCACATAGCCAATTTCTCTTCTTAATTGAACTGGATCTTTTTTCATAATGTTTTCTCCCTCGATGAAGATGTTTCCTGAGGAAGGTTCGATGAGTCGGTTGATCATCTTCATGGTTGTTGTCTTACCACAGCCACTCGGTCCAATAAAACAAATAAATTCTCCTTTTGCTATTTCTAAATCAATATTTTTGACAGCCTTTTTTCCGCCTTTATACGTCTTAGATACATTCTCTAGTTTCAGCAAATGAGACACCTCCATTAGTCGGATCAATATTTTCAGAAAATTTACACCTTATTTATTATAGTGCAAACTTTATAAAATAAAAAGTTTATGATGTGTTTGTATTGCATAACATTTATTTAAAATTTTCAGTTAACGGCCTGCTAGATAGAGATCTCTCCTTTTTCCTCCAAATTACGAGCAAATACTCAATATTTATTGTTTTCATCAACAAACAGGTATATGATATATTGTGTTACAAATTGTCAGTCGTGAAGGGATGAATCGGGGAGTGGACAAGCAAGCGTTAGGCGCCATTCAAAAAGCACAGGATCATTATATTGAAAAAGCTGCCGAGAACATGAATGCCTTTGGTCTTTCTTCTACAGTGGGTAGAGTGCTTGGTATCATTCACATGAACCGTAAACCAATGACGCTTGGAGAGCTATCAGAAGCGACAGGCATGAGCAAAACGAGAATGAGTCAGGTCGTTCGAGAAATGCTTGATTTGAATATTGCGGAAAAGGTTTATGAAAAAGGAATACGTAAAGATCTATATGACGTTGAGCAAGATCAATACCAAACGTTTATTTCCTTATTTGCAGCCAATTGGTCCCGAGTTGTCAGCAAAAACCGCAAGGCACATAAGAAAACGTGCAAGGAATTGCTGGAGCTGCTTGAACAGGACGACCTGCCAGAAGAAACAGAGGATAAAATCAATCTGCTTCTTTCAGAAATCAAGGAAAGTCTTGATTACTATGATTGGATTAGCCGCTTAATTGAATTCTTTGAAAGTGAAGAAGTGTTTAAGCATGTGCCGAAACCTTAAAAAAAGCTGTTTTATTTTACATCATTGTAGAAAAAAACAGCTTTTTTATATACACTTATTGCATAAACATTGGGAACATTCCTTTTAAGCCTGCGCCGATCATCTCAACTGCCACTACAGCAAGAATTAATCCCATTAACCGCGTCACGACATTCATCTCTGTTTTCCCCATTTTCCGCATAATGAAACTTGAATAATGAAAGGCATAAAAGGTCATCGCCAGAACGATGACAATGCCGATTAAAATCGCAAACATGTGAAGCATCCCTTGACTTCCCGGGGTTAAACTCATCACTGTAGCGATTGTACCGGGACCAGCAATGATCGGAATCGCCAGCGGCGTAACGGAGACATCCGCCTTTTCTTTGCTTTCTGCCTTTTCCTCAGAATGAGGATTTTGGACATGTGACTCCTTTGCATTCAGTAAATTGTAAGCGATACCAAAAATAAAAATACCTCCGGCGATGCGGAGTGCATGAATATCGATCCCAAACAATTTGAAAATAAGCCTGCCTGCCAATAGAAAGGCAACAAGAATGATGAAAGAGACCACAATGGCTTTTTTGGCTGTCTGGGAGCGTTCTTTCTCTGTATATCCCTCTGTTAAGGTGATAAAAAGAGGCACGTTTCCAATAGGGTTTGATACAGCAAATAATGAAACCACGACATGAATCATAAAGGAAATCAACAGACACCCTCCTTTTTTCATAGTGTCTGCCAATCTGATGTGAATATTCCCTTGTGATGTTAAAACCTGTATATATTTAACCGATGTTAATAGAGGTTTTATTGAAAGGGGAATCACACATGAAGAAAACGATCACCATCGTCCTTCTATCTGTTGCGGTTTTAGGCGCAGCCGGCTGGATGGTCTGGCAGCAGCAGACCATCAAAGCAGCAGAGGAAAAACATCAGCAAGAAAGCAAAACGAACACTAAGCAGCTTTCGCAGTTAAAATCAGATCAAGCGGATATGAAGCATAAAAACGAAGATCAAAAAAAGAAACTGTCTACCATGACGAAAAAGCTCAAAAACGAAAAGAAAGCCTATCAAAAAGAAGTCAAGCAGCGTAAAGTGCTTGAGGCAAAAATTGACCAGCTTCAAAAAGAGCTGACAGCAGCGAAAGCCACTGCTCAAACGAATAAGCAGACTTCACAGGCTGCAAGGAAACCAACTGTCAAAAAAGACCCAAATGTCACCCACAATCCGCCCTCACAATGGGTACAGGATCAATATGATTGGGGTGTGAAACAAGGGTATATTAAAGAATAGAAAGGATGAAAAAACATGATACACATTCGGCCATTGTCAGGTGATCAATCTGTCCCTATGGATCTTTTACTCTTAGCTGATCCTTCCAAGGAAAAGGTTCTTACTTATGTGCAGTCCGGCTCTTGTTATGCCGCGTATCATGAACAGGACGTGATTGGCGTCTATGTGCTTTTATCTCTGTCTCAGCAGACAGTCGAAATCATCAATGTCGCCGTGAAGGAATCATGGCAAGGAAAAGGAATTGGGAAGCAGCTGATCCGCCATGCCATTGCTGAAGCGAAAGCCGCCGGATTTCAGACGGTTGAAATCGGCACAGGCAACTCGAGCATTCAGCAGCTCGCACTTTATCAGAAATGCGGCTTCCGCATGACATCTATTGACCACGATTTCTTTCTTAAGCATTATGATGAACCGATTTTTGAAAATGGCATTCAGTGTATGGATATGGTACGGCTGTCACTCACTTTGCAAGCAGACTGATGTTTTGTTCCGTCCGTCTGCTTTTTTATGTTCTGCGCTTTTTTACCACATGCTTCACATATTGAATGAAGAAATAGAGCACGGCGCCAGCTAAAAAGCAAACCACACATCCAAAGAGCGTCGCCTCTGAGCTGAATTGATACTCTTCAATTTTCATGATATAAAATGGCATGCCAAACAATGTTGGGCTTGATTCAACATGATTGACCTCTAGCAGCAGTAAAAAAACAGGCGTCATAAACACAGCAAATACATACAGCATCGCAAGTGTTATACCGCTGGAAAACGAATGAAATACTTTGATCATCTCTTTCTCTCCTTCATCTCTTTTAAACTGGCTGTAATATTTTTTCCGTCAGGGCAAGCTGGATGCAGCATCACCGTATTTAGTAAAGAAAAAAACAGCAGCTGATGACTGACAGGATGCTTCCATATCATAAAAAGCACAATCGAACAAAGCACCGGAAACAGCGGCCCTGCAAGTGCCACCATCATATTGAAGCTCGGCCGGCCAAACGTTTCATGGACGACCGCCACATGCTTCCAATCAATCGTGACCACAAAATCAAAGGGCGGCCTTTTTTCGATTTTGTTACACAACATGATCACCAGCATATGACCGAGTTCATGTATCATCACAACCGCTAGGAAACTACACACAAGCTCTATCATCGCAAGACAGGCCTCTTTAACATGACAGCATATATACAGATAAAGAATGCAAGTGAACCTAGCAGATAGGCGGTGGCGAGAAGATACACATCTGATGAAAGCCACTTCAATAAAAGCATATCGATGAAGCTGAATACAGCAATCATCATCACGATGACAAACAGTTTATTAAACTCACTGATCTTCACGATAAACCCTGTACAGGCCGCCATGGCAGTGATCAACAAAATGGACAAACTTGCGAGGCCATGACCTTCACTTTCAATGCCTATCACCATAGATGCAAACCCAATAAACACAAAATATATCAACAAATTAATAGCGTAATAAAATAAAATTCTCGACAATAAATAAGCACCCTTTGATGTATTTAACATAAAGATGGCCCTTTGATTCATATGATATTCTCTGCCAATCATCAGCGGAAGCATGATCAATATTTCCTTTAATGCATACTGCACAATAAAGGCATACAGCCAGCCGGTTTCTACCGGTGTAAAAACAAATGGCAGCCCCGCCGTCAAACAAACGAGAAATAGAAACAAAATGCCCTGTTCTTTAAAAACAGCTGACCGGCTGAAATAGACCAATTCCTGCCGCAGGTGCGTCAGAAAGGAAGATTGCGTTCTAATTTTCTTGTAAGAAAACGACTTTACCTCTGTTTTCAGCTGCAAAAACATCTGATGGACATAAGAAGCCGCTAACCCCTTCAGCCATAGCCAGCCAGCGCTTAGAAGGATCACGAGAAATATGAGATAGACTGATGGCCATACACGGATCATGTCCATTGCTTTTTTCAAAAGGAGAAACACCAATAGATTCAGCACCGCAAAGCCGAGCGTTTGCAGCAGCAAATGCTCTTTTGTTTTTGATACGAAATGGCTCACAGCAATCCGCATCACCATCCAAGAAGCAAGTGCAAGCAGCGCCAGTACACAGCAAGTCATGCATACAGCCGTTATCCAATACAAAGATGGCGTAACACCGCTGATCAAAAGGCCTAAGACAATCGGTAAAAAAAGCAGTCCTACCATGAGAAAACAAAAGAGCATCGGAAAGAAATACACACAAAGGACAAATGGCACACTTTGTATCGCACTATTCAAAAAGTAGAATTGATATTCCTGTCGCTTTAATTTATTGCGGGATAACAAAATAGCTGCACCTAAAAGTAAAAGCGTCATTTTCATCAATTGGAGGTATAGAGCAGCCGGTTCACTTTCTCCTGCCTGCATGAAAAAGCGCAGGCTGATAACGACGTATATCGCGTACATGAGCAAGAAAAAAGCCGCGGCCGCGAGAAGCTGTATAGGGTACTTTTTTGCGAGCTGCTTTCCTTTCGTTGTCAGCATTCCCCATTCTATTTTATGAAGAACGTGTCGTGTCCAGATCATTGAGTAACCTCTCCACATGCATATAGTAATCTCGATTCACTTCTTTATAAATCTCTTCAAGTGCCTGATGAGGAAATGTCTGATTCGTTTCTTGGCGGGACATATCCAGCTTGACGTCCCCATTTCTTAAGATCATGAGATGGTCATAAAGCGTATCACCAAAGCTCAAATGATGGGTTGAAATGAGAATGCCAGCGCCTTGATTTCTCAGCTTCATGAGCACCTTTTTTAAGATGATCATCATATCTGGATCAAGTCCGTTCGTTGGCTCATCGAACACATAATAATCACATGGCCTGAGGAGCTGTGAAATGATCTGCGTTTTCTTTTGATTGCCATGAGACAGCTGAGCGATAGGCTGATCCATATATGAACCCAGCTCAAACAGTTCGATGAACGTCTCCTCCCGTGTGACATCTTGCTCATTTGGCAGCTGAAGTAATTGAAAGTATTCCCTCGGTGATAAATAATTGAACAACGAATGCTCGTCAGGAATATAAGAAACATGTTTTTTCAACAAGGAGATATGTTCTGAGGATTGAAGGTTCAGCTGTTTACCATGTAAAGTGACGCATCCTTTAAATGGCGTCAGCCCAAACATGGATTGGATCATCGTCGTCTTTCCCGCACCATTATGCCCTAAAAGCAGCAGCATCTGCCCTTTCTCGACATTCATTTGAATATTACGGAGAGAGAAGGTGCGGCTGTATGTTTTTTCTTTTAATCGTAATGTCAGCATCATATCCCTCCGTTTGTTTCAGATAGAACAGATGACCTTGCATCTGTTCTCATCCCTGTTAATAACCGCACTGGATTTTAACGTACATGCCTAATAATTTGAACTCTCCTAAAAATTTGGAGCCTCGTCCAAAGGTCTTGCATGCCCAAATCAATGCTCCAAGTGAAATAATGCCCAATATAGCGGCAAGGACATAAATCCAAAATGCGTTTTTCTGTACATTCTTAGAAGTTAGAATTCGTTGCTTCCTTTCATCATATGCCGCCAACAGGTGAAGGACATACATATACACACCTACTGGAAAACGAAGGCTAAAAGGATTCAGCATCTCATCACCCCCTAATATATGTAAAATGATACCACCTCCTTACAGAAAGCATAAGTTCATTTCAGATCATATTTTTAGTCGATTTTTCATGATTTAGTGCTTATAAATGGAGGGGATTTTGGCTTCTTCTCTAACTGAAGGAGGATTTTTTACAGAAATAGGATAAGTCAAATGAATTAGCCAGCGGATTTCGCTCAACACAAAAAAACGCTGCGTCCCGCTCTCGTGAAAGAGTGGAATGCAGCGCATAGCTGACATTATTTATTCAAGTTATAGAATGTTGCAATGCCGTGATATTGTGCTGTTTCAGCCAATTGATCTTCGATGCGAAGTAATTGGTTGTATTTCGCCACACGGTCCGTACGAGACGGAGCACCTGTTTTGATTTGTCCAGCGTTTGTTGCAACAGCGATGTCTGCAATCGTGCTGTCCTCAGTTTCACCAGAACGGTGAGAGATCACAGCTGTGTATCCTGCGCGTTTTGCCATTTCGATTGCATCAAATGTTTCAGTTAATGTACCGATTTGGTTTACTTTGATCAGGATTGAGTTACCAACGCCGTTTTTGATTCCTTCAGATAGCTTCTTCGTATTTGTAACGAACAAGTCATCGCCTACTAGCTGAACCTTGCTGCCAAGGCGCTCAGTTAATAGTTTGTGACCTTCCCAGTCGTTTTCATCAAGGCCGTCTTCGATAGAAATGATTGGGTATTTCGATACCATATCTTCATACCAGTCAACCATTTCAGCAGATGTTTTCACAACACCTTCGCCTGATAAATGATATTTACCGTCTTCTTTGTTGTAGAACTCAGAAGATGCAGCATCCATTGCAAGCTTCACTTCTTCACCTGGTTTGAAGCCAGCTTTTTCGATCGCTTCAACGATTGTTTGAAGTGCTTCTTCGTTAGAACCTAGGTTTGGAGCGAATCCACCTTCGTCACCTACAGCTGTGTTTAAGCCTTTTGCGCTTAATACAGATTTCAGGCTATGGAAGATTTGAGCGCCCATGCGAAGTGCTTCACGGAAGTTCGGTGCACCTACAGGCATAATCATGAATTCTTGAATGTCTACGTTATTATCCGCATGCTCTCCGCCGTTGACGATGTTCATCATTGGTACTGGAAGCGTTTTGGAGTTGAATCCACCAAGGTATTGATAAAGTGGAATTTGTAAGAAATCAGCAGCTGCACGTGCTACAGCGATAGATACGCCAAGGATTGCGTTTGCGCCTAATTTCCCTTTGTTTTCTGTTCCGTCAAGTTCGATTAACATTTTGTCAATCGCTACTTGTTCTGTTACATCAAAGCCTAAAAGCTCTGGTGCAATGATTTCGTTTACGTTGTTTACAGCTGTCAGAACACCTTTTCCAAGGTAACGGTCTTTGTCTCCGTCACGTAGTTCTACTGCTTCATATTCACCAGTAGAAGCACCACTTGGAACAAGCGCACGGCCAAAGCCGCCAGATTCTGTGTAAACTTCTACTTCAACTGTTGGGTTACCGCGAGAGTCTAATACTTCGCGTGCATATACGTCAACAATGTATGGCATCGTTATTTCTCTCCTTTTGAATCAATTTTTTTATTTCTGAATTAATGATGTTCCTGTCATCTCTTTTGGTTTTTCAAGTCCAAGTAAGTCTAAAAGCGTTGGAGATAGATCAGCTAAAATGCCGCCTTCTCTAAGCGTCGCACCTTTTTTCGTCACGATGACTGGTACAGGATTCGTTGTATGTGCAGTATGCGGCTTTCCTTCTTCGGTAATCAGCACGTCTGCGTTACCGTGGTCTGCCGTGATGATGGCATGTCCGCCTTTTGCCAGGATTGCGTCGACTACAGCTCCTAAGCACTCATCTACTGCTTCAATGGCTTTGATTGTTGGCTCAAGCATACCTGAATGACCAACCATATCCGGGTTAGCAAAGTTCAGAATGATCGCATCATGCTTGTCAGCATTGATGTCTGCAACAAGTGCATCCTTTACCTCATAAGCGCTCATTTCCGGCTTGAGGTCATAGGTTGCGACATCTGGTGAATTGATTAAGATGCGGTCTTCACCAGGAAATTCTTCTTCACGTCCACCGCTCATAAAGAACGTCACGTGAGGATATTTCTCTGTTTCAGCAATCCGCAGCTGTTTCAATCCGTTTTGAGAAAGCACTTCTCCTACTGTGTTATCCAAATTCACTGGTTTGAAGGCAACATAGCCATCAACCGTTTCACTGAAGTGTGTGAAGCAGACGAAGTGTAAATTCTTCGGATGAGCTTCTCCGCGGTCAAACGAGCGGAAATCTGCATTTGTGAAAGTGTTCGAGATTTGGATGGCACGGTCTGGACGGAAGTTATAGAAAATCACAGAGTCGCCGTCGTTTACTTTGGCAACCGGCACACCATTTTCTCTCGTAATGACAGATGGAATAACGAATTCATCGTAGATTCCATTTTCATAGGAGTCATCAACGACATCATAGATGTTTTGATAACTTGGGCCTTCACCATACGCCATCGCGCGGTACGCTTTCTCCACACGATCCCAGCGTTTGTCACGGTCCATTGAGTAATAGCGTCCAGAAAGTGTTGCCACTTCACCAACACCGATTTCTTTGATTTGTTCTTCCAGCTGTTTCAAGTACACTTTGGCTGTCTTCTGACCAACATCACGTCCGTCCAAGAAGCCATGAATGTATACCTTTGTTAAGCCTTCTTTTTTCGCCAGCTTCAGCAGGGCAAAAAGATGCTGGATGTGACTGTGCACACCGCCGTCTGACAAGAGTCCAAATAAATGAAGCGCCTTGTCATTCTCTTTTGCATACGTCATTGCATCTAGGAACGTTTCGTTTTTCTCAAATTCCCCTTCACGAATGGCAACATTCACCCTTGTTAAGCTTTGATACACAATGCGTCCTGCACCGATGTTCAAATGCCCCACTTCAGAATTCCCCATTTGACCTTCTGGGAGACCTACTGCCTCACCTGAAGCCGTTAAGGTTTGATGCGGAAATTCGTTCCAGTAGCGGTCAAAGTTCGGTTTTTTTGCTTGTGCGACAGCGTTACCGACTGTTTCGCCTCTTAAACCGAACCCGTCTAAGATGATTAATGCTGCTGGTTTCTTACTCATATTGACCTTCCTCCAATAATTGAACGAAAGACTGAGGTTCTAAGCTTGCGCCGCCTACCAAAGCACCGTCAATATCGGATTCTGCCATATATTCTTTAATATTTGCCGGCTTCACGCTTCCGCCATATTGAATGCGAAGGCTGTCTGCCGCTTCTTGACCAAATTCACTTGCAACGGTTTGGCGGATGTGTGCGCAAACATCGTTTGCATCTTTCGCTGTAGAAGATTTTCCTGTACCGATAGCCCAGATTGGCTCATAGGCAATCACAGATTCAGCCACTTGCTGCTTCGTTAAACCAGCTAGTGCTTTCTTCACTTGATCAGCGACAAGTTCATTTGTTTTGCCAGCTTCACGCTCTTCAAGCGTTTCACCTACACAAATAATTGGAACGATGCCATGCTTGAATGCAGCATGTGCTTTTTTGTTCACTGTTTCGTCTGTTTCTGCAAAGAATTCACGGCGCTCTGAATGCCCAATCACTGAATAGCCGATGCCTAGATCTTTTAGAGCAGCAGGGCTGATTTCACCAGTGAATGCACCATTTTCTTCAAAGTGCATGTTTTGTGCACCAATTTTAAGGTCTGTTCCGTTTGATAGGCTGTTTAGCTTTTCAAGGAAAAGAGCTGGCGCACAGACAATGGATTCCACTTTGTCAGGAGATGGAATAGATGACTTAACTTCTTCAACGAAGCTGACTGCTTCGCCAAGTGTTTTGTTCATTTTCCAGTTCCCAGCTATAATTGGTTTTCTCATGATTGACACTTCCTTATAGCAGTTTTGGTCTTATTTATCGTTTAATGCAGTAACACCAGGAAGTTCTTTGCCTTCCATAAATTCAAGTGAAGCGCCGCCGCCTGTAGAAATATGGCTCATCTGATCGGCAAGACCAAATTTCTCAACAGCTGCTGCTGAATCTCCACCGCCAATGACAGAATATGTATCTTTTGCTTCTGCCAGTGCTTCTGCGATTGCTTTTGTTCCTTTAGCGAATGCATCGATTTCAAATACACCCATTGGTCCGTTCCAGACAACAAGTTTGCTGTTTTTAATAACGTCAGCATACTTTTCTCTTGTCTCTGTTCCAATATCAAGTGCTTCTAGATCACTTGGAATTTCAGAGATTGGCACAATGCTTGTATTCGCATCATTTGAAAAGTCGTCGGCTACCAGAACATCTGTTGGAATCAGGAAGTTCACGCCTTTTTCTTTTGCACGGTCCATAAAGGATTTCGCTAAATCGACTTTGTCTTCTTCTAATAGAGATTTCCCTACCTCGTGACCAAGTGCTTTCACAAATGTGTAAGCAAGTCCGCCGCCGATGATGAGGTTGTCTACTTTATCAAGAAGACTTTCAATCACACCGATTTTATCCTTTACTTTTGCGCCGCCGATAATCGCTGTAAATGGGCGATCAGGATTTGAAATGGCTTTTCCTAACACCTCAAGCTCTTTTTGCATGAGGAAGCCCGAAACAGCCGGAAGATAAGCTGCAATTCCTGCTGTCGATGCATGTGCACGGTGTGCAGCACCGAACGCATCATTGACATACACATCGGCTAAATCAGCAAATGCTTTTGATAATTCAGGATCGTTCTTTTCTTCACCAGGATAGAAACGAACGTTTTCAAGCACTAGCACATCTCCTTCTTTTAAGTCAGAGATTTGCTTTTTCACGTTGTCGCCGTAAGCTTCATCTGCTTTTTTCACTTCTTTTCCAAGAAGCTCTTGCAGACGTTTTGCCACAGGTGTCAGACGCAGTTCTTCAGTAACTTGACCCTTCGGACGACCCAAATGACTAGCTAGCAGTACCTTTGCGCCTTGTCCTGTTAAATACTCAATCGTTGGTAATGCTGCGCGGATACGAGTATCATCCGTCACTTCTCCGTCCTTCATTGGAACGTTAAAATCTACGCGGCAGAACACAACTTTACCTTTTACGTCAATGTCTTTTACTGATTTCTTATTCATGCTCGTCAGGAGATCCTCCTTTATTCTGGTTTCCTTACGCATTGGACAAGACTCTCTTTATCCTTTTCCCATTTTGCCCTCATCAAAACGAGAAATCGTGCAGAACGGATAAAAACAGAGAAAAAGGGAAAGGGATGCTTCCCCTTCCCTTGTCCGTCTTCATTATATCGTGTCTCTAGGAAAGAACCAAGTGAGTTCCTTCAGTGTGAGAAATTAAAGACCTTGTTTTGCAATGTAAGCTGCAAGGTCAACAACGCGGTGAGAATATCCACTCTCGTTATCGTACCAAGAGATCACTTTCACCATGCTGCCTTCCATCACCATTGTAGAAAGAGCATCGATTGTTGAAGAGTTTGCATTACCATTGTAGTCACCAGATACTAATGGCTCTTCACTGTAGCCAAGGATTCCTTTAAGTTCTCCTTCAGCTGCTTCTTTAAGTGCTGCATTTACGTCTTCAGCTGTTACATCTTGGTTTAATTCAGCAACAAGGTCAACTAAAGAAACGTTAGGTGTTGGAACACGCATAGCGCCACCGTTTAATTTACCTTTAAGTTCAGGCAATACAAGTGAAACAGCTTTCGCAGCACCTGTAGAAGTTGGGATGATGTTTTCCGCAGCTGCACGAGCACGACGGTAGTCTTTGTGCGGAAGGTCAAGAATTTGTTGGTCATTTGTGTATGAGTGAACAGTTGTCATCATACCGCGTTTGATACCAAATTTATCGTTAAGTACTTTTGCAAATGGTGCTAAGCAGTTTGTAGTACATGATGCATTAGAAATGACATCGTGGCTAGCTGCATCGTATTTGTCTTCGTTTACACCCATAACGATTGTGATATCTTCTTCGTTAGCAGGAGCAGAGATGATGACTTTTTTAGCGCCAGCTTCTAAGTGTTTCGCAGCGTCTGCACGTTTTGTGAAGAATCCAGTAGATTCAACAACGATTTCTACGCCTTGTTTACCCCAGCTTAATTTCGCAGGGTCACGCTCAGCTGATACTTCGATTGTTTTACCGTTCACTACTAAGTTTGTACCGTCTACAGAAACCTCTGCATCTAGTTTTCCGTGAACAGAGTCATATTGTAAAAGGTGTGCAAGCATGTTAGCATCTGTTAGATCGTTAACCGCTACTACCTCAACTTCAGGATTATTTAATGCTGCACGAAATACGTTACGTCCAATACGTCCAAATCCGTTAATACCGACTTTTACTGCCATGATGTTTCCTCCTTTTATAGGTCACAATGTTTTATATTGAGGGATCAATTGACTCCCTTAATAACTCTTTTGCGGCTCCTTCGTCTGTAACGAGAACCGTTCGGCGTGGTTTTTTGAAATAAGCTTCAATCGCCCCCGCCTTTGATGATCCACCTGCAACAGCAATGATGTGTGGAATGCTTTCTAGATCATCTAGCTGCATGCCGACGGAGTGCACTTTGTGTACGACCTCACCATCACGATTAAAGTAATAGCCAAAGGCTTCTGTCACTGCGTCATGCTCATCAATCTTTTTTAAATCTTCAGCTGGTGTATTTCGTCTCATCGCCATTGTTTTTGCTTCACCAATACCATGAATGAGCATCGTGGACGATTTAATCGTTTGAAGCACTTCTTTGACGGACGGCTCTTCAATAATGGAAGAGTATGCACCTTCTGACAGCTGTCCTGGAACAAACAGCAGTTTGTAAGTACCGGAAGCTTTTTCAGCCATGTGGGCACAAATGGTGTTTGCCTGATTTTTTACATTCTCCCCAAGACCGCCTCTCGCAGGGACAAACATCATATCGCGGTTTTTGGCATCAGGGGTCATCATTTCGGCAACGGCTTCCATCGTCGTTCCGCCAGTGACGGCGACGATATTATTTCCAGTAAACCTTTTTTTCATGCATTGGACAGCAGCTCTTCCCATTTCTTGCTTCACCCACGGGGATTCGTCACTGTCACCAGAAACGATCATGACTTCTTCCAGGCCTAACTTTCTCTTTAATGTATTTTCCAAAAAAGTTAAACCTAAAACGTCCTTCATCATTCCTTCAAGCATTTCAAGCAAAGCGTGACCCTCACTAGTCAGCATCATGCCGCTCGTTTTGACATCCAGCAGGTTTTGTTCTTTTAAAAACTGAACTTCAGCACGTAAGATACGCTCACTGAGACCAAGACTCGTCGCAAGACTTCTGCGGCCAATTGGTTCAGCTAATCTGATGTACTGCAAAATGTCGTAGCGTTTTTGCATAACGATGAGAAGATCTGGCAATAATTTTTTTTGAGCTTCCAATAAACGATTCATGGCTAACGACCCTTCCTTTTCACGTTGGACTAAAAACGTCCCACTGTGACAAAAAACGTCCCGCCACAGCCAAAAAAAATCAATCCCTGCTTTCTTTAATTATTTTAACAGGATAATCTTGCATTTTCAACTCTTAGAAACACATTTAGACAAAAAATAGACACATTTTCACCGATAACCTGCTTGTCATCAAGGTTCTTGCGATGATATTTCTTTTCAAAATATTTATTTCCTTTATATAGAATGAATATACGATTGAAAATGTGCATGCTGGTGATATCAGCATGCACATTTTTTTCAGGACCTGCTTATGTTTTTGTGATGGTTCCAAACTGTTTTACCTCTTCTTTCGGTTTGATTTTGAGATAATAAATAATGTAGCAGGCAGCCATGAACGGGATTCCGCAATAAAGGCCGATTCGCTGATCCTCGATAAAAAATAAGCTGATGAGGACGATGCCAAATGCGATAAAGCCTGCTAATGGAACAAATGGATAGAGCGGTGTTCGGAAGACGAGATCCTTTACATCTCCGCCCGCCTTTATGAATTGTTTTCTAAAGTAATACTGAGACAAGCAAATAGACATCCACACTACAACAAGGACCATACCAGAAATTGAAATGAGCCATACATACACCGTTTTTGGTGCTACAACACTTGTAAGCAGGGATAGTGCAGATACACCCATTGTCACCAATAATGCATTGATCGGAATTTTACGCTTGGACAGTTTTTTCGTAAAGTCGGGACCTTTCCCATCTTTCGAAAGCGCCCAGAGCATACGTGATGATGCATATAATCCAGAGTTTGCTACAGATAAGACGGCTGTGATGATGATAAAATTCATGATATCTGCAGCATATGGTATGCCGACCTTGTCCAGCACGACGACAAACGGGCTGTCGACAGTGCCTGCTGTCTGCCACGGAAGAAGAGCGGCCAGAACTGCAATGGATAAAACGAAGAAGACCATCGTTCTCCAAATAATATTTCGTATAGATCGCGGCAATGTTTTTTCAGGGCTTTCACTCTCTCCTGCTGCAATCCCTACAAGTTCTGTTCCTTGAAAGGAGAAATTGACCGTGACCATGGTTAATAAAATAGCAAAAACGCCGTTAGGAAATAGTCCGCCATGATCCGTCAAATGACGAAATAGAGGGGCTGGTTCTCCATCTTTCAGATGAATCATTCCGAAAATTGCGCCAATTCCAATGATAATAAATAATAGGATGGCAGCGACCTTAATGGCTGAAAACCAAAACTCGGTTTCAGCGAAGCTGCGAGCTGAGATGGCATTCACGGCAAATAAAATCACACTAAATGCAAGACACCACAGCCAAACAGGGATATCTGGGAACCACCTTTGGAGCAAAATGCCTGCTGACGTAAACTCCAGTCCAATTGTACATGCCCAGCTAAACCAATAAAGCCAGCCGATCATAAAGCCTGTGGACGGGCCTATATATTTGGTTGCATACTCTTGAAAGGAACCCGCTGTCGGCATCGCCACTGCTAATTCTCCAAGACAGAGCATCACCAAATACATTAACAATCCCCCAATAATAAAGGATAGAATGGCTCCCCCGGGTCCAGCCTGATGGATAATGAGTCCTGACCCAAGGAAAAGACCAGTACCAATGACGCCGCCTAAGGCAATCATAAAGAGATGCCTGCTTTTCATGGAACGTTCTAGTTCATTATGCTGTTCTTGCTTCAAATCCGTTTCCCCACTTTCACTCTTCTATTCATCATCCTTTGACAAAATTCGCTGTTCGTTGAAAGAGAAAGGGAGAAAGTGAAGGTTTCTCCCCCTTTGACATTTATGCTTGAAATAATGCTTCAATATGACCAATCGTCCAGTCTAAATCTTCTTTAGATATCGTGAGCGGCGGTGCAAAGCGGATGACGGTCTCATGGGTTTCCTTACATAACAGTCCTGCTTGTTTCAGCTTCTCGCAATAAGGTCTCGCAGCCTCTGTCAGCTCCATGCCGATAAATAATCCGCGGCCGCGCACTTCCTTGATAACAGGACTTTGAATGCGCTTGAGTTTGTCTTTTAAGTATTCGCCAAGCTCCATAGAACGCGCTGCAAGTTTTTCGTCGATTAAGACATCTAGTGCAGCCAGCGACACCGCACACGCAAGAGGATTGCCGCCGAAGGTAGAGCCGTGAGATCCAGGGTTAAACACACCTAATATATCGCGGTTTGCTACCACACACGAGATTGGGAATACACCGCCGCCTAAAGCTTTCCCAAGAATCAGCATATCTGGTTCAATATCTTCCCAGTCACATGCAAACATCTTGCCTGTTCGCGCTAATCCGACCTGAATTTCATCTGCAATGAACAGCACATGTTCCTTTTCACAAAGCGCTTTCGCTTCCTTCAAGAAGCCTTCTGGCGGCATGACAATTCCCGCTTCTCCTTGAATAGGCTCGACCAGAAAAGCCGCTGTTTGTGGTGTAATGGCTTCACGTAACGCTTCAATATCTCCGTAAGGAATCAGTTTGATGCCTGGAAGCATTGGACCGAAACCTCTTTGATATTCTGCTTCAGAAGAAAGGGAAACTGCCGTCATCGTTCTGCCATGGAAATTTCCGACGCACGCAATGATTTCTGCGCGATTGTCTTCGATTCCCTTGACGTCATAGCCCCAGCGTCGTGCTGCTTTTACAGCTGTTTCTACCGCCTCAGCTCCAGTATTCATCGGGAGTGCCATCTCTTTATTCGTCAGTTGACAAATTTTTTCATACCAAGGGCCAAGCTGATCATTGTGAAAAGCTCTTGAGGTCAGTGTCACACGGTCTGCCTGTTTTTTGAGCGCCTCAATAATGCGGGGATGGCGATGGCCTTGGTTCACTGCGGAATACGCACTCAGCATATCCATATATCGATTGCCTTCAGGGTCTGTCACCCAAACTCCTTCAGCCTCTGAAATCACAATTGGCAGTGGATGATAGTTTGCCGCACCGTATTGTTCCGTTTGTTGAATCAATTCATTTGTCTGTGTCATCGTCTATTCCTCCTTCTATAAGCTAGCCTTTTTCAAATTAGGTTCATCTACACACATATGATATGCAAGGTTCGTGCCAACTTTCTGCCTGCATCATGTCGGTGATTGATCTGGCTCTTTATGCAAAATATCTTTGCATACGCCAAATTTTTCAGAGGAAACCGCAAAATTTTTCATGTAAAATAGAGGTAAGGTCTGGAGGTGCTTCAATGAAAGAAGATCAGTATACTGCAAAGCTGGAAAATGAGATTGATCTGTATAAACAAATGCTTGATTTAATAGATGTCGGGGTTCATGCAATTGACGAGAATGGCAATACTGTTGTTTATAATAAAAAAATGATGGAGATTGAGTCTTTGAAACGCTCTGATGTTCTCCATAAAAATGTATTAGATCTCTTCGTCTTCCAAGACGAAATGCACAGTACGCTTGTCCAAGCGCTGCGTACCGGGAAACAAACCGTTCATGCAAAGCAGACGTATCATAATTACAACGGAAAAGAAATCACAACGATTAATCATACATACCCGCTCGTTCGAGACGGCCTCATCCAAGGAGCGGTTGAAATTTCGAATGATGTGACCAAGCTGGAACGGCTGATCCACCACAATATGAAGAAAAAAGGAAGCACGCGCTTTACCTTTGATTCCATTATTGGACAAAGCCCTGCGTTTTTAGAGGTGATTGAGCATGCAAAACGAGCGACACGCACCTCTTCCTATGTACTCATTGTTGGAGAAACAGGGACAGGAAAAGAACTATTTGCGCAAAGTATTCATAACGGCAGCAGCCGGTCATCTGGACCATTTATTACCCAGAATTGCGCGGCACTGCCTGATAATCTCATTGAAAGTCTGCTCTTTGGTACACAAAAAGGGGCTTTTACAGGCGCAACTGATCAGCCCGGCTTATTTGAACAGGCGCAGGGAGGTACACTGCTGCTTGATGAGATCAACTCATTAAATCCTGGTCTTCAAGCAAAACTGCTGCGCGTATTACAGGAGAAACGTGTGAGAAGGCTTGGCAGCACAAAAGAAATCGCTGTTGATGTAAGAGTCATTGCCAATATGAATGAGGATCCTGTTGATGCAATCGCAGGCGGACGCATGCGAAAGGATTTATTTTATCGGCTGGGTATTGTCACCTTATTTATTCCGCCGCTTTCTGAACGAAAAGAAGACATTCCTACATTTGTCAGTCATTTTATTCAAAAATATAATGAGCTGTTTCAAATGAAGGTGAAGGCGGCTGACGAAGAGGTACTAGCCCTTTTTCAAGCGTATGATTGGCCGGGTAATGTACGAGAACTGGAGCATGTGATTGAAGCGGGGATGAATATGATGATGGATGAGGATTCCTTATGCATGCATCACCTTCCATATCATTTTAGATTTAAACATAGGGAAGGCCGTCCTGCAGCGCAATTACAGACGAACCCTTTACAGCATACCGCAGCTGACACGTTTATTTATACAAGCCCAGAACATACGACTGATTTTCAAACCCAAATGGAACGATTCGAAAAACAATACATCGTCCATTACTTAGAAAAAATGGACGATAATATTTCACAGACTGCAAAGTTATTGGGCATGAGCAGGCAAAGTCTGCAATATCGCATGAAAAAACTGCATATTTCTCGTTAATAATAGAGCTGTGCCCTCATTCGGCACAGCTTACTGTGGTTCTGACTGTCCTGCCTGTTCTTGATTCACATCACTCAGCAGTTTTTCTACATTTTTTAAATGCGTGAGCATCGCTCTTTCTGCTTCTTCTGGCTGTCTTGCCATGACGGCTTTGTAAATGTGTTCATGTTCTTTGTAAAGCTGCCGAATGGAGGCTTTCCTTGAAAATAAGACGACTTTTCTCGTTTCCCGCATTGTTTCTACCAGCAAGGTGGAGACCTGATTCATTAACGCCTTTAATAAATCATTCTTTGAAGCTTTTGCTAAGGAGAGATGGAAGGAGAAGTCTGCTTCTTCACCAGTTTCTTTATGTGCTTCTGCGAGTTTCATTTGTTCAAGTGCCTCACGCAGCTCATGAAGGTCATCGTCCGTTCGGAGCAGCGCTGCCTTTTTAACAGCACCCGTCTCAATAATGGATCTTAATTCAAGGAGCTGTGTGATATCATGCTGCTTCATCAAAAATGCAGGAGACAGACTAAATGTGAGCTGCTCAGGATCGAACTGCTTCACATATGTACCTTCCCCTTGCTTCATCTCTATTAATCCGATCGCTTTGAGAGCAGACAGCGCCTCTCTTACAGCAGAACGGCTGACTTGAAAGCTTTCTGAGAGCGCTTGAACCGAATCTAATTTTTCCCCCGGAAGAAGCTCACCTGTACGAATGGATTCAATTAATGCATCCGCAATTTCTTCATATATTTTTTTCGTTTTGATTTGTTTATATTTCAATTGGTCTCACCTCATCACTGTTGTCTATCCTTATCGGCTCATGCCCTATCTTATACTTTACCCCAAAATTTCCGATCACACGTCTCCCCTCTTTAATTTTCAAGAAATCTTCGGGCTGCCTTGCTTTCAACAAAAAAAGAAGCACGTGCCATGTTCTGGCAAGTACTTCTTTTTAATCGTATCGCTTCCGCAGCGTAGAGGACGGAAGATTCATTTGTTCGCGATATTTCGCAATGGTTCTGCGCGACGCGCGGATGCCGAAGGTTTGCTGAAGCAGCGTCATGATTTGCTGATCTGAATACGGTTTTTTCTTGTTTTCCGTTTGGATGAGCTCTGCAATGTGCGTTTTGACAGTGTAGCTGGACGCTTCTTCTAGCGAATGCCCTTCTAATTTCGCTTGGAAAAACTGTTTCATTTCCATAAGACCATAAGGGGTTTGCACCATTTTCCCTTTTACAGTCCGGCTGACTGTTGACTCATGCACTTGCAGTATATCTGCGATCCGCTTCATCGTAAGCGGTTTCATTTTATGTTTCCCTGTTAGGAAAAAATCGGTCTGATGTGAGATAATCTCACGAACGACATGAGTCATCGTTTGCTTTCTTTGCTTCAGCGCTTGGACAAGCCAATTGTACTGCTGCTCTTTTTCCTTTAAATACGCATATGCTTCATGCCGCTTTTGATCTTGAATCATGGCGAAGTAGCCTTCATTCATTTCTACGTCTGGAAAAGCGCGCTGATTCAGCTCAAATGTGATGTGATCCTGCACCACAGTAATCGTCACATCAGGCTCTATATACACATGCTCTTCATCATATGAGAAATGAAGACCTGGTCTTGGTTCAAGCTGAGACACTTCATCTTGTACCGCCTGTAGTGTTTTCATTGAAACACCTGTTTTCGCCGCAATTTCCTTCCAAGCCTTTCTGGCAAAAAGAAAGAAATGCTCTTCGATGATCAGCTCGGCTTCATACCAGCGCTTCTTTTTCCTTCTCAGCTGAAGGAGGATGCATTCCTGCAATGATCTTGCGCCAATCCCGGCAGGCTCCAGCGATTGCAGCTGATGAAGGACAGCTTCTACTTCTTCAGCTGGCACCTCTAAGACAGCTGCCATTGCGTCAATCGGTTCATTTAGATAGCCATTGGAATCAATGGACTCAATCATAAAGTGGAAGATTCTTTGATTCTTTTCACTTAAATTTAAATCAATCGCCTGTCTTTTTAAAAACATTTGCAGGCTTTCTTTTTGATGCGTTCGATACGGCTCTGTCATTCGATCGTGTGATTTTTTATGATAAACTGGTTGATAGCTGTCCGTGTCTTTCCGCTCAATCAGAGGGTTCTCAAGTGCTAACTGGTCAAGATACTCGCCGAGCTCTGTGCAATTCAGCTGCATCAGCGTAATGGCCTGCCTGAGTTCTGGTGTGAGCACCTGCTTTAATACCTGTTCTTGTTGCAGTTTAAGGCTCATTGTCTCCCCTCCCTCTCATCATTTTACATGAAGATTGACGGACCGTATATACGAAATAGGAGTGATTTCTATGTCTGAACTTTTTTCCGTTCCATACTTTGTCGACAACTTGAAGCAGCACATCGCCATGAACCAAAATGAAGACAAGGTTCATGCCATGAATGCCTATTACCGCTCAGTGGTGTCAACGCTTGTTCAAGACCAGCTGACCAAAAATGCGGTTGTATTGAAGCGAATTCAGCATCTTGATGAAGCCTATCAAAAGGTGAAAAAAGAAAGCGAATGAACGAAAAAGAACACCCTTTGTCAAGATGACAAAGGGTGTTTATCATATGCGAAAAGTTTCTGATCCAGCCTCGATTTATACATCATCAAAAAGCCAGACCGCCCGACAGTATAAATGATAAAGGCAAACCATAGGCCATGATTGTGCCAAAGGGGCGTGACCGCGGTTTGAACGACGATAAACAAAATCATCGCAAACAGCATCGAATTTCTAACAGGGGCAATTTCTGTCGCACCTGTAAATACGCCGTAAATGACCAAACCGAAACAAGCCGCAAACGGAAAAAGAACGAGCCAGTTTGCATAGCGTAATGTCACATCTAGCAGCTGAGGGAGATTTGTAAACAAGCTCAATATCGGCTCTTTTAATAAAAAATAAACCGCCGCAATGACACATGCCATGACAAGTGCCCACTGCCTCGAAAGGGTTATGGTTTTTTCATAGAGGGTGCGGTCATTTGCACCAACTGATCTGCCAACTAGGATGCTGGACGCATTGGCAAAACCATCGAACAAATAAGCCATGATGTAGTGAATTTGAAATAAGATGGCATTGGCTGCCAGCAGCTCTGTACCAAAAGAAGCACCTTTTGCCGTAAACATATTGATGACCACTAGCAGACAGATCGTACGAATAAACAAATCCTTATTCACATGAAACATTTTCTGCACTGCCTGAGTATCCATGATTTTCTTGATGGAAGGCATCTGGAATCCGTTTGACGAATGCTTCATGATGATCCATGCCCCTAACACAAAAGCGGTTATTTCAGATATCAATGTCGCAGCCGCAACTCCTTTGACTGCAAACGAAAACACATGAGCAAGCAGAAATGCGAGGGCCATATTCATAACATTGATCAAGATTTGTAATGAAAGAGCTTCTTTCATTTTTGCCATCCCCATCAGCCAGCCCAATATGACATAATTCATTAAAGTAAATGGCGCTCCCCAAATGCGAATATGAAAATAGTCTGCGGCGAATTGACGGACATCAGCATCAGGAGAGATCACTAGAAAAGCAGATTGAATGATCGGCCATTGCAGGGCAATAAAACAAAGTCCGACAATGATGGCGACGAAAAAAGGTCTTAGAAAAGCAAGAACGCCCTGCTCCTCATTCTGCGCACCGTTTGCCTGGGCGGCAAAAGCAGATGTACTGACCCGCAAAAAACCAAACAGCCAATATAATGTACTGAAAATGAGACTGCCAACCGCAACGCCTCCAATATAAGCGGGATTTGCGAGCTGACCGACAACCGCTGTATCAACAGCTCCCAGTAATGGAGTGGTCATCGTTGAAATTGTTAAAGGAATGGCCAAAGCTAAATACGCTCGATGGTTCACGATGCCACCTGCCTTTCATGAAAAATAGCCTCTTCTAAAAGAAGCGCAGTTTGCCTGCAAAGGGGCTAAACTGGGGCTTTATTTTCGCCCTTTGCTTTTTACCGAATGCGACGCTTTGGCTACACGCTGAGGTATTGATAAAATGAAGATTTACCGAACCGGTCTGCCAATCGTTCGTGACAAAGGATGGTCTGCGAGCATTGCATTTCTCATTTTCCGCACCGCTTCCTTTTCTGATGAAAAAAATTCATCCTTTGATTGAAATTGGGCAGCAAGCTCTCCTTGATCAAGAATCGCCAATTGATCACATAAGTGATAGGCTGCTGTTATATCATGTGTAATAAATAAGTAAGCCACACCCAGCTCCTTCTTTAATTCTACTAATAAATCTAAAATGACAGCCTGCGTCACCATGTCTAAGCTGCTGACAGATTCATCAAGTACAATGAGCTTTGGCTGGAGCAATAAGGCTCTAGCGATGTTGATCCTTTGCAGCTGGCCGCCGCTGAATTGGTGCGGATATTTAGACAAATCCTTTTCACCGAGCCCAACTCTTTCCAGCCAGTGAATCAGTACGTTTTTACGTTCCTTCCGGCTCATAGATTCATAGTTTTCAAGCGGTTCAGATAAAATTTGTTCAACTGTCCATCTTGGATTTACCGCGGAATAGGAATCCTGAAACACTGCTTGCACATGCCGGCGAAAATGCTTACGTGTTGGCTGATCTGCACGATAGACATCCTGACCTTCAAAAAGCACCTGCCCAGCTCTTGGTTTCTCTAAACCAAGTATGATGCGGCCAAGTGTACTTTTCCCTGCGCCGCTTTGTCCCAGCAGCCCAATGCATGTGCCTTCTTCAATAGTTAAATCGACGCTTTTCAGAACAGGGGCTGCGCCTTTTTTTCTCATTAGAAACGACCGACTGTTGTATGCATGACTGACTGCTTTCACTTCTAATAAATGCAAGGGACTTCTCACCTCAAATCGGACAAACAGCTGGGATGGATGGACGAGCTGCTAATAGTTTTTTTGTATAATCATGCTTTGGTTGTTCAAAAAGTTCAAGAACTCCTGCCTTTTCAACAATTTCTCCTTGTTTCATGACGACAACTTGATCTGCCATTTCAGCAATGACACCAAGATCGTGTGTAATGAGTAAAATGGCCGTTCCATGTTCATGACGAATTTGGTTCAGATGCTGAAGCACCCGTTTCTGATTGTGTACATCTAATGCGGTTGTCGGCTCATCTGCAATGATGAGGGGCGGGTGCATACAGGCAGCCATGGCGATCATGACACGCTGCAACATCCCTCCGCTTAATTCAAAAGGATACTTATTGAACAGCTGATCTGGCTGCGGCAGATTCATTTGCGCTAACGCATCCATTGCCTGTGCTTGTGCCTGCCTTTTACTGACAGCAGTATGCCGGCGGATGGTTTCAACCAGCTGATGACCGATTGTCCATACCGGCGTAAAGCTGTTCATTGGATTTTGCATAATATACGAGATGTCTTTGCCCCGAATGGAACGCATATCCTTTTCACTTATACCAATCAATTCTCGTCCCTGTAATGTGATACTGCCAGTGACTTCAGTTGTTTTTCGATCAAGCATACGTAAGATCGACATACTTGTCACTGTTTTCCCGCAGCCGCTCTCACCAATTAATCCAAGGATTTGACCGCGCCCTACTTCAAACGAGACTTCTTGAATAAGAGGGCTTTTCCCTTGAGGTGTTTTCGTCTGCACATGCAGGTTCTCTACTTGTAAAATGGACTCTTGCACATTGATCATTCCTTTACACACGGCGTTTGATGCCATATTTCTCTGAAAGGGCTTCTCCTAGTAAATTAAACAGAATCACCACAGCCATGATCACAAGACCTGGGTACAGCATTAACTGAGGATTCGTTTGAATGTAAGATTTCCCTTCATGAATCATCGCTCCCCATTCAGGCATAGGAGGCTGAACCCCTAATCCGAGGAAAGACATCGCAGAAATGTCCATAATCGCCCATCCCATTTCGAGTGTTCCAATGACTGCTAATGGCGGCAGGACATTGGGAATCATATGCTTTCTCATGATGTTCCAATGCGAGGTTCCACTGATTTTTGCAGCTGCAATAAAGTTCTGTTCTTTTAAACTCAGCACCATTCCTCGGAAGACGCGGGCATAATATACCCATTGCACAAGCATCAAGGCAAGTACGACTTGAGGAAGTCCCGGACCGAAGATGCCGACTAATCCAAGGATCAGCACCAGGTTGGGAAATGCCATGACGCCGTCACAGATTCTCATCAAAACATGATCGATCCAGCCGCCTTTGTATCCTGAAAAGAGGCCGACAATTAAACCAATGAATAACGAAGAAAGAAAGATTAATAACGCACAGCCGAGCGAAATACGCGCACCATATAAAATACGAGATAAATTGCATCGTCCTAATTGATCCGTTCCAAGAGGATACTCCCATGAAGATCCCTTTAGCTTCATTGCTAGATTGACAGCTGCCGGATCATGTGGAGCGATCCATGGTGCACATATTGTCACAATCAGCAGGAGACCGAGCAGCAAAGCGCAGATCGAGATCATCTTTTGATGAGAGAAGAGATGTTTTACTTTTGTCATCATTGCTGGCGGCCTTCCTTTCTAGAAATACGGGGGTCAATGATCAGCTGAACTAAGTCAACGATCAAGCTGCTCAAGATAAAAATACAGGCTGACATGAGGACATAAAATTGAATGACAGGCAGATCCCGGTTAAAGATCGCTTCAATAAAAAAGCGGCCAAACCCTGGCCATGAGAAAACGGCCTCTACAATAATGGTTCCTGTTAACAGCTTGCCAAGGTTCACACCTAGTCCGGTCAGCATTGGCGATATCGCCATTCTGAACACATGCTTGAACATGATCGATTGTTCCTTCAATCCTCTGATTCTCGCATATTGAACGAAAGGCTCTTGAAGCGCCTCACTCACACTTGACCGTAACAGCCTTGTATACGTAGCAATTAAAGGGACTGCCAGTGTGATCGACGGCAGAATGAGATGCTCCCATGTTCCAATCCCTTCAACTGGTAAGAGGTCAAGCTTCACTGAAAAAAAGAAGATGAGCAAATACCCCAAGACAAACGTCGGGATAGATGCTCCTAAGAAAGAAATGAGCCGGCTCACATGATCAACGGCACCATTTTTCCTCATACCGCTGAAAAAGCCGAGCGGAATGCTGACACAAATAGCGATCAGCAGACTGGTAAGTGCCAATTGAATCGTCGCCGGTATTCGATAAATCACCTCATCAACGACAGGCTGATTGGACATATACGACCTGCCGAAATCAAGGTGAATGACTTTTTCAATGGTATGAAGATACTGGATATAAAACGGCTCATCTAAGCCGAATTCACTTCGTTTTTGCGCTAATATTTCATCTGTAGGCTGGATATGAGCCGCTGCTAAATATGCCTCAGCCGGGTCAACTGGCGAGAGGTGAATCATACCAGTTGTGAGCAGTGTGGCTAATAAAAATACAGGAATAATTGATAGCACTCGTTTGACGATATAGCGGCCCATTTCCTTACCTTCCTTCTGTTACTTCAGTTTAATGCCTGTGAAAGGATGTTCATCACGATTTGCAGGGAATTCAAAGTCCTTCACAGCTTTTTGATAAACGGCTGTCTTTTTAAAATAAGAGATTGGCACAATTGCCCCTTGATCCTGTAAAGAGGATAAGACAGACGAATACAGTGCTTTGCGTTTCTTTTCATTTGTTGTGGATGGAATTTCCGTCATTTCTTTGATCAGCTTTTCCTTATTTGGGTAGGCTGAAATGGCTTCTTTGAATCCAAAGCCATCTGATGAAAGAACGTTCATAAATGTATGCGGATCATACGGCGCTCCGTAGTTGCTAAAGAAGTTCATATCAAACTTATTGGCTTTAAAGCGTTGAACCTGTGTTGCCAAATCCACACCCTCAAGCTTGACGCCGACACCAACGGCTGCCCATTCTGCTTGCAGCGTTTCCGCCATCGCTTTTTGAATCGATTCCGCTGAGTCATACATCATACTAAACCCAAGCTTTTTCCCATCTTTTTCACGAACAGATTTTCCTTTTGGAAGTGTCCAGCCCGCTTCATCCAGCAATGCTTTGGCTTTGTCCACATCATATTTGAAAGACTTCACTTGAATGTGTGACGTATACGGCATGTTAGTCGGCAAGATGTGATCTGCTTCATCCTCTAAACCTGAGGTGACCCCTTCTACCATTGATTTTTTATTGAAGGCATATTGAAGGGCATGACGCACTTTCTCATCTGACAGCTGATCCACTTTTGTGTTCATAACAAGCTGTCTCGTTGCAACAGGCTCTGACATTTTCGTTTCATACTTGCCGCTTGCCTCCAGCTGTTTGTAGGAATCAAGGCTAATGGTTCCTTCTCCGTAAAGTAAATCCACATCACCTTTTTCAAATGCCATGACTCTCGTTTCCGCATCTGGGATGACCTTTACCTTGATTTCTTTTACCTTTGGTTTTTCTCCCCAATAATGATCGTTTCGTTCGAAAATGGCATAATCATCTTTCTTATATGTTTTTAAAACCCAAGGGCCTGTCCCCACTGGTTTTTCAATTCCTTTTGACGTATCTCCATTTTTAGGGAAACCTGCTTCACCTAAGAAACGAACTGGACGAACAACGGCTAATTCTTGCACAGTTGGATAATATGGTGCTGTTAATGTGAGTTTAAATGTCTTTTTATCAACGGCTTCTGTCTTTTTGATTTTCTTAATGACACCTAACCAGCTATGTAAATCTTTATTTTTTAAAATTGTATCGAAGTTCTTTTTGACAATGTCCGCATTAAATTCAGACCCGTCTGAGAATGTCACTCCGTCTCTTAAATGGAACGTATACACCTTGCCATCCTTTGAAACATCCCATGATTTCGCTAATTCAGGTTTCAGCTTACCATTCTTTTGATAGCTGACCAATGGCTCATAAATCATTGATTGCGCAAATAATTGTGATGGGTTGTATACGTGTGGATTCATTTCACCAATATCTCTTGGCCACGCCATTGTGATCATATCAGGATGATCCTTATTGCCTTCTGCTCCATTGTTTGTTTGAGAGCATCCTACTAGTAAAAAGAAAATAAGCAGGAATGGTAACACTGAATTTATTTTAATTTTCGGAAAATTTCTCCAAATAGACATAAGTTGTTCCTCCTAATTGATGCTGATAATCATTTTCATTTTAAGGAGGAAGGAAGCCGTTGTCAATATCATATTTGAAACGAAATAACAATACTTATTCCTATTTATTCCATAAATTGAGGAATTTGATAGAAAGAGAGGCAGGCTGCTTACGAATGAGCAGCCTGTGAAGAGGTAAATGTTTTTTCTCGCAGCATGTCATGGAGTATATGGATGATACGTTCTTGATCTGCATCTGTCATGCTCGTTCCAGACGGAAGACAAAGCCCCCGCTCAAATAACAGCTCAGATACAGGAGTGCCTTTTTCCGCAGTATAAAAAGGGCAATGACGAAAGAGCGGCTGCTGGTGCAGCGGCTTCCATACTTGCCTTGCTTCGATTTGTTCTTTTTCTAAAGCACCAATGATTTCTGCTGGAGACAATTGTGTGTCACGATCAATGGTCAATGCCGTCAGCCAGCGGTTGGATTTCGTTTCTTGATATTCTGGCATCAAATGAAGTCCCTCTGCTTCTGATAAAGCGTTCTGATAACGCTGGAAAATGCGGCGCTTTTGTTCAACACGCTCGTCCAGCACTTCCATTTGAGCAATCCCGACCCCTGCTAAGAGGTTGCTCATGCGATAGTTGTATCCCATCTCTTGATGCTCATAGTGCATCGCTTGTTCTCTGGCCTGTGAAGCAAGAAAGCGGCATCGTTCAATCGCAGCTTCATCATCACTCACAAGCATTCCGCCCCCTGATGTTGTAATGATTTTATTTCCATTAAAAGAATAGATACCGAACCTGCCCATTGATCCGCTTTTTCTTCCTTTATAAAGCGCGCCTAACGATTCAGCGGCATCCTCAATGACTGGTACATTATATGCTTCACACAGAGCCATGATCTCGTCCATTTTTGCACTTTGTCCATATAAATGGACAACGATGACCGCGCGGGGTTTTTTTCCAAGACGTTTTGATTCAACAAAGGCTTTTTCTAAAGCAAGCGGGCACATATTCCATGTCTCCCTTTCAGAATCAATAAAAACGGGCTCCGCTTGTTCATATAAAATCGGATTTGCCGTTGCAACAAACGTGAGGGTGGAACAAAAGACAATGTCTCCTTTTTGAACACCTATCAGCTTTAAAGCAAGGTGAATCGCTGCTGTTCCTGAGGATAAAGCAGCTCCTGTCTTCACTCCTGCATAGTCCGCCACTGCCTGTTCAAATTCATTCACAAGCGGTCCAAGCGGCGCAATCCAGTTGCTCTTGAAGGCTTCCTCTATTTTGAGATACTCTTTTCCGCTCATATGCGGAGGAGATAAGTAAATTCGCTTCCTTTTTTCTTTCATTAAATTCCACCTTCTTTCCGATTTTTGATTTCCATTGCTGGAATACCTACAGCGACCTTCTGATCATGTATATCTCTTGTCACTGCTGCTCCAGCACCAATGACGGACCAGCTTCCGATCGTTGTACCGGGTGTCACCACGGCACCAGCCCCAATATGGGCACCTTCCCGCACGGATACACCGCCAGTCAGCACCGCGCCTGGTGACAGGTGCACAAACGATTCGAGCATGCAGTCATGCTCTACGATAGACCCTGTATTTATAATCGTATGCTCACCGATGGCTGCATCTGCTTGAACCACTGCCCTTGCCATCACGACAGTCCCCCTTCCAATGACAGATGACGGACTCATGACCGCCTCTGGGTGAATGAGTGTGGCATATGCTGTGTCTTCAAATGAGAGGCGTTCCTTGATGAGCTGTCTGATCTCATTTTGTCCGATCGCAATCAGCCATTTCACATGAGGCATTGTCTCTCTCTGCTGCTCGCTCATGGAGATCGGTCCATACAAAATCCCGCTTTGAGTGACCGCCTCTTCAAATTGATCATCTAATACCGCACATAATGAGTAATCGGCATGTGCAAAAATGAGATCTTGGATGACTTTGCTATGTCCTCCGGCCCCAATTAAACCAATGGTTTGCTTCTTACATATCGGTTCCTTTAAATTTTTCAGCTGTGGCATGATCCGGCTGCTGCACCCCCTCTGTTTTCATGACTTTCAGCAAGGTCATCCATAAAATTTTCATATCGAGCCAAAACGATTGATGCTCGACATACCAAAGGTCATAGGTGAATTTCTCCTCCCATGAAAGCATGTTTCGGCCGTTCACCTGTGCCCATCCTGTTATGCCGGGCTTCACAAGATGACGTCTTGCTTGTTCTTCTGTATACATAGGCA
Source organism: Bacillus sp. F2HM (assembly GCF_019266135.1). NCBI lineage: Bacteria > Bacillati > Bacillota > Bacilli > Caryophanales > Bacillaceae > Bacillus > Bacillus sp. F2HM. Next base: position 297,633 of record NZ_LRMO01000009.1, read on the forward strand.
AATACTCCATCAAAAGCGGTCTTGGCCCGACAAGACTGAGCTCTCCTTTGAGAACATTGACTAGCTGCGGCAATTCATCAAGACTAAGTTTTCGAATCAAGGCGCCAGTTTTTGTTAATCGCAAATGATCTGGCAGCAGCACCCCATGTTCATCGCGTTCATCGGTCATCGTCCGAAATTTATATAGCATAAAAGGCCGGCCATACAGACCAGGCCGCTTCTGCCGAAACACCACAGGCGTTCCAATTTTCCATCTAATCAGTCCATAGATGAGAAGAAAAAGAAGACTGCCTGCGATGAGCAGCGTCAATGCCACCGTCACATCTATCATTCTTTTCATCATTGCATCTCCTTTTCATATTAGCGGGAGACCGCATGTTTTACCTTACGCATCAGCTGCATCCGCTCTCGTTTCGTTCCTGCAAACAGATACAAGTAGCCCATATAGAGAATGAAACAAAGCCCGCCAATACAAAACAGCTCCCACCATGAAGTCACGTTATATACCGCCTGAATCCCCGCACAGATGCCCCAAATGATTAGCGCTCCAGCAAGTGGAACCAGTGTATGCTTGTAAAAGATAGTGCGTTTCTGATTCGTGATCCTGGCCGTATAAAATGGCAGAAACACAATATTTTTAATCAATAAAACCATTGCCCCCGCTGATGCAATGCCATATAAACCAAGCTGCAGCATATGAGTCAATCCATAGGCAAAAAGCACATTAGACACACCTAATATAAGGGTGACAACTGCAGGAACTTTCAATCGATTAAACACGGTCGGCACATATGTGAGCGGTAAAAACATCAAGGTCAAACATAAATAAGCCGCATGAATCATAAGAAGCCATTTCAGCTCCTCAAAAGCAGGCCCAAGCCATAAAAGCATGAGCGGACCAGCGAGACCTCCTAGAAGTGCGGCTGGGAACGCAACAAATAAACCGCTCCACTTAATGGCGTTTGCAGCATATTGAATGAGTCCCTCTTTGTCCTGATTCGAATAAAATTTCGTGATCGTTGGTGCAAACACAACGGCCAGTGTCCCTGCCAGCGTGCGTAATAATAATGGAAACTGTAAAATTGCCGCATATTGGCCCGTCGCTTCCGCTCCAATGAGCAAGTTGGTCATCAATAAATCAATTTGTAAAAACAACAATATCCCCATTTGCTCAAATGAATGCCAGACCCCTGATCGAACAAGAGTGAGACTAGACGATAATGAGACGTGCCGCCACTTAAACGAAAACCAAGGGATGAGTTTCTTAAAATAATAGATACCGATTCCCATAGCCGCTAAGCTTCCAATGACGGCCGCAAGCGGGATATGCCAAATGGCTGGTGTCGTCCATGTAAACAGGATGACAATCATCAGCGCCCTCAAAAACATTTGAATCGCCTGTCCAACACTTGATACATAGAGCTTATTCGCATAAAACGGTGCAGCCCCAATGCCAGACATGACGAAATTGAGCATAAATAAAAGACCCCCTAAAATAAAGGCGGTCTGTGTGTCTTTTGCGAGATGAACAGGCACATGAAGCCACTCAACCAGCTGTTGAGACATGAAAAGACAAAGCAAAAAAAGACTGATCGATAGTAAAAACGAACTGACGAAATAGGAAGCGAGATAGCGCTGCGCCTTCTCCATCTCTCCTTTATGAGCCGCCACAGAAAAAAAACGCACAACAACCGCACTTAACGAAGCCGTAATGACCGATAAATAGTTGATCATATTTTGCGTCAGATGGATTAAGCCGAATGCTTCCACTCCAAGCGTATGAACAATAAAAGGTGTTAAACAAACAGACATGAGCATCATCAGGACAAACGTGATTAAGTTCGCACTGGCATTGTAAAGAAACGCTCGATTCATTGTGCTTTCACGCAGCGTTTAAGAGCCCTCATCCAGCTTCCTCTCCCTTTTGACCGCTTGTTTTCACCAGCTGATGAACGGCCTCTTTCACGGCTGCCTCATTTGGTTCTTTTAAAAGGGTCATAAACGGAAGGTGAGCCACCCAATCAAATCCCTCCATCACCTTATGATCAAACGATCTCAGGACAACACACGGTGTATGAGTAATCGCACAAAAGATCATGCCATGCAGACGATCTGTCACGACGACCTGTGCTTGTTTTAACTCCGTCCACAAAGCCGTTAACTCCTCTAAGCGAGTTGTTCGATCGACTCGTTTGCCAATTGTCGTTGTGATCAAACCGACTTGATCATATGTCTCTTGGATATGCTGCTGCAGCTGCTGGCGCTCCTCCTTTGTGAGATATGCTTCTTGATCCTCACGCAGACAAAGCAGAACCCCTTCACGTGTTTCATCCTTCGATGATTCGTTTAATGACAGCACCATATCAGGCTGTTTCCACACATCTTGATCAGGAAAATGAAGCTTCATCCATTCATAGGTTGTTTGATCTCTTGCCATGAGGAGCAGTCTCGGGTGCTGCTTATACGTGTGAATGGCGTGGCGTTCCTCTCGTTTCCCTCTCTTTGTTTCTGTAAAATGTACAGTGGCAGGCAGCTGGATCATGGGATAGGACTTGAAGGTCTTGATGATAAATTGTCTCGTCCATTCTTCGTACCGATATAAATCCCCCATGTTGCCCCCGCCGATGATACAGACGATGTCTTCTGGATGCCGGCTGCGCTTTAGCGGACGGGCGAGGCGATAGATCTCTTTCATGTCCACTTCTATGATGTCATAGGCTGGAAAGTGTTTCTTTAAAAAACAATAACTCGCATAGGCAATCGCATGATCCCCTAAATTATCATGTCCCGGCAGCAGCGTGAGAATGATTTTCTTCTGATGACTCAGCTCTGGCAGCCTTTGGCGGCTCAGTCTATACTCAAGCGGATATTTGACCTTTAAGAGCAGCCACTCTGCGGCTTTTGCCTTCAATTGATGCACTGTCAATCCCATCACCCCTATTTCCTTGTCTGATATTCGATCCATTTCTGATAGCTAGAAGCCGCGGCAGAAAGCGGATAAACCAATCGGCACTTAGCAAGAAATAAAATCATTCGCTTTTGAACTGTGAGCTTCGATGGTTCCACTTGTTTGACGGCATGCTGAAAAGCACCGTGTGTCACCATTTCACGCATGTGATCAAGCTTTTCCTGAATAGAGAGATCATTTTGGCTCTTCCATTCGTTGAGCATACAATGAAGCGTATGATTGACGATAAAAAAGTCTAATGCTTTCTCATACAGAAAGATGTCATCATGCTCTTTTAAAAACGAGCGTTGTGCATGATAAAAGGTCAGTCCATGATGAAAATACTGCTTCTGATATCGCTGTACAATAGATGACAGATGAACCCTGTAGTAATAAAGAGGCTCATGAACAAAAGCGATGCTGCGTGATAAAGAAAAACAGCGCAGCGTCACATATTGATCTTCAATGTTCTCAAGCTCACCCCGCAGCGGAAATCGAATGTGGTGTTTTTCCATAAAGGCACGCCGATACAGCTTATTCCATGAGAATCCAGTCAAGTCTCCGTGTAATAACGCTTTGATTAAATCCATTTTTTCGGCTGAGCGCTTGTCTAACAGCGTCGTTGGTATCGTTCGCTTTGACTGTTCAAATTGAATCCAATACTCACTCACAACAAGATCTGCCCCGGTCATTTCGGCTTTTTCATACATAGCTTCACAGTAATGAGGAGCGAGAATATCATCTGAATCCACAAAGGCGAGATACGTCCCTTTCGCTTCCTCGATGCCCCGGTTTCTCACAGCGCCTAACCCTTGATTGGATTGATGGATTACCCGGAAACGTTCATCACGCTCAGCAAATGCTTCAAGCCATTCACCGCTGCGGTCGGTCGATCCATCATTGATAAGAATGACTTCTATATCGGAAAAGCTTTGATCTGCAATTGATTGAAGACATTGCTCCACATATTGACTCGTATTGTAAACTGCGACCAATAGACTGATAGCTGGCATTACAGCATGCCCCACCTTTCTTCAAATCTACTTTGTAAAAATCGTTCTATACGGCAAAACTGAAGAATCGAACGGCATCAGCATGATGCTGTACAGAATATAGCAAACAGCAATCCCTACATACATAAACACATTAGACCGCTGATCAAAAATGCGTGTGAAATATGGCAGTAAAATGAGCTGATACAAACCAAAATAAATATGAAATCTTGCATAAATGACATCCTTCGTTGCAAGAATGCCAAACAAGAAACCAAGCAAACAAAAATTCACAATGTAATCACTCTCAGGCGTCAGCTCACGAAGTCGTTTTCGATAAAAGAAAGCAAGCAGAAGCGGCAAAATCAAGACACCGATTTTTGTCACATTCATTCCATTCGTATTCGTTGTGAGCCATTCCTCATAATGACCATATGAACTGCCTTGAAGCATCACGACAAACACCGAGACAAAACGATCATAAAGAGCGGTTAAGCCTAAGAACACCAGGCATAAGACCAGCATCATCCAAGACCAAGCCTTTGTTCTCACAATAAAATACACAGGAATCATGATGAGAGCGGATGAATGAAACAATGAACATACAAGGACGAGCGGAAAATACAATTTCCACTGGCCATTGATCACCAACCGGATGGCATAAAAAAGAATCGCCGCCACCATGTACTGACGCATGCCATTAAACGACGCATAATAATGAAAGGTCCCAAGAAAAAGCAGCATACTCAGCTCAAATGGACGGCCATATTGTATAAGCGTCTTGATGATAAAAAAATAAGTAATGGCGCCAACTGAGATATACATGATTTGCGGATCATGAGACAGTTGATTAAGCATCCATAAAATAAACGTAAATCCCGGATCCGTAGCGGCCTTCTCCACACCGAATCCGAATATATGCCAAGGCTTTTCGTAGTTGATGGAGAACTCATACATCTGGCCATATGTGACAAAATCGGTTCCTACTTTATACCGAATACCAGCTACGATACAAAGAAATAGAAACGGAAAGAACACCAGAAGCTTATTAGGCCGCCATCCGCTTTGAATGGTATCATCACGCCTGCCGTAAAATGCGGCAAAGCTCGACCATAAATAGACCATGATCATGTTCACCAAATAAACTGCCATCTGCCCTTCCTTCCTTACAGTCCATATAGATTCATCACACGTGTAATATTCTGTTTCACATCAAACCCTCTTTTTTCAAGCTGAGAGATAATGGTCTCTTGAAGAGGAGGTTCTGCATGATATGCTTCAAGCACCGCCTTCATCCATTCATGCGCGGAATCTCGCAGGGACATCCTTTTCACAAGCCCGCAGCCTAAATCTACTTCCTCTGTAATATGATCTGAAATCACACAAGGCAGACCAGACGCCTGTGCTTCCACTAATACAAGCGGAAGACCTTCAAACAAGGAAGGCATCACAAATACATCAAATGCTTTCATATACTGTGGAACGTCTGATACGACGCCTGTAAAGACAATGTCCTCCATCAAGCCTGCCTTCTCTGCATACGATTCGACTACTTGCTTCAGCGGTCCATCTCCTACGAGGACAAGCTGAAATGAAACCCCTTGCTTCTTTAAGGTCTGTGCCAGCTCCATAAAAAAAACATGATTTTTTTGCTCATGGAACCGCCCAATATGACCGATGACCATGTTTTTTTCGTGAAGATGGAGCTGCTTTTTCATCTCTGCCTTTTCGTCTGGATCAGGCTGAAAAAAAAGGGATAAATCTATCCCATTTGGAAGCACCTCAACTTGCCCGTTCTGCATTTTTTTCTGTCCAAATAAAAAGACACCGGCATCCTCGCCGCATGCAACAAGCTGTGTAGAGAATGCAAAGATCAGCTGGCGAAATCCTTTGAGCATCATATGATCCAGCCAGTTTGGCGACTGCTTCCACGCTGTATTATGTGAATGGCAAATGCGCACCTTTACACCCGCTAGTTTGGCAGCAAGTGCGGAAAAACCCGTCTGAAAATCCGTATGTGCATGCACTGCCTGATAGGGCCCTGTTTGCCTAATTGTCTTGGTCAATGTTTTCACAAAAGCAACCGGAGAGGACGCCCCAATACTTGGGACGTAAAAGATGCGTCCCCCAAGCCGGCGAATTTCCTCATCATAATCACAGACGTCCTGCCGGTGAGTAATGAAATCAAATTGAAGGACATTCCTGTCGAGTGCACGATAGATATTCATAATCATCGTTTCAGCTCCGCCGCGGTTCATCCCGCCCACAATATGAAGCACGCGCTTTGGCTCACTCATCTCGAACCGCCCTCCTCTTCAGCATAGAAGACGACAGCTTCCGGCGATGATAAAGCTTCATGACCTTCGGTGACAAGCAGGCACGGACCACCGGCTTTAGAGCAAATAAATAGTCAAGCGGCGACAGCTTTAATAGCCAGCATGCTTTCAAAACGAGCCAGGCATTATCCATCGAATATCGAAACTTCCGCCGCTGAAAGGCCGCTTCATCCTCTCTCACCAGATATAACGGCTCTTGTAAATTAAAGCCTTTCCTCTCAGCAGCAAAAAAGCGGATCCAAAGATCGATATCTTCCATCCGCCTTGTTGTTTTTACAGAACGATATCCATGTAAAGCCTTGTAAGCAGAAGCCCTCATCATAATGGTCCCATGACAAAAAGGAGTCCCTCTTGCCAACACCTTCCGATCAGGCTCTGACACAAGTGCCCGCACACCCTTTGTTCCCGATTCATCAAAAACCGTCATCGCCGTACCGACCACATCATATTCAGGATATGTATCGAGGAAATGAACCTGTTTTTCTAAACGAACAGGCACTGATAGATCGTCGCCATCCTGCCTTGCAATCAACTCTCCCCTCGCTTCAGCCAGGCAGCGATTGAGACTGGCAGCGAGTCTTTGATTTTGTTGATTGCGGATCAGGCGAATTCTTTCAGGATGTCGTTTTGTATAAGACAGCACTTTCTCATAAGTGCCATCTGTTGATGCGTCATCACATATGATGAGCTCCCAGTTTTCATATGTTTGATGAAGAATAGATTCAATGCTTTCTTCTACTGTCTCTTGGCAATTGTAGACGCCCATGATCATAGACACCTTTGGTTTATGCATGCTGTATCACCTTCTCTGCTTGATCCATATAGATTGTATAAATTTCTTCCATTGCACTGACCGTCTGCTCCTGTGCAAATGCATGAGTCATAGAGCGTCCCGCTTTTCCCATGAGGGGCAGCTGATCTTTTTTGTCGTAGAGCTGCTGCAAGTAATCAGCTAAACTATTCACATCTTGCGGTTTAACTAAAAAACCATTGACGCCATGTTTGACAAGCTCACAATGTCCTCTATTCTCCGTTGCAATCACAGGTTTTTCTGCAGACATCGCTTCAAGCAGGTTCATGCCGAGCCCTTCTCTCAAGCTGGTGGAAACACATACATCGCTCATATGCATCCATTCCTCTATTTGTTTGCAGAACCCAGCAAAGTGGACATGTTTTTCAAGATGGAGCTGGCGGGTAAGCTTTTCATAGTTCGGCCTCATTGTCCCTTCCCCAGCAAACACGATCTTTATATTTGGTATTTTCCTAGACAGCTGTGCACATGCTTTGATGAGCATCCCTTGATTTTTATTCGTATTTAATTCACCAGCACACAGCACGATAAAATCTTCCGAGGAAAAGCCATAGGCTGCGCGAAGGCGCTGCTTCTCTTTTTCATCGACAGGTGCGAATCGCTTCATATCCACACCCATACCGGGCACATAATAAACAGATGTCCGCTCTTTTGATAGACGGTCGGCTCTTTTAAAATCTTCTCCATTAATGGTGATCAGAGCGTCTGTATAGCGGGCGAGAAATCTCTCAATTGGATAATAGAGCAGCCAGTTTTGAAGCGGTGCCCCCTGCCAAAAGTGAAAGCCATGTGCCGTGTAAAGAACCTTCGTTCCTTTTTTGCGCGTGCCTTTGGCTGCGAGCCTGCCAATGACACTTCCCATTGGGGTGTGACAATGGATGAAATCATAGTGCTCTTTCGCTAACAGCTTCTTCAGTTCTACATACGCAAGCCGGTTGCGTACATGAAAAGGAGAGCGCTGAATCGGAATTGAGTGAGCTTGATTCACATAAGGCAGCTCCAGCTGGCCGTTTGCCGCTGTATGCACTTCCCATCCTTGTTCCTGAAACCACCGGAAATACGGAAGATGAAAGGCCTTAAAGTGATAATCAACCGTTGCGCAAAACAAGACTTTTTTCTTCATTGGCAAGCGCTTCCTCCTCTCGTGTCATCTGATCGGACAACATATCATGCGACTCAATGGCAGCAAATAATGCTTGTCTCATTTGCTCTTCACTCATCATGTCAAATTCATGGATAAAGCGGTTCAGCACATATGGGTCACCATCCAGCGCATGACCGATATGAATTTTCGGGAAGATTTGCTCCTGTGCTTTTTCATGCTGGTTGAGTAATTCCTCGTACATTTTCTCTCCAGGACGAATGCCTGTGAAAGTGATCGGAATCTGGTCTGTGGTGTAGCCTGAGAGGTGAATGAGGTTTTCTGCGAGGTCCACGATTTTCACTGGCTCCCCCATATCTAAAACAAAAATCTGTCTTCCTTCTGCCAGTGCACCTGCCTGAATCACAAGCCTTGATGCTTCTGGGATGGTCATAAAATATCTTGTCATGGCTGGGTGCGTGACCGTCACCGGCCCGCCTTGCTCAATTTGTTTCTTAAAAATAGGGATGACGCTCCCCCTGCTTCCGAGTACGTTTCCAAATCGAACGGCGACAAATTTTGTTTCGCTGCTTGCCCCCATTTGCATGATCAGCATTTCAGCAAACCGCTTTGTGGCTCCCATCACATTGGCAGGGTTGACCGCTTTGTCAGATGAGATGAGAACGAATGTTTCAATGCCGTGCTCGTGTGCGGCTTCTGCGACATTTTTTGTCCCGATAATATTGTTTTTCACGGCTTCTTTCGGACTGATCTCCATGAGCGGAACATGCTTATGTGCCGCAGCATGATAAATCATATCCGGCTGAAATTGACCAACGATTTCACTCATTTTCTGTTTATCTTGAATATCCGCAATTTGTGGATAGAGTCTGATGCTGCCTCCATATAATTCTTTCAGCTCTAGTAAAATAGAATGAATGCTAAATTCTCCATGTCCCACAAGTACAATCGCTTGAGGAGCAAACACACAAATTTGACGGCAGATTTCTGACCCAATCGATCCGCCTGCCCCTGTGACCATGATTGTTTTTCCCTTTAAATGAGCAGATAGACGGCTCGTATCTAATTGAATCGGTTCTCTTCCTAGTAAATCCTCTGGCTGTACATCCCGTAATTGATTCAGCGCATGGGTTCCTTTTAAAATCTGCTCCATTTCCGGCATGATCTGTGTTTTGACTCCGGTCGCGACACATTCCTTATACAGCCCTTTTAAGGTGTGGCTGCTTTTGGACGGAATGGCGATGATGATCTTCTGAATATCCATCATCACGACAGCTGTTTGAATTTGTTCTTTTCCTCCTATAACAGGCAGACCCATAATTTCAAGCCGATGTTTCGTCTTGTCATCATCGATGAAGGCGACTGGCTCAATATGTACATCACTCGATTGCTGAAGCTGACGAACGAGCATGGTCCCCGCTGATCCGGCGCCAATAATTAATGCCCGCTCTTTTTCTGCCTGAAGCCGTTTTGCCCCGTCATGAAATAACCTAGAAGCCATACGAGATGCACCGATGAATAAGATATGAAAAAGCCACACGATGAATAAAAACCGAAATGGCCATGTCTGCACGAAAAGGTACAGCATCGTCATCGAAAATAAAAAAGAACACACAAAGGTCTTCATTAAAGAAAATAACTCTCTTACTCCTGTATAAGCCCATACTTGCTTGTACACATGAAACATGCAGGCAAATATATGGTGCCCAATGAGCAGACTGAGTGAAGAAATGGCGAGCATTTCAAATGTATAAACGGTTAAAGCCGCCTCTTGGACAAATTGAAAACCAAAAAAGACGGCAACTAAGATGAGATATGAATCTAGTGCTACGATGATTGATAATCTTTGGGCGTAAGTCAACGCTCCTCCCCCTTTTTAAAGCATCACTATTCTTACGTAACATGGGCATCAAACCCGTCCTCACATCCCACTACTGATGACGAGCATCTAAGGCACGGTTATGCCCACAGCAGGATCGAGTGCCTCCATTGTTAAAGATTAGGAGACATCACCTATCAATCTTTTTAATACATATACAGCCTGCCCTTTTTCTCTTTCTTGCCATTTAGCATAGCTCCAAGCAGTTTACTTGTTGTTCCTTCTAATACTTCTTTTGATTTCTTCACAGCAGCAATCTTTGTTTTGCCGCTTAAGACAACGAGAATGCTCCCATCCGTCCGGTTCGCCAAGATCTTTGCATCTGCAACTGGCAGAAGCGGCGTGGAATCAACAATCACCATGTCATATTGCTGTTCAATCTCATAAAATAGCTGCTTCATCACAGAAGAGGAGAGCAGCTCTGCTGGATTCGGCGGAATGGTTCCGCTCGGAAGCAGCTCTAAATGCTCAATCGGTGTCGGTAAAATGGCTTCTTCCAAGCTGCAATTATTTAATAGCACATTCGTCAAACCGGTGTGATGACTCAAGTCAAAATATTCATGGACAGCCGGCTTTCGCAAATCAGCGTCCATGAGCAGCACCCGCTTGTTCTGCTGTGCAAAAACAGCTGCTAAGTTTGCAGCCGTAAATGATTTCCCTTCCTTCGGTAAGGAGGAGGTCACTAATATCGATTTCAGCCTTGTTTGGATCGATGTGAATTCGATGTTTGTTCGGATCGTACGGAATTGTTCCGCAATGACAGAGTGAGGATTTAATACAGAAATACAGGATAAATCTCTCTTTTCTCTTTTCTTCCTCTTAAAGATCAATGTTCTGTCCTCCCGTTATGACGGACTGCTTGTCTTTTTTGGCCCTCCTGTCTGCCTGCATCTGATAGACACTGCCAAGCGACGGCAATCCGATCTCTTCTCTTATTTGATGTGTTCGTTTTACAGTATCATCGAGTAAATTCATTAAGAAAATGAGTGTCATGCCCCCTAATAAGGAGGCGCCTAGTGCCAGAACGATATGAACGAACTTCCTTGAATTCATCAGAATCGTGTTGGACAGCTTGGCTTCAGACAAAACATTAATGCGATCCATATTCATTGTTTTTTTGATTTCTTCTTGTAGCACCTCTGTTGCGGTATTCGCAATGGCGACTGCCTTCGCGCGATCCTCATCTTGTACAGAAATATTGATGACCTCAGACTCATTTTCAGTACTTGTGGCAATTTTGTGTTTTAGTCCTTCTGCTGATTCTGTGAGATGGAGTGTTTCTTTTACTTTTTCAATGACGATTGGGCTTTTTAATAAAACTTGAAAGGTACGTGTATATTGAAGGTTCATCTGAATATCGTTTAAATCTGCTTGTGCGTCATTGCTGCGTTTATGAACAAGAATTTGAGTGGTTGCCTGATATACAGGAGTCGAGACATAGAACTGATAATAGGCTGAAATGCCCGTTACGATCAGGACAATCAGGATCAGAAGGGCCATTTTCTCTTTAATGACAGAAAACAGCTGCTTAAAACCTATATTCTCATTCATAGATACCTCCCGATTTCATCATAAAAAGGTTATATATGGTTTCTTTTTGTTAATGATTGGATTATAAAAGATAATACCCGCAAAGAAAAATGTCATAATAGGTCTTATAGTTCTTTTTAAAGAACGAAATCGTTCGTTTTCTTTTGTTTACTTCCTGATTCTTACGTTTTTGAATTTTATAAAGAACAATTTATTTCTTATAATGAACGAAAAAGGTCGCAGAACTATTCGCCGGTGAGAAGGGAGATCATTGATCGAATGATAGGCAAGGTGATACGCATTTACCGAAAGAGAAAAGGATACTCGATTCAGCAGCTGGCTGAGGATGCTCATGTCTCTAAGTCATATTTGAGCAAAATTGAGCGTGGTGTCCACAGAAATCCATCTGTCCAGTTCTTAAAAAAGGTATCCTCTTCACTAGAGATTGATTTACAAGAGCTGTTTGATGCAGAGACGATGATGTTTCATTACGCTGAGGGTGGTGAACACGAATGGCGGGAGCATATTGTGAGTGCCGTCCAATCAGGCATGCCTAAAGAAGAGCTCTATCAGCTGCTCCAAACGTACCGAAAGGAGCAGGAAGAAAAGTCGTTACATGTCACCCATAGAAAGCTGACCGATTCAAATATCGCAGAGTGGAAGCGTCTAATGAGTGAAGCAAAGGCAATTGGCTTAAGCATTGAGGAAGTAAAAGCTTTCCTCAACAACATGGGAGAACGCCGGGCGTAAGCCTTTCAGGAAGAATGATTGCGGGGAGAGGCGTTTGACGCTTCGATGAAAAAGAGCCTTTGATTCATGAAAGGCTCTTTTTTGTGTTATTCTTCTTTTTTTGTTCGTGCTTTTTTCGTTATATCATTATTTTTCCAATAGGCCCATAGTGATGTAATTCCCAGAAAGGCCAGCGTGATGAATTGCTGAACGCCTTCTTCATCAATAGGAATTGGGCTTTTTCCCGCAGCAGTTAGCGCACTGTTAACAAGCGCCAGTAAAAGCAGCACAAGCCTTGCAATTGTACCTGCACTAATTTTTTGAATCTCCAACTGTAACCCCTCCCTTTCCTCTTCTCACGGGCGGTATTGCTCGTTCTCTCTCATATGTATGCATCAGCCGAATGAATAGAAGAACGAATCAAAAAAAAGAGACATCATTCCTATATGCGGAATGATGCCTGATTTCATTTGCTATTTATTTAGAAAACATCTCTTTTGCTTCATCCAATGCCATTTTATTGCCTAGAGCTGAGTAATCGAGCCAAGGCTGATCGGCAATCGGATAGACTTGGTTTTTCTTCACTGCTTTTAGACCCTTCCAAATCGGAGTCTTTTCTAATTGCTTGAATGCCTGCTGCGCTTTATCATCACGGTTGACAACGACAAAGATCGCATCAGCATCATAATCAGGAAGAACCTCTTGAGAAATCACTTCAAATGGGCGCTTGCTGTCCAGCTTTTTCACACCATCGACAGGTGTCAGGCCTAAATCCTCGTATAAAATAGGACCCATTGGGCGCTTCATGCTAAATACGCGAAGCTCCTTTGCTGTGACACGGATCGCCATGACTTTTCCGTTTCCAATCTTTTTCTTGATGAGCGATTTGACCTCTTTTGCTTCTTGATTGTAATTCTTAATATATTGATCCGCTTCTTTTTCTTTATTGACGTGTTTGGCGATTTTTTTCAAATGATCCCGCCATGTGCCATCATTTAAATTAAACACTTCTGTTTTGGCGATCTTCTTATATTTCGATAAGTCTTGTCCGGCTAATTCTTCATCAACATAAATGACATCTGGTTGTAACGCAAGCAGTGATTCCATATCTGGATCAGCTGCAATGCCAAGCTTCTTCGTCTGACTCAGCTGCTTTTTCGCATGTGGAAGGAAATCTTTTAAGTCTCCTCCTACAACAGAGCCCGCCGGCTTGATACCGAGTGCTAACAAGTCATTTGTTAAATGAATAGACAAGGAAGCAATCTTTGGTGTGCCATTGTTCTTTTCATTTGTTGTATTCTTTGTTTCCTGTTGTCCGCAAGCGGCAAGCAGCAAGAAACAGAGCGTTAATCCAAATACTAGTAGTTTTTTCATGATGAGTTCCTCTTTCATATTTATTTCGTTTTAGTTAATAAATAGAGAAAATACGGGGCACCGATAAAGGCCACGACCACACCCGCCGGTATGGCATTTGGAGCAAAGATGGAACGTCCGATTGTATCGGCACTGACCAAAATCAACAAGCCAAGCAGCGCACTAACTGGTAAAAAATACTGATGCAGTGAACCGACAAGCCTCCTAGCCAAATGCGGGGCGACGAGGCCAATAAAGCCAATACCACCTGTCATTGAAACACTTGCACTCGCGAGGCCTACTGCTAAGGTCAAGAGGAGAAGACGTTTACGCTGGACACGTACACCTACACTTGAGGCGACAGCATCTCCTAATGTCAATGCATTGAGCGTGTTTGACTGCATCAGCGTAAGCGGCACAAGGCATACAATCCAAGGCAGAAGCGCCAGCACATGAATCCAGTCTCTCCCCCATACATTGCCCACAAGCCACCTTGAAGCAAAAGTATATGTATCTTCATCCAGCTTCAATGACAAATATAAGGTGAGTGCACTAAATCCCGCAGCAACCGCAATGCCAACTAAGATCAGCCGGATAGGAACAAGCCCTTCATGCCGGTCATATGCAAGAAGCACGATGACCGCTGCCGCAAGCAGTCCGCCGCCAAACGTAAAGAGCGGAATAAGAAGAGACGGATTGCCTTCAAGTGCGTGAAAATATGTCACAAACACAATTAAGCCAAAGGCTGCCCCTGCATTCAATCCAATAATCCCAGGGTCGGCCAGCGGGTTACGGGATAAGCTCTGCAAAATGCCGCCAGCAATGCCAAGACCAATACCAGCTAACATCGTCACCACAATTCGAGGCAGACGATAGTCAAACAGCACCGTTTCACTTTGGAAATCTCCAAAGCCAAATAACGTCTTGACGACCATGACAGGGCTAAGTTTCAGCGTACCGGTATTTAAACTATACAGCACAACAGCCGCACTCAGGCAAAGCAAAACGAGTGTCACGACAAGAGCACGCTGTTTCTCTCTCATGACAGGTTCCTCCCTTCTTTTCTGGCAATGTATAAGAAGAAAGGAACACCAACAAGTGCCACCATCACGCCAATGGCAAGTTCTCTTGGCGGATTGACTGTACGGCTGGCAAGGTCTGCAAAGACAAGCAGCATTGCGCCTAGTATCGCTGACATCGGAATGACGAAACGATAGTCTACACCAACAAGCTTTCGTGCAATATGCGGGATGACGAGACCGACAAACCCAATCGATCCGACTGCTGATACAGAAACCCCTGCTAATAACACAGCAGCAGTCATTCCTAGTATTCGCACTTGCCGTGTTTTCACCCCTAAATTTGCCGCTGTATCTTCACCGAGCGATAGTAAGGAAAGTGACCGGCCTAATAGCATGGCCCATACGATCACAATCAGAATAACCGGGGCGAGAATCGTCAGCTGCGGCCATTTCACACCAGCTACCCCGCCTGCATACCAAAAAGCCAAATCCTGACTCAGGTCAAAATAAATCGCGATCCCAGAGCTGAGCGCATGAAGCAATGCGGCTACAACCGCTCCTGCCACAGTGAGGCGCAGCGGTGTCAATACACCGCCAGCCGCTCCAATCGCAAAGATCAGCAGCGTACTGAGCACAGCACCAATAAAGGAAAAAAACATCAGTGCTGAATAAGGTATTCCCGGGAAAAAAGCAAAACAGAGAGCGACCACAAACATCGCACCGCCATTAATGCCCAAAATCCCCGCATCTGCCAGTGGATTTCTTGTGATGCCCTGCATAAGAGCACCCGCTACGGCAAACGCCGCTCCCACTAGAGCTGCTCCTAAAACACGTGGAAGTCTTAATTCATGGATGATCTGCTGCTCTGTGACATTTGACTGGTAGTCAAATACAGCTGTCCAAACCGTTTGCAGAGACAATGTTTTTGCACCGTATGACACAGCAAAAAACATGGCAGCCGCTAAACCAATGACGGCGAGAAAAAATATCAAAAAGAACAGAATATGTGATGATCGTTTTTGTTGCGGTTTTCGCTTATCCTGCAAAATCGGTGTCATCCTTTTCTTCATTAAAAGTCAGTTTGAAAATGAGAATCATAATCAACAAAATTATAGCCGTCAGCCTCTAAAAAATCAATGTACACCCTTTTTTTAATTAATGAAGGTATATGCGGAGCATCGGGGTGGGAGGTTCTTTTTGTCGCTCAGTACGGCCTATCATTTTTTCTCCTAGTTTAATAGGAAAATAGTTGACAGTTCACATGAATATCCCCTAAAATTACAAAAGTAAGTCAAATGTTATAAAAATATTACAAACAGATGTCAAACTAATAAAGAATGACCCGTCATGAGAGGAGATTTGAAAGTTGTGTCAGTAAAGGGAAAATGGAGTATCGTCCTATTTGCGCTTGCAGTCGTCATTGGAGCAGTTGCTTTCTTTCAAAATCAACAAGCAAGCGGTACAGAGAAGAAAAATGTAAAGCAGGATACGAACTATAAAAACGTAGAAATTGTCACTCTCGTAAATGACGGGAAATTTATGAGATATGCAGTCAACTATCCTCTTTTTCATCAAAAAGAGCTAGATGACAAGATTCAAAGCTATGCCAATTCAGCATTAGAGCATTTCAAAAAAACATTCAGTGAAGCAAAGGATATTGATGAAAATAAACGCTATGAACTGAATATTGATTATGAAATGGTGCATTATGCGAAGCAGTCTGCTGCCATCCGCTTTACGACCTATACGTATACTGGCCAGCAAAGTGGAACCACCAATCATCTCACGATTAACTTTGATTTTCAGAAAAAAACCTTTCTTGACACCAAAGATTTATTTCTGCCTAAAACCAATTATTTAAAGAAATTATCCTATATTACATATACAGAGCTTCGAAAGGATAAAACCTTATCTAAGGATCAGCCTCTCCTTCAGAAGGGAACAGCCCCTGATGCTCAAAACTTCAGTCAATTTGCCTTGAAAGACAAATATGTAGAATTTTATTTCCCTGCATCTCAAGTAGCAGCAGAGGATCTTGGGCCGCAAACACTCGCAATCAAAAAGACATTGCTGAAGGACATATTAAAGCCAGATTATATGGATAAACTCAAAAATAAAAATGAAATGAAAGAACCGAATCCAAAAAGAAAAGCCGTCAAGCTGCCGCAAAAATCAAAGCTTGACCCGAATAAAAAAGCCATCGCACTCACATTTGACGATGGTCCGAATCCAGCGACAACCTCAAAAATTTTAGATGCGCTGAAGGCAAATAAAGGACATGCCACCTTTTTCGTATTAGGCAGCAGGGTGCAATATTACCCTGGAATGCTTGCCGATATTTTAAAAGGCGGGAATGAGATCGGAAACCATTCCTACAATCACCCTTTATTAACAAGACTGCCTTTAGAAGAAGCGGTGAAACAAGTGAAGGACACCCAGCAGCTGATTGAGAAAGCAAGCGGATATACACCTACGCACTTTAGACCACCATATGGCGGTACAAATCAAGATATCAATCATGCAATTGGGATGAAGGTCACTTTGTGGGATGTTGATCCTGAAGATTGGAAAATCCGCAACAGCCAGCAGATCACAAACCGCGTTCTCTCACGTGCAGCAGATGGCAGAACAGTGTTAATGCACGATATTTATGAAAGCTCAGCCCAAGCAGCAGTAAAGATCATCCATGAACTCACCAAACAAGGCTACCAGCTCGTCACAGTGAGTGAACTTGAACAATTAAAAAAAGAACGACATGAACAAACCCCTGTAGAGTAAACAGGGGTCTCAGATTGTTGACAAAGGGC
>NZ_LRMO01000010.1:0-39979 GCF_019266135.1 Bacillus sp. F2HM
ACCTTTGCAGTCTAGAAAGGACGGGCACCGGAGCGGAGCGAATTTGACATTCGTGAGCACCGAAGCGTAGGACTGCGGGCGAATGCGAGGGTTTGTCTACACGCTAAGCCCAAGGAGCATAAGCTCTTTGGGCTTTTTTGATGTAGCGTGAGGAATGCGGATTGAATATGGCCTACTTGTTCATAATAGGAGAAGAGTTTGAGGAAAGGATGGAGACAAATGGACGAAAAAAATGAACAGCAGCCTGAGCGAAAGCCAGAAGAAAAAGATAGCATTATGAGCAAAATACAGCAGCTTGGTGAAACAGCCGTTCCACAGCTGCCGCAAGATACAAATATCCATTGCCTCACCATTATTGGACAAATTGAAGGCCACATGCAGCTTCCACCGCAAAATAAAACAACCAAATACGAACATGTCATTCCACAAATCGTAGCAGTTGAACAAAACCCTAAAATAGAGGGCCTTTTGATCATCTTAAATACAGTAGGAGGAGATGTTGAAGCGGGACTTGCGATTGCAGAAATGCTTGCTTCTTTATCGAAGCCAACTGTCTCGATTGTGCTTGGCGGCGGCCACTCCATAGGTGTCCCAATTGCTGTATCGTGTGACTATTCGTATATTGCAGAAACAGCCACAATGACGATTCATCCTGTGCGGTTAACAGGTCTTGTGATTGGTGTTCCGCAAACCTTTGAATACTTAGACAAAATGCAGGAAAGAGTCATTAACTTTGTCACAAGCCACTCCAACATTACAGAAGAGAAGTTTAAAGAGCTCATGTTCTCAAAAGGCAATTTGACAAGAGACATCGGAACAAATGTCGTTGGTCATGAGGCAGCGGAATACGGACTCATGAATGAAGTGGGCGGCGTAGGACAAGCGATTAAAAAGTTGAATGAACTTATCGGAGACAGGGCATCTCAAAACGAGGGGCTGATCCAATGATTTTATATACGCCTATGCCATATGAAGCCATTTATGCTGAAGAACAGGGAGAACGTAAACTCCAGCAAGTAAACATTCAAGGTGTGCCTGTGATGGTTGAAATGAAAGAAGATGAAGCAGAAATCGTTCAAGTCATGAGCACCAACCCAATGGATTTTCTCAATCAAGAGCTTGCACCAGGCAAGCGATTGAAGTTACATTTAGGCACCAATCAAACCGACTCATATGAATGATTCTATGCTATAATAAAGGGAAAACTTACAACAAGATGCAGCCAAAACCAGGCTGCTTTCTTTCTGATCTTTCGGTAGGTTATATTTTCTTTCGTAGTAAGGTGATGAGTATGGCTAAAAAGAGAAAACGGAAAACGAGAAAAAAACAAAATAAACAGCTAAAACTGAAATATGAACTAAATGGGTTAGTCTGTATTGCCATCGCGATCATTGCCATTTTACAGCTAGGCGTTGTTGGACAAACCTTTGTACATCTATTCCGATTCTTTGCAGGTGAATGGTTCATTCTCTGCCTTATCGGATTATTTCTTTTTGGTGTGACGATTTTCTGGAAAAAACAAATCCCAGATATTTTGACAAGAAGAAAAGCAGGTCTCTACTGCATCATTGCGAGTATCTTGCTTTTGTCACATGTGAAGCTATTTCAGCATCTTTCATCTGCTGGTGTCATTGGCTCTCAAAGTGTGATTAGAAATACATTTGAGCTCTTCTTGATGGATATGAAAGGTGAAACAGGGTCGCCTGATTTAGGGGGCGGCATGATCGGCGCCGTCTTGTTTGCTGCTTCTTATTTCTTATTTGCACAAGCAGGCTCGCAAATTATGGCGGTTGTTCTCATGCTGATTGGAATCGTCCTGATTACAAACCGATCCCTTCAGGAAATGGTGAAAAAAGTGACGATTCCTGTATCACAATTTATGGTGAAGCAGTGGAAAGCGTTTGTTGAAGATATGAAAGGAATCAGGCAGGCGAAAAAGACCGCGTCCTCTCAAAAAACAAGTGAAAAGAAAAAACGTTCACGCATTCAAGAAGAAGACGAGGATGATCTGATCGTGATCGAAGAGGAAACGCCGTCTTCTGATAATAGCCAGCCAATTATTTCAAGCTTCGCAGACAGGGATGATATTCTCACACCGCCGGTTCAAAAAAAGCAGGCGGCAAAAGAAACAGATCCTCTTCAAGAGTCTGCGCAAAGTGCAGCAGTTCAATCAGAAACAGCCGATGAACCAAAAGAGGCGCCGCCGATGACGTTTACTGAACTTGAAAACAAAGATTACGTTTTGCCATCACTTGATATTTTGGCAGAGCCCCAGCATTCAGGTCAGCAAACAGATAAGAAAAATATATATGAAAATGCAAGAAAGCTTGAAAAAACCTTTCAAAGCTTTGGTGTTAAAGCAAAAGTCACCCAGGTTCATTTAGGTCCAGCTGTGACCAAATATGAAGTATATCCAGATGTCGGCGTGAAGGTCAGCAAGATCGTCAATCTAAGTGATGATTTAGCCCTTGCCCTTGCGGCAAAGGACATTCGAATTGAGGCGCCGATTCCTGGTAAATCAGCCATCGGGATTGAAGTTCCGAATGCAGAAATTGCCATGGTTTCATTAAAAGAGGTATTAGAATCGAAGCAAAATGACCGCCCAAATGCTAAGCTCCTCATTGGACTAGGTCGCAATATTTCGGGTGAAGCTGTGCTTGCTGAAATGAACAAAATGCCGCATTTGCTTGTAGCAGGTTCGACTGGAAGCGGGAAAAGTGTGTGTATTAATGGTATTATCACAAGCATTCTCATGAGAGCGAAGCCCCATGAAGTGAAAATGATGATGATTGATCCAAAGATGGTTGAACTAAATGTATATAACGGCATTCCGCATCTTTTGGCTCCTGTCGTAACAGATCCTAAGAAAGCCTCGCAGGCACTTAAAAAAGTAGTCAGCGAAATGGAACGCCGCTATGAATTGTTTTCTCATACGGGGACAAGAAATATTGAAGGCTACAATGATTACATTAAACGAATGAATCAAACAGAAGAAGCTAAACAGCCAGAACTACCTTATATTGTTGTCATTGTAGATGAGCTGGCAGATTTAATGATGGTCGCTTCCTCTGATGTGGAAGATTCTATTACAAGACTTTCTCAAATGGCTCGTGCTGCGGGCATTCATTTGATTATCGCTACACAAAGACCTTCTGTCGATGTCATTACAGGTGTCATTAAAGCCAACATCCCGTCCCGCATTGCCTTTAGCGTATCCTCACAAACAGATTCAAGGACGATCCTTGATATGGGGGGCGCAGAAAAGCTGCTGGGCAGAGGGGACATGCTGTTTTTACCTGTTGGTGCAAACAAGCCGGTTCGTGTGCAAGGCGCCTTTTTATCAGATGAAGAAGTGGAACATGTTGTTGATCATGTGATCACACAGCAAAAAGCACAATACCAAGAGGAAATGATTCCAAGCGAAGAAACGCAGGATCAGCTTGCGGCTGTGGAAGATGATCTATATGATGAAGCTGTTGAATTGATCATCGGCATGCAGACGGCTTCTGTTTCTATGCTGCAAAGAAGATTCCGCATCGGTTATACCCGGGCTGCACGTCTCATTGACGCAATGGAAGAGCGAGGCGTTGTAGGCCCATATGAAGGCAGTAAACCGAGAGAGGTTCTCCTCTCAAAAGAACAATATGACGAGCTCTCTTCATAAGTTGAAGAGAGCTTTCCTGAAAAATAGTAAACGATAGTATGATTATGTTAACTGGATGTCAGACTATTTATTTATTTGCAAAAACATGATATAGTTATGTTCAACTTATCTCGGAATAGAGATTTCTCATCTTATCATTTGCATTGATTAGACGGAGGGAAAACATGTCGACCAAAACAGACAATCGCCATTTATATTTGAAAGTGATTGACCGTATTAAAGAAGATATTCAAACAGGTGTATATGCCGAAAAAGAAAAGCTGCCTTCGGAGTTTGAGCTCTCAAAGCTTTTAGGTGTGAGCAGAGCGACACTGCGTGAAGCCCTTCGTATACTAGAAGAAGAGAAGTATTTAATTAGAAGGCATGGTGTGGGAACTTTCGTCAATTCAAGACCACTTTTTTCGACAGGCATAGAACAGCTGACAAGTGTCACGAAAATGATTGAGCAGGTCAATATGACGCCTGGTACCATCTTTTTATCCTCGCAAGAAGGGGAGCCAACAGAGAATGATATCATTCGTTTTCAATGTGATGAATCTGATGGGATTTTTTCAATGGAACGCGTTCGAACGGCAGATGGACAGCCAGTTGTTTATTGTTTAGATAAAATTCCAGTCAAACATCTTCCCGCTTCTTTTACACATGAAGAAGAGTCTCTTTTTGAGCTGTTTGGAAGAGAACCGCACAACGGGATTAAATATGCAGTTGCTGACATCGAACCAATTGGCTATCACGATCAAATCTCACCGATTCTAGATTGTGACCCTGAAACGGCGTTATTATTACTGAAACAAATGCACTATGATCAAGATGATCAGCCGGTCTTATACTCCCTCAATTATTTTCGAGCGGATAAATTCAGCTTTCATGTCATACGCAAACGATTTTAATAAGCAGTCGCTTCCATAGGCGGCTGCTTTTTGTTTGCCCATACATAATACTCGTCAAACTTGCCACACTAATACGTAACAGTATATAGAATTGGGTGAATGATGTTGGGCGAGAAAACAGTCAGTAAAAAGAATATCATTGCATTATCATCAGTGCCTCTAATCATGACACTAGGGAACTCGATGTTAATACCAGTATTGCCAGAGATAGAAAAGAAACTCTCGATCACTTCCTTTCAAGTCTCTCTCATTATTACGGTATATTCGGTTGTAGCAATCTTATGTATTCCAATTGCTGGTTACTTATCAGACCGGATTGGGCGAAAAAAGGTACTGCTGCCGTGTCTTTTAATCGCTGGACTTGGAGGGGCTGTGGCGGCAGTCGCCTCAACGATCATGAAAGAACCGTATATGTGGATTCTGTTTGGCAGGGTCCTTCAAGGTGTTGGTTCAGCTGGAGCGGCACCTGTCGTTATGCCATTCATAGGAGATTTGTTTCATGATGATGAAGAGGTAAGTGCAGGACTTGGCGCCATTGAAACCTCTAACACAGCAGGAAAGGTACTAAGCCCAATTATTGGGGCACTTCTTGCTTCATGGTTTTGGTTTGTGCCGTTTTGGTTCATTCCGTTCTTTTCGATCATCAGCTTTCTCATGGTACTGTTCATGGTAGAGTCGGCGAAAAAAGAGGAGGACCCGCCTACATTTAAAGAATTTTTAAAATCAACAAAGACCATTTTTAAGCATGAGGGACGCTGGCTTTATGCCATTTTTGCTATTGGCGGTTTTATTATGTTTCTTCTTTTTGGTGTGCTTTTTTACTTATCCGATAACCTAGAGGCGGCTTATCAAATAAAGGGCGTCAAAAAAGGGCTCCTGCTGAGTATTCCGCTCCTTTTTCTATCAATCAGTTCCTACATTGCTGGAAAAACGATTGGAAAAGAAAAAGGAAAAATGAGAATCTTTTTAATCGTAGGGATGGCTTTGTTATCACTTTCTTATATTTTTTTATGGTGGAATCACAGCTTTTTCGTATTGTTTATCTGTTTAAGCATTGGCGGAGTGGGCATCGGTATTGTGCTGCCTGCACTTGATGCGCTGATTACAGAAGGAATTGAAAAAGAGCAGTGCGGTACCATTACGTCATTTTATAGCAGTATGCGTTTTATCGGTGTTGCTTTAGGACCTCCGATTTTTGCCTATCTAATGGATAAAGGGGACTCCATAGTCTTTATTCTCTCGACCATTTGCAGTCTCATTTCACTATTTTTGGTCCTCTTTTTCATCCAGCCAGATGAAGAGGATGAGAGTGAACAATTAAAAACGGTTTAAATATAGAAAAAAGATGGTATTTTGCCATCTTTTTTCTTTTTTATAAATTGACATGTAAAATTTTGATAGTTAAACTAATGTATAGTAATATCTTTTAAATTATCCCAAATTGGAGGTGTTCAAAAACATTCATTTTCTGTCTTTCTTTAGGCAGAAATTGAGCTC
This sequence comes from Bacillus sp. F2HM, assembly GCF_019266135.1. Classification (NCBI taxonomy): domain Bacteria; kingdom Bacillati; phylum Bacillota; class Bacilli; order Caryophanales; family Bacillaceae; genus Bacillus; species Bacillus sp. F2HM. The sequence continues at coordinate 6,052 of NZ_LRMO01000010.1, forward strand.
GCGTGCTGATGATGGAGATATGCTTCTTCAACACGAAAGGACAATTGAATAGGTCATCCTGCCATTTGAAGGAGACGCAGTCAGCACTTCAGACACGCTCAAATACAGCAAATTGATTGAAGAAGTAGAAGGAGCTTGGAGCAGCTATGTTGCAAATAATTAAAGCAAGATGGATTGTATTAGTGGTGTGGATGATAACAGCTGTGATTCTGTTTATTACTGCGCCCGATTTAGAGGAATTAACAAGAGAAAAAGGGCAATTAAAGGTTCCGGAGGGGACACCAACAGCTGAGGCACTTCACCTATTGGATAAGCTGTCAGATAAGAACGGGAAAAAAGATACAGGTGTGCTTGTATTCTCCGAACAACATCTGTTCCCTGCGAAAGAGCAGGAATTAAAAAAGGCTTTAGCTGCACTCATGTCAAATGCCCCAGAACTCCACATTGACGGAATTACTTCGTATTTTCATGTAGATCCGGACATTCAAAAACAACTTTTATCAAAGGATAAAAGTACACTTCTTGTTCCATTCAAATTCGACCACTACGAAACAAAAGCTGTGAAGATTAAAGAACAAATTGAGGAAGTTTTAAAGCCCTATCATGTCTCATATGAAATAACGGGTCAAAAGTTTGTGGATTCAGATGTCATTCAAAGCTCTCAACAAGGTCTGAAGAAAACTGAACTTATCACGATGATTTTTATTTTCTTTATTTTAATTATTGTTTTCAGATCGATATTGGCACCTGTTGTTCCGCTCATTACGATAGGCATTTCTTACGCTGTCAGCCGGTGTATTGTGGCTTTTCTCGTAGAATATACACAATTTCCTCTATCTAATTTTACTCAGATTTTTATGGTAGCCATTATGTTCGGTATCGGAACGGATTATTGCATCCTGCTGTTAAGCCGTTTTAAAGAGGAGATCGGTCAAGGCCGTGATGTCAAAGAGTCGATTATCATCACGTATCAATGTGCAGGGAAGACGGTATTTTTCAGCGGCTTAGCCGTGTTAGTCGGCTTCTCAAGTATTGGCTTTGCTAAATTCCAATTGTATCAATCAGCCGTTAGTGTTGCCGTTGGAGTGGGCGTTCTGCTGATTGCCCTTGTCACCATTGTTCCCTTTTTTATGTCTGTTTTCGGAAAATCTCTATTCTGGCCATCTAAAAGAGAAAACATCCGGCACCCGCAAAGTAAAATGTGGGAATGGGCTGGGCGCTTTTCATTTAGAAGGCCGCTGATCAGCTTAGGTTTAGTCGCTCTTATTACGGTGCCTCCTATTCTGATGTACGACGGCACCCTATCTTATAACAGTTTAAATGAAATTGGGAATAAGTATGAGTCGGTGTCTGCATTTAATACGATATCAGAGCAATTTGGCTTTGGTGAAGCGCTGCCGCTGAATGTGCTAGTCGAAAGTGACAATAAGCTAGATAATCAAGAAAAGATTGTGATCATTGAAAAACTGACCCGTAAATTAAATGACATTGACGAAGTCAAAACAGTCCGTAGTGTCACGCGCCCTGTTGGAGACGGGCTGAGCCAGCTTTATGTCACCTCTCAAGCGAAAGAGCTAGGAGGAGAACTTGGCAAAGGACATGAAGGAATCGGGAAAATTTCTGATGGTTTGACCGAAACAAATCTGGCCCTTCTCAAACAAAAACCAAAAATTGAAGAATCCGCTCAAGGCATTGACAAGCTAATTGATGGAACGAAAGCAATCAAAAGCGGTATCGGAGAAGTCAGGGAATCCCTTATCTCTTTAGAAGATGGGGTGAGGCGCAGTAAAGAAGGCGTCGGCACGATTCGAAGTAAAATCAAAGAAGCGAAAAAAGAATTAGAGCAAGAATATCGCAGCAGCGAAACGATGATTCAAGAGCTAGAGCAAGTGGTGAAAACACTAGAACGCCATGCGAAATCGAATCAGCAGCTGATGACAACCATTAAGAAAGTAAAGAAATCTTATGAAAATCTATCATTTGAAGCACTAGAAAATCGTCTTCCAGAAGTAAAAGACATGGAAGAATATAAAGAAATCAAGAAGGTATTCAAAGAAACAAAAGGAATGCTTGATCAAGCAGGGGATCAAATGAGTGTATATGAAGAGGAAGCCTCTCACTTTAAGCAAAAGATCGAGCAGGCAGATCAAGTGATTCAAACCTTATCAAGCAAGCAAAAAGAAGTAAAACGACAAGTGCAAGCACTCATGGATGGGCTTGATCAAATTTATGACGGTCTTGACCAAACAAATGAGGGCCAAAAACAATTGATTAAAGAAATGCCTAAAATTGAAGATGGTGCAGATCAGCTGACAGACGGCCAAAAAGCCATCAAAAAAGGATTTAGCCAGCTTTCATCAAAACTTACATTATTAACAGATGGATTAGATGAAAGTATTGAAGGGCTTGAGCAGGTCAAAAGCGGCTTCACCGAGGCTGACGGCTACTTAAAGCAGCTTCAGCAAGCGCCAGATGAAGAAATAACGGGCTGGTTTATTCCGGAAGAAGTGCTGAAACGCCAAGAATTTAAGCAAATCTTTCATACGTATATGTCTCCAGATCGTAAATTAACGACTTTTGAAGTCATCTTAAATGTGAATCCATACAGTAATGAAGCGATGAAAGGTGTCGCGAAAATTGAGGAAACCCTCGATCAATATTTACCTGTAAGTGGACTCAAAAATGCCAAATACGGTGTATCTGGTATCTCAAGCTTAAATGTGGACTTAAAAGAAACGTCTGACGGTGACTTTATTCGAACTGTTATCTTCATGTTAATTGGTATTTTTATTATTTTAATTATTTTATTACGGTCAATCGTCATGCCAATATACTTAACACTTTCACTGATTTTAACGTATTTTACATCAATCGGGTTAACAGAATGGATCTTTAAAACATTTTTTGGCTACGATGGTGTCAGCTGGGCTGTTCCATTTTTCAGCTTTGTCATTCTTGTGACGCTCGGCATCGATTATTCTATCTTCCTCATGGATCGTTTTAATGAATGGAAGGGAGAGCATGTACAAGCATCGATGATATCAGCGATGAGAAATATGGGTTCTGTTATTATTTCTGCAGTGGCCATTTTAGCAGGTACGTTCGCTGCTATGCTGCCATCAGGAGTATTATCGCTTGTTGAAATTGCAACAGTCGTACTCATTGGACTTTTATTATATGCTTTTGTTGTATTGCCCCTCTTTATTCCGGTCATGGTTCGTATTTTTGGTAAATGGAATTGGTGGCCGTTTAGAATGAAATAACGACTGGCGTCTCTGCTATGAGCAGAGGCGTTTTTATTTCCTATCCTTTCCTCTGATTGATATAATGTCTATTAAATGGCTGTTTCACGTATATATCAGCTATGTTCTAATACATAATAAATAGGATGAACAAAGGAGGTTTCTCATGACGTACTTACAAGAGAAGACACTGGACACACCGGGTCTTCATACTCATATTGTCAAAACAGAAAAATTTAAAACCGTGACAATCCTTTTTAAAATGCTTGCACCGCTATCCAAAGATGACGTCACCATGCGTTCTCTTTTCCCGCATGTGCTGTTAAGAGGAACAGAAAAGATGCCGAAAACAGGAGCACTGCGTGCCTATTTTGATGAGCTCTATGGAGCAACCGTTTCGGCAGACATGGCAAAAAAAGGTGAGAATCATATCATTACCTTCCGCTTGGAAATGGCGAATGAAAAATATTTAAAGGATCAAACCCCTTTACTAGAAAAAGGGATTGCCTTACTATCTGACCTATTATTCCACCCGTATGTTGAAGAAGGGGTGTTTAGTCAATTATATGTAGATCAAGAAAAACGCACATTAAAACAGCGAATTCAGGCAGTTTATGATGACAAAATGCGTTATTCGAACTTAAGACTCGTGCAGGAAATGTGTAAAGGTGAACCATATGCACTGCACGTCAATGGTGAAATGGAAGACATTGACGCAATTACAGCTCACGCGCTCTTTGAAGCTTATGAGCATGCGCTTCAATCAAACCAGCTTGATCTTTATGTTGTCGGAGATGTTGACGAACAAGACATTAGCCGTATGGTTTCCCAATACTTTAAAACAAGTGAAAGAGAACCAGTCAAAAAGCTGCCTAAATCAGCAAGAGCTCAAAATGAACCAAAAGAAGTCATTGATGAAGAGGACGTAAAACAAGGCAAGCTGAATATCGGCTTTCGCACACATACAACGATTGCAGATAAAGATTATCCGGCACTGCATTTGTTTAATGGCATATTCGGCGGTTTCTCGCATTCTAAGCTATTCATTAATGTTCGGGAAAAGGCAAGTCTTGCTTACTACGCTGTGTCTAGACTTGAGAGCTTTAAAGGCTTGATGATGGTCATGTCAGGAATTGAAGTCGGCAACTACCAGCAGGCAGTGGACATCATCAAAGAACAATTTGAAGCGATGCAAAAAGGTGATTTTTCAGATGAAGCAATTGATCAAACAAAAGCAGTCGTCAAAAACCAGCTACTTGAAACGATCGATACGTCTTATGGAACAGCAGAATATTTGTATCAGCATGCCGTTGTGCCAACTGGGGAAACCCTTGATTCCTTTTTAGAAGCATTAGACCGAGTGACAAAAGAGGACATCATCAAAGTGGGTCAGAAAATCGAATGGGATACGACCTATTTTCTTAAAGGAACGGAGGGTGCTTCATGACAGTGAAAACAATTCAATTCGATCAGCTGCAAGAAACGGTCTATCACGAAAAAATGGAAAGCGGACTTGACGTCTATGTGCTGCCAAAGCAAGGGTTTAACAAAACCTATGCGACCTTTACAACAAAATATGGCTCTGTCGATAACGAATTTGTGCCGCTTGGAAAAGAAGACATGATTCGAGTGCCTGACGGAATTGCCCATTTCTTAGAGCATAAGCTGTTTGAAAAAGAAGATGGAGACGTGTTTCATACATTTAGTAAACAGGGAGCATCCGCAAACGCTTTTACAACGTTTACGAGAACGGCTTATTTATTCTCAAGCACCTCAAATGTCGAACAAAACCTTGAGACACTCATTGATTTTGTTCAAGAGCCTTATTTTACTGAAAAAACAGTCGAAAAAGAAAAGGGCATCATTGGTCAAGAAATTAACATGTATGATGACAATCCGGACTGGCGTTTATTCTTTGGTCTGATTGAAAATTTATATCAAGAGCATCCTGTGAGAATAGATATTGCTGGAACAGTAGAGAGCATTGCCCCTATTACAAAAGATCATTTGTATGAATGTTATGAAACGTTCTATCATCCGAGCAATATGCTTCTATTCGTCGTCGGGCCTGTTGATCCGAAGCAAATTTTAGATCAAGTCAGAGCGAATCAGGCGAAAAAGCCATTTACAGACCAGCCAGAGATCAAAAGAAAAGACATCAATGAGCCTGAAGGTGTGTACCGGAAAGAATACGAACTTCCAATGAACGTACAAGGCTCTAAATGTATGTTCGGTTTGAAAACAAAGAATCCGCATAAAAAAGGAAATCAGCTGCTAAAGCATGAGCTTGGGATGAACCTCATTTTAGAGACGCTGTTTGGCAAAAGCTCCTTACAATATGAACAGATGTATGAAAAAGGCTTAATTGATGAAACATTCAGCTACGATTATACAGAAGAGGGCGGCTTTGGCTTCACTTCAGTTGGCGGGGATACAAATGATCCTGATCAACTTGCAAAGGTATTAAAAGAAACCCTTCTTCAAGCAAAAAGCCTCATGACAGAAGAGAAAATTGAACTCGCGCGCAAGAAAAAAATCGGCAGCTTTTTAAAAGCCATGAATTCTCCAGAATATATTGCGAACCAATTTACTCGATATGCATTCTTAGATATGAGCTTATTTGATGTCGTCACAATGCTGGAACAAATTCAATTAGCTGATATTCAGCAAATTTTAGATGAAGAAATTGATGAAGAACGGATGTCCGTTTTCAAAGTCGTCCCAAAAACAAAATAAATTTTAAAAAGACAAACTCATATCTGCAGAGTTTGTCTTTTTTATGTTCATTGAAAAAGCCGCTTTATTTGCGAGGATATTCATTGACAATTGTTTTGTTCGTTAGTTAAACTCTTTAATAGTTAAACACTTAAACTAAAAAGGAGCAGCGTATGGAACAAAATAAAATTGCCCAGCTCATCCAGAGGTATGCAGATGTCTATCTCATGATGGAGAAAAAAGTATCGAGTATGATCACCGAAAAGCTTGATAAAGAGCTGACGCTTGATCAATATTACTCGCTTCGATACATCAATTTACATCCGGGGTGTACCTCAACGGACCTGGCTTATGTATGTAATGTAAACAAAAGTGCTGTAACATCCATGACTAATCGTCTTTTTACGAAAAACTATATTTTTCGTGAACATGATCAAGCTGACAGAAGGAATGTTCACCTGTACGTCACGCCAGAGGGCAAAGAAGTGGTCAGCCGAATGGAAAAGCAGCTTCAAGACCTAGTTCGATCTTATTTTGAAAAGCTTGAAGAAAAAGAAATGGAATCATTTATTCAAACATATGAAAAGATCTATCAAGTGATCATCGAAGAGGAGGCACAAAGTACTAATGAGAGCAATCATAAAGGGTAGATGGCTGATCACGATCCTGTGGATCGTATTAGCGGCAGTGTTACTCATCACCGCTCCTAATATGGCGCAATTAACAAAAGAAAAGGGGCAAATTTCTGTACCAGACGGCTATCCGTCCTCATATGCCAATCAGTTATTAAAGAAAATGTCTGAAAACGGCGATACAGAAAAATCAATCGTCATTGTCTTTCAAGAAAAGAACATTGTGAAAGAAAGAGAAACATCTTTAAAAAAGGCAATGAATATTTTAGAAAAAGATCAAGATCTCCACATAGAGGACATCACTTCTTACTTTGAAGCCAATAAAGATATCAAAAAACAAATGCTCTCTAAAGATCAAACGACACTCCTTGTTCCAGTTACATATGACTCAAACAAAATCAAAGCGTCCGATTTTAAAGAAAGAGTCAATGAAAAGCTGAAAAGCTTAAACCTGAAATTTGAAATGACAGGGCAGCCGTTAATTGATGATGATGTTATCACAAGTTCGCAGGAAGGCCTGAAGAAAACAGAATTCATTACGATTGGGTTTATTCTCGTTGTCCTAATTCTTGTTTTTAGGTCAGCTGTGGCGCCTTTCGTTCCGTTAGTCGCAGTGGCACTGTCTTACTTGGTGAGTCAATCAATCGTGGCTTATTTAGTGAAATATGTAGACTTTCCGCTCTCGACCTTTACTCAGATCTTTATGGTCGCGATCATGTTTGGAATTGGAACGGACTACTGCATACTGCTTCTCAGCCGCTTTAAGGAAGAGATCGCACATGGTAAAGATAAAATTGAAGCGATTCTGATTACGTATAAAACAGCAGGAAAGACCGTCTTATTCAGCGGAATTGCAGTGCTGATCGGCTTTACATGTATTGGTCTGGCACAATTCCAGCTTTATAAATCAGCTGTTGCAGTAGCAGTTGGGGTTGCTGTGCTCATTGTGGCTCTTCTCACGATTGTGCCGTTCTTTATGGCAGTTTTAGGAAAGGTGTTATTTTGGCCGATTAAAGGTGATATTGCCCATCCGCAGTCAAAAATGTGGGAAACAGCAGGCCGTTTTTCATTTAAGAAACCGCTTTTCAGCTTATTAATTGTAGGAATCATTACGCTTCCGCCAATTCTCATGTATAAAGGAACTCTTTCTTATAACAGCTTAGATGAAATTGGTAATAAATACGAATCGGTTAACGCATTCAATACCATTTCTGATAAGTTTGGACCGGGTGAAGCACTTCCGGCAACAGTGGTCGTGAAATCATCTGACCTTTTAGACAACAATGAAGGGCTGATTGCCATCGAAAAACTCAGCCGTGCAATTGAACAAACAGATGGGGTCAGTAAAGTGAGAAGTGCCACCCGTCCTGTCGGTAAAGGGCTGAGTGATCTGTACGTGAAATCACAAGCTAAAGAACTGAACACAGGACTTGATAAAAGCAATGAGGGCTTGAAAAACATCCAAGATGCACTGACGAAAATGAGTCAATCCATTGAGGATCAAACACCGCAAATCAAATCATCAGGAAAAGGCATTAACAAATTGATTTCTGGTACAGAATCTGTGCAAACAGGGATTCAAAATGTTGAAAAATCCTTAAGAAAATTGCAAAACGGCATCGACCAAAATAAAAAAGGTGTAGCAGCCATTAAAGATGAAATCAAAGGTGCAAAAAAGGAATTAATGGCTCAAGTCGCACAAGTGAATCAGCAAGTTTCACTATATAAAAGCATTTCCAAAGAATTAAAGGCAGCATTAGCGCAAGTGGATACGTCATCCTCTGCCGCAGCAGATGTAAAAGCGTTAATCAAACAAGCAAATACACAATTTAGTACCCTTGAAAAGCAAATCCCGCAGGTAAAAGAAAATCAATCGTATCAAGCCATTAAAGCTTCGTACAATGAACTTTCTGCGACCTTACAAGAAGGGGCGAAACAGGCAGACAGCTATGCCAAACAAGCGAAAGAAGCTAGAAAGCAGCTTGAAGCAGCTGATGCCTTTATCGCAAAAGCTTCTGAGCAGCAAAAAGTCTTGACGAATCAAATCGATGAACTCATTGCTGGCTTAGATGCAGTTGAAAATGGACTGGATCGAACGTCTAAAGGTCAAGGACAATTAGCCGACAATATGCCAAAGCTTGCAAATGGAGCGGGCGACATCATGAATGGCCAAAAGCAAATGAAAGAAAAGATTGGCGGCTTTGGGGATAAACTGACCAAGCTGACAGATGGCCTGAACAAAAGTGTAAATGGACTGGAGAAAATTTCGAGCGGCTTAATGGGTGCAGGCGACTACTTAGACGAACTGAAAAATGCACCAGATCAAGACATGGCCGGCTGGTTTATTCCAAAAGACGTCTTGAAAAATAAAGCATTCAAGCAAGTATTTGATTCGTACATGTCAGATGATCGCAAGATGACAAAGATTGATGTCATTTTAGAGAAAAATCCATATGGAAATGACGCCTTGTCGACGATTAAACAAGTGGAAGCTTCTGTCGAGCGGGCACTTCCTGAAACAAACCTAAAAGATGCTTCATTTGGCGTCTCAGGTGTCTCAAGTATGAATGCTGATCTGAAACAACTGTCAGACCAAGATTTCAATAAGACAGTGCTTTATATGATGATTGGTATTTTCCTTATTTTGGTGATCTTGTTCCGTTCGCTTGTCATGCCGCTTTACTTGGTAGGTTCACTCATATTGACTTACTTTACAGCAATCGGTGTAACAGAATTTATTTTCACCCATTTCTTCGGATATCCAGGCATTAACTGGGCTGTACCATTCTTTGGATTTGTCATATTAATGGCGCTCGGAGTCGATTATTCGATTTTCTTAATGGAGCGGTTCAATGAATACAAAACAAAAGACATCCAGTTTGCCATGACTGAATCAATGAAAAATATGGGGTCTGTCATTATGTCTGCTGCTGTTATTTTGGCAGGAACATTTGCCGCCATGCTTCCATCAGGTGTGCTGTCTCTCTTGCAGATTGCAACACTTGTCCTCACAGGACTTTTACTGTACGCACTCGTTGTGCTACCATTGTTCGTACCTGTGATGGTGAAATTGTTCGGATCAGCCAACTGGTTCCCATTTAAACGAAAAGAATAGGTATTCTATATAGAAAGAAGGAATCAATGTGATGAGTCGTTGGGCGCTGATAACAGGTGCCAGTGGCGGGATTGGGCAGGCAGCAGCGAAAAAGCTTGCCCAAGAAGGCTGCCATGTGATGCTCCATTATCATAAAAATGAACAGGCAGCTATGCGCCTCGCCGCTCATTTGGATGAGGCATATTCCATTCAAACGCACGTTGTTCAAGCAGATTTATCTAAAACGGGCGGAGCAGATGAGCTTGTCAGCCGTCTGCCGCTCTGTCCAGATATTCTTGTTTTAAATAGCGGCAGAAGCCATGTCGGATTGGTGACAGACACAGAAAAAGACGTATTAGCCAGTATGGTGCAGCTTCATGTCACAAGTCCATATGAGCTTACCCAATCCCTTTTACCCGCCATGATTCGAAAGAAAGCAGGCCATATCATTGCGGTCAGCTCGATATGGGGAGAAACGGGAGCATCGTGTGAAGTGCTGTACAGCATGGTCAAAGGTGCGCAAAATGCGTTTATCAAAGGATTAGCAAAAGAGCTTGCTCCAAGTGGAATTAGAGCAAATGCTGTCTCGCCAGGTGCTGTCAAAACAGACATGATGAATCGTTTTACGCAGGAAGACATCACAATGCTGGAAGAAGAAATTCCGCTTGGCCGGCTTGCATCCCCTGAGGAAGTTGCAGATGTCATTTGGTTTCTCGCCTCAAAACAGTCAAGTTATATCACAGGTCAAATTTTATCTGTCAATGGCGGCTGGTACTGTTAAAAAACGTGTATAATTCGTCTCTCCATGACAAAAGCTATGGCTGTAATTCATCTTTTCGAATGGAGGAATAGACATGTCTGTACTTGAGAACTGGGACCATTGGAAAAACTTTTTAGGTGATCGCTTAAATCATGCGCAGGATAAAGGTTTAGAAGATGAGACCATCAATAACCTTGCGTATGAAATTGGCGGATATCTAGCTAACGAAGTTGACGCAAAGAACGAGCAGGAAAGAGTACTTGCTGACCTTTGGAGCGTTGCATCAGAAGATGAGCAGCGTGCCATTGCAAATATGATGGTCAAGCTAGTTGAAAATAATAGCTCGCACTAAACAAAAAGAGAGGTCGTTTGTGCCTCTCTTTTTATTTTAACCGTTTGACAACATTGTGCTTTCTAAAAATGTGAAAATGCTTTATGATAAAGGAAGGTAAAAATTTGCCACAATGAAGGGGGTAATATCATTTGGCAAAGCTCGAATGGTATTTTGAATATGAGATACAGGTAAACCGTCCCGGACTTTTAGGAGACATTTCTTCTCTAATGGGGATGCTTTCAATTAATATTGTGACAATCAATGGTGTTGATGTATCAAGACGCGGAATGCTTTTACGCTGTGACCACACAGATCAAATTAAGCGGCTTGAATCAATTTTAAATACAATGGAAACGATAAAAGTAACGAAATTAAGACAGCCGAAGCTTCGTGACCGCTTAGCTGTTCGTCATGGAAGATACATACAGCGTGATGCCGATGACAAAAAGACGTTCCGTTTTGAAAGAGACGAGCTCGGTCTTCTTGTTGATTTTATGGCTGAACTCTTTAAAAAAGAAGGACATAAATTGATTGGGATTCGCGGAATGCCGCGTGTCGGAAAAACAGAATCAATTGTGGCTTCAAGTGTTTGTGCCAGCAAGAGATGGCTGTTTGTATCATCAACTCTTTTGAAACAGACGATCCGAAGTCAGCTGATCGCAGATGAATACAGCCCAGATAACGTCTTTATTATTGATGGGATTGTGTCGACAAGAAGAGGTTCTGAGAAGCATTTGCAGCTTTTAAGGGAAATTATGAGACTGCCGGCAACGAAGGTGGTCGAGCATCCAGACATCTTTATTCAAAATTCAGAATATACAATGGATGATTTCGACTATATCATTGAATTGCGGAATAGCGCAGACGAAGAGATTACATATGAACACGCTGAAGAACCACAAGTGTTTGATCATTCTGGTTTTTCTGGCTTCGATTTTTAATATGGTAATGGTAGGTGTTTGTTTTGACTGAATTGGGAAAACGGCTCGTTGAGGCCAGAGAGGAAAAAGGGATGTCGCTGGAGGATCTGATGGCGGTGACCAAGATCCAAAAGCGCTATTTGCTAGCAATCGAACAAGGAAACTATGATATTATTCCAGGTAAATTTTACGTCAGAGCGTTTATTAAACAATATGCCGAAGCCGTTGGACTGAATCCTGAACAATTGTTCGAAGAATTTCGTAAAGATGTTCCAAGCACGTATAATGATGAAGTATCTGATAAATTATCGAATATTAAGCCGCAAAGAGAGCTGCCAAAGCCTGCCTCGAAAGTGCTTGAACTATTGCCGACAATTTTAATTATTGGAGGCATCATTGTGGTCATCGCCATCATTTATGTGATCGTGCAGGCGGTCAATCATGATAGCGGACAGAAGAATAATCAGGCGGCCCCTCAGCAATCAGAATCTAAATATGAAGTATCTGAGGATTCATCTCTTGCAAAAGATCAAAAGAAAAAAGAAAAAGCTTCGTCAGATGATAAAGAAAAATCATCTAAAAAAGATGATTCATCAAAAGACGATGAAACTGTATCTTTAAAGGCGACGAATACAGAAGGCTCGACAACAACGTATGAAGTATCAGGTGCAGACGAAATGGAGTTAAAAATTTCTGCCTCGCAAGCTTCATGGCTGCGTGTAAGAGACGAATCTGGAAAAGTGTTGAAGATGGGCGAACTAAAAGATGGCGAATCGTTTAAAACAGACCTGTCTGATCTTTCTCAGGTCGATATCCGTCTAGGCAATGCGTCTGGAATTGATATCAAGGTAAATGACGAGACACTTAAGTACGAATTAGACCCTAAGAACACCATGACACAAAACATTGTGATTGTGAATAAAGGAAAGGAAAAGTCATCTTAAGCAAGTAGATGACTTTTCTTTTGTTCCTACTATTATATACATAAAAAAATTGCATTATTGGAGGATTGGATTTCATGTTTAACTTACCGAATAAAATAACCCTTTCTAGGATCGCCTTGATCCCTGTTTTTATGATTATTATGCTTGCACCGCTAGATTGGGGTGTTGCGCGCTTTGGCGACGTCAGCATCGAAGTGACGCACCTTGTTGGAGCGATCCTGTTTATTGTCGCTTCAACAACTGACTGGATTGATGGATACTACGCACGTAAGCTTAATTTAGTGACGAACTTTGGTAAATTTTTAGATCCGCTTGCAGATAAATTGCTTGTTTCAGCTGCTTTAATTATACTTGTTCAATACAACCTCACACCGGCATGGATGGCGATTGTGATCATCAGCCGTGAATTTGCTGTAACAGGTCTAAGGCTTGTATTAGCCGGAGGCGGTGAAGTAGTGGCAGCGAATATGCTTGGAAAGGTGAAGACATGGGCGCAGATCATTGCGATTTCAGCACTTTTACTGCATAACCTGCCGTTTGAACTTGTATCATTCCCGTTTGGTGATCTAGCGATGTGGGTAGCGGTGTTCTTCACTGTTGTCTCAGGCTGGGATTACTTTGCAAAAAACTGGGAAGCTTTAAAGAATTCTAACTAAAAAGGACGTGTACGCTTTGAAGTCAGAGAGAAAAGCAGAAATTATTGCAGTCGGTTCCGAACTATTGCTAGGGCAAATTACGAATACGAATGCACAATTCATCAGCAAACAACTAGCTGAAATTGGTGTGAATGTTTATTACCACACAGCAGTTGGTGACAATCCAGAGCGTTTAAAACAGGCCATTCAGGTGGCGCAGGAAAGATCTAATTTTATTATCTTCTCGGGTGGTCTTGGACCAACCAAAGATGACTTAACAAAAGAAACCATTGCGAGCACGCTCGGGAAAGAGCTTGTACTAAATGAAGAAGCATTTGAATCGATTCAAGACTACTTTCGAAAGACCGGCCGCGTTATGTCACCGAACAACCGTAAGCAGGCACTCGTTCTAGAAGGATCTGATGTGCTCGTGAACCGTTTCGGGATGGCCCCGGGTATGTTTATTCAAGAAGACGATACGTTTTATATGCTTCTTCCTGGACCGCCAAGTGAATTGCACCCGATGTTTGAAAACGAGGCAAAGCCGCTGATTTCTGAGAAGCTTGGCTTAAAGGAAAAGATCGTGTCTGTTGTTCTGCGCTTCTTCGGAATCGGTGAATCGCAGCTTGAAACAGACCTAGAAGATTTAATTGATGCTCAAACCAACCCGACGATTGCACCACTCGCATCTGACGGTGAAGTGACGCTAAGGCTGACTGCTAAGCATGAGGATGAAAAAGAAACAGAGCGTCTGTTAAAAGAAACAGAAGCGCAAATTTTAGCGCGGGTAGGAGAGTACTTCTACGGATATGGGGATACATCACTTGTCCGCGAAGCGTCCAAAGCCTTGCACGAGCACGGGAAAACAGTAGCAGCAGCAGAAAGCCTGACTGGCGGAATGTTCTCCGAATGGCTGACAGATCTCGAAGGAGCATCATCCATTTTGAACGGAAGTGTGGTTTGTTATACAAACCAAGTCAAGCAGCAGGTACTTGGCTGCCGGGAAGAAACACTGTCTTCTCATGGTGCTGTCAGCAAAGAGTGTGCTTTAGAGCTTGCTGAAGGGGTTAGAAAGCTGACCGGAAGTGATATTGGCATTAGCTTTACGGGTGTGGCAGGACCTGATACCCAAGAGGGTCAGCCTGTTGGAAAAGTGTTCATTGGACTATCTACGAAAGACCAGACGGACGTGTTTGAATGGATGTTTACAGGTAGCCGGTCGGGCATTCGAAAGCGCGCTGTGAAATATGGTCTGCATCACTTACTCAACTTATTAAAAGAGAGTTAATTTTGTTTTTTGTTAGGTTTACTCCTTTATAAAAGAGCGTTTTTTCTAATAGAAAACACTCTTTTCTTAAAAAATCTGCCGAGAAAAAATCGAATATGTGTTCGTTTTTTTCTTGGCAAATGACGTAAAACAAGGTATAGTATAGATAGTGGAATTGATAAAGGAGGAAACAATAGAATGAGTGATCGTCAAGCAGCCTTAGATATGGCTCTTAAACAAATAGAAAAACAGTTTGGTAAAGGCTCTATTATGAAACTAGGAGAGCAAACAGATACACGTATTTCAACAGTACCTAGTGGTTCGTTAGCACTTGATACTGCGCTTGGAATAGGCGGATATCCCCGCGGCCGTATTATCGAAGTATATGGTCCAGAGAGTTCTGGTAAAACGACAGTAGCCCTTCATGCCATTGCTGAAGTTCAGCAGCAGGGAGGACAAGCTGCATTTATTGATGCAGAGCATGCACTCGATCCAGTTTACGCTCAAAAACTAGGTGTCAACATTGATGAATTGTTACTTTCTCAGCCGGATACAGGAGAGCAAGCACTTGAAATTGCAGAAGCTCTTGTCCGCAGCGGGGCAGTTGATATTGTTGTGATTGACTCTGTAGCTGCTCTTGTACCAAAAGCAGAGATTGAAGGAGATATGGGTGATTCACACGTTGGTCTTCAAGCACGTTTGATGTCCCAAGCACTTCGTAAACTATCAGGTGCTATCAATAAATCAAAAACAATTGCCATCTTTATTAACCAAATTCGTGAAAAAGTTGGGGTCATGTTCGGTAACCCTGAAACAACGCCAGGTGGACGTGCGCTGAAGTTCTATTCGTCTGTTCGTTTAGAAGTGCGCCGTGCTGAACAGCTGAAACAAGGCAATGACATTATGGGGAATAAAACGAGAATTAAAGTGGTCAAAAACAAAGTAGCACCGCCATTCCGTATTGCCGAAGTAGACATTATGTACGGTGAAGGGATCTCAAAAGAGGGAGAAATCATCGACCTTGGAAGCGAGCTAGATATCGTACAAAAGAGCGGTGCTTGGTATTCTTACCAAGAGGAACGTCTTGGACAAGGCCGTGAAAATGCGAAACAGTTCCTAAAAGAAAATAAAGATATCATGCTGATGATCCAGGAGCAAATTCGCGAACATTACGGCTTGGATACTAACGGAGTAACGCAGCAGGAATCTGAAGAGGCACTAGAACAATTAGAATTAGAATAAAAATAAAATTAGTATGAAATGATAAAAAAGGCTGGGTGAAAAAACTCAGCCTTTTTTATTTTGCAAAAAACTTTCGACAACTTTTTCAGTACTTCATCCGTCTAAAGTGTACAAAATGGAATTTATTTTGGGAGGAAAAAATAATGACAAGCCCGACCCGCAGAAGAACTGCCAAACGCAGAGGGAGAAAACCAAGTCAGAGGGGAAAACTTGTGCTTGTTTTTTTAGCCGCGATGATTTGCTTAACGATGTGGAATGTGCTTCATCGAACTAGTGAAAAGAACAACCCGTTTCAAAAAACTGCAGTAGCTTTAGAAAATAGCCAGAAAAAAGAAGTTAAAAGGAAAACCGCCAAAATATCAGAGAAACAAATCAAAACAGTGGACCGCAATCACAAAATCAGCAGTTATTTAAATGAGATCGGTTTCAGCGGAACAGCCATGATTGTTAGAAATGGAGAAATTGTAACAAATAAAGGTTTTGGTTATGCAGACCGTAAACGAAAAATTCAAAATAATCCATTAACATCTTTTTATGTCGGTTCGTCACAAAAAGCGCTGATTGCAACCGCTATTTTGCAGCTTGAGGAAAAGGGGAAACTTCAGACAAGTGATCCGGTAAGCACGTATTTACCTCATTTCCCTAACGGACAAACGATTACTTTGAAAAATCTGCTGACACATACATCGGGAATAAACGGACATATTGAAGGAAATGGCGCAATTACTCCGGACGAATTAATAAAAGACATAGAACGTCAGGGAATTCATCGGCAGCCGGGCGTATGGGGCTACAAGGATTCCAACTATTCTGTTCTTGCTTATATTGTGGCTGAAGTAAGCGGTGAGTCCTATGAACAATATATAACGAATCATATTTTTAAACCGGCGGGAATGACGCATGCAGGCTTTTACAAAACATATGAAAAAGAACCTTATCCTGCTGTCGGGTATAAGTTGAAAGGCAGCAAAGCGGTTACACCGTATATGCCCGACATATCTCAGCTTTACGGTGCTGGAGATATTTATATGAGTGCTATAGATATGTACAAATTTGACCAAGCCCTGATAGACGGCAAACTGTATTCACAGAAGAGCTATAAAAAGATGTTTACGCCAGGAAGCAGCTCCACATACGGAATGGGATTTTATGTTGCTCCCGGTAGCTATTCAAACCATGGTGTCATGCCGGGCTTCAACATTTTGAACAGCTTTAGCAAATCTGGGCAAACCATCGTTGTTTTGTTCTCAAATATACAAAATAACACTAAACTGGGCCAAGTGAACAATAAAGTATATCAGCTGCTGAATCAAGAATAATTCTGATCTGCTTTTGCAAACGCTAAGATAGCTAGCTTGACAAGTATTTCCGACACAATTACAATGGGAATGTATCACTTGTTTTTCTTAACATGATTGATAACTAATTTAAACTTGACAAGGGCAGTGAGGATCTCATTCCCTGTGAAGGCCCTGTATGTTGAGACACAAAACAATGTACATGCCGACACTTTATTTGTAAAACCAAGTTCATAGCAAGAGGAGGTGAAAATATGTCGCCTACGATGTTTACGATCATCTCCATTTTGCTGAGCCTAATCTGTTTAGTTGTTGGCTACTTTGTTCGTAAAACCATTGCAGAAGCAAAAATATCCGGCGCAAGAAACATGGCCGAACAAATTGTTGAGGATGCAAAGCGTGATGCGGAAGCATTGAAGAAAGAAGCGCTCTTGGAAGCGAAAGATGAAATTCATTCGTTTCGTGTAGAGGCGGAGCAAGAAGTTCGTGAAAGACGAAATGAGCTTCAAAGACAAGAAAACCGTTTACTTCAAAAAGAGGAAAATCTTGATCGCAAAGACGAATCTTTAGATAAACGGGAGTCCCTGTTGGAGAAGAGAGATCATTCTCTGAATGAACGACAACAACATATTGAAGAGATGGAAAGCAAAGTGGATGATATGATTCGTTTGCAGAAAGCCGAGTTGGAACGTATTTCAAGTCTAACTCGAGATGAAGCGAAACAAATCATTCTGGATCAAGTTGAAAATGAGCTTTCCCACGACATTGCAGTCATGACGAAAGAATCTGAAAACCGAGCGAAAGAAGAGGCTGACAAAAAGGCGAAAAATATTCTTTCACTTGCGTTACAGCGTTGTGCAGCTGATCATGTGGCTGAAACAACGGTATCTGTAGTCAATCTTCCAAATGATGAGATGAAAGGTCGTATTATCGGACGTGAAGGACGAAATATCCGTACGTTAGAAACGTTAACAGGTATTGACTTGATCATAGATGATACACCTGAAGCTGTTATACTATCGGGCTTTGATCCGATTAGACGTGAAACAGCGAGGATAGCTCTGGACAAGCTAGTCCAGGATGGCCGCATTCATCCTGCACGAATTGAAGAAATGGTGGAAAAATCACGCCGTGAAGTCGATGATTATATCCGCGAGATGGGTGAGCAAACGACATTCGAAGTCGGAGTTCACGGTCTGCATCCGGATCTGATCAAAATTCTCGGCCGCTTAAAATTCCGTACAAGTTATGGACAAAATGTCCTGAAGCATTCAATTGAGGTTGCACATCTTGCAGGTCTCATGGCTTCAGAGCTTGGAGAAGATGCAAAGCTTGCAAAACGAGCAGGTCTTCTGCATGACATTGGAAAAGCCATTGATCACGAAGTAGAAGGAAGCCACGTAGAAATTGGCGTTGAGCTTGCGACGAAATATAAAGAGCATCCTGTTGTCATCAACAGTATTGCCTCTCACCACGGTGACCAAGAACCGACATCTATTATCGCTGTTCTTGTTGCGGCAGCTGATGCATTATCAGCAGCACGCCCTGGTGCAAGAAGTGAGACGCTTGAAAATTACATTCGGAGACTTGAAAAATTAGAAGATATCTCTGAATCTTATGAAGGTGTTGAAAAATCGTTTGCGATACAGGCTGGACGTGAAGTACGTATTATGGTGAAGCCAGATTCAATTAATGATCTTGAAGCTCACCGTCTAGCAAGGGATATTCGTAAGCGAATTGAGGACGAGCTCGATTACCCTGGTCACATTAAAGTGACAGTCATTCGAGAAACTCGCGCAGTAGAGTATGCAAAATAGAGCGGTGCGCTTAGCGCCGCTTTATTTTTTTGTGTAAATATGCAACACTGATAAGAAGATCAATTTAAAAGAGAAAGGGTTCAAAAGCGCATGAAAATATTATTTGTTGGAGATATTGTCGGTTCACCTGGCAGAGACACACTGAAAGAATACTTGCCAAAGCTGAAGAAAAAATATCAGCCGCACTTTACCATTGTCAACGGAGAAAATGCTGCTCACGGGAAAGGTCTAACTGAAAAAATCTATCATGAGCTGCTGCAAGCAGGAGCTGATGTGCTCACAATGGGCAACCATACATGGGATAAAAGAGACATTTTCGATTTCATCGATGATGCAGCTAATATGGTGCGACCTGCTAACTTCCCAGAAGGCACACCTGGAAAAGGTCTCACGTTTATTGAAAAACAAGGAAAAGAATTGGCTGTCATCAACCTGCAAGGACGTACGTTTTTACCGCCAATTGACTGCCCATTTCAAAAAGTAGATGAATTAATTGCGGAAGCATCCAAACGGACACCGTTTATATTTATTGATTTTCATGGTGAAGCCACAAGTGAAAAGCAGGCGATGGGCTGGTATACAGACGGCCGTGCATCATGTGTTGTTGGAACGCATACACATGTTCAAACAGCAGATAACCGCGTATTGCCAAAAGGAACTGCGTATATTTCAGATGTCGGGATGACAGGACCTTATGATGGCATTTTAGGTGTTGACCGAGAAACGATCATTAAACGATTCAAAACAAGTCTCCCAGTCCGGTTTGAAATTGCAGAAGGCCGCACGACGTTAAGTGCAGTAATCGTAGAAATTGACGAACAGTCGAAAAAAGCTGTCAAAATTGATCGAATTTTGATAAATGATGACCATATTTTCTTTGAATAAATGTTCACATATTTATTTCAGAAAAATATTAATCAGAAAGAAGGAATATGCGCCCTCTATCGTGAATATAGTAAAAATGGTAGGTAGCCTGCTATTTTTGAAAAACATTTTGGGGATGGATTTTCAAAAAAATAGCATCATCTAACAAAGATTGTTCTAATGAACACTCACTTATCCATTGTAAATTTAAGGGGGAGCAGAAATGGAAATTTTAAAAGTTTCAGCAAAGTCAAATCCGAATTCAGTAGCAGGAGCATTAGCCGGCGTTTTACGTGAACGCGGTGCAGCGGAAATACAAGCAATCGGCGCTGGAGCACTGAATCAGGCGGTTAAGGCTGTCGCCATTGCAAGGGGATTTGTCGCGCCAAGCGGAGTGGATTTGATATGCATTCCAGCCTTTACTGACATTCTGATCGATGGAGAAGAAAGAACAGCCATCAAATTGATTGTTGAACCACGATAATTCTAATTTTATTATTTTCAACCTGCTTACATCATGTAAGCAGGTTGTTTTTGTTTACCGCTATACATTTCTTATATAACATATTCAGTTCGTGAAATAGATAAAAATGACATATTAGAGCTTGCATTTTTTCACCATGATGATAAATTAAGATTAAGTTGAATTTACTTCATTAAAAATAAATGTTTAAGTAGGTGAAATAATGTTCGAAGCTTTTTTGAAAAGAGGAAAGCTTGTTTTTATTTTATTTTTTATCGTTCTCTTTGCTGGCGGCTATTTATTCGCGCAGCTTCCTAAACGAGAACTGCCAGAATTCGAGGCGAATCTCGTCACGATTTCTACCGTTTTTCCTGGTGCAGATGCAAAACAGGTGGAAAGAGATGTCACCAATAAGCTGGAATCAGCCCTATCTGATATCAACGGTGTAGAGAAAACGAGCTCGGTTTCTGCCATTGGTTTCTCAAATATTGTGCTTGAAATTGAGGACCAAGCCGACTTTCAAAAGGTGGCAAGTCAAATTAAGAATGAAACCACAAGTGCTGCGTCGTCTTTTCCTGACGGGGTGAAGGAGCCGGAAGTAAAGGATGAATTCGGCAGCGTGCCGGTTGGCTCTTATATGATTGTGTCGAGTGAATCATCGGACTTAGCAAAAAGTCAGCAATCGTTGCGTGCATTGAAGGAAAAAGTAGAGGACATCAAAGGGGTAGACAGTGTCGTTATCAAAGGCTTCAATGACAAACAAGCGATATTAAACTTAGATTCAAACAAGCTGGAGGGTGAAGGGCTCAATGTAACTGATGTCACAAATGCCATCAATCAGGAATTTGACACATCTCCACTAGGCGATATTCGGGCAGGCAAAGAGAAGGTGAAGCTGTCCATCGATACATATGACCGCTTAGATCAAGTTAAAAAAATTGAGCTTTTCTCAAAAACGAAAAGAGAGCCGGTCACAATTAGTCAGCTTGGCAGTTTAAAAGAAGTAGAAAAACAGAAAAGTGATATTGTGTCGTATAACGGAAAGCCCGCTTATTCATTTACTGTGAATATGAAACCAGGGCTTGATATTCCTAAAATGTATGACAAAGTCAGTGATGTCATTGAGAAAGAAAAGCAGCTGCCAAATGGGGTGGAGTGGGTAAACTACTATTCACAAAAAAGTGAAGTGGATACCATTTTCAATGATTTAATAAAAGAAGCCATTGTTGCGGTCATTGCGGTCATAATTGTTACCACACTTGGACTCACGATTGGCGGGGCGTTTATCGTTTCACTCGCCATTCCGCTATCCATTACAATTGGAACCATTCCGCTGCCATTTTTACAAGTGGATCTCAATCAAATTTCAATCATCGGCTTTATCATTGCCTTAGGGATACTTGTCGATGATGCGATTGTCGTCAATGATAATATTTTAAGACAAATGAAAAAATACGAAAGTCCGCTTAAAGGAACAATTGCTGGCGTAAAAGAAGTCGCAGGGTCTATTTTGACATCAACACTTGCTGTTGTGTTTGCCTTCCTGCCGCTTGTTTTCCTATCAGGTGCCAACGGTTCATTTATTCGGGCATTACCGTCTGTTCTAGTAACGACTGTGCTTGCGTCCATGGTGATTTCGCTGACACTTGTGCCGGTCTATCAATATACTGTGAACAGGAAAAGAAAGAACAAGAAGAGTGAAAAAGAGCCTGGATTCCTAGGAAAACCATTAAAAAGGCTGGCGGATTTCTATGCAGACCGTGTGCTGAAAAACATTGTGAAGCGGCCGCTCGTTATTGGACTAAGTGGCTTGCTTGTTGCAACGCTTGCTTTTTTACTTATTTTCGTCACACCATTTGAATTTTTCCCTGCGGCGAATAAGAAAGAAGTGGTCGTCACTGTCACGCTTCCAAGTGAAACAACATTAGACAAAACAAATGAAACACTAAAAAGAATAGAACAAGAAATTAAGCAGCAAAAAGGCATTGAAGAAACGGCGATTTTTGCAGGCGGCGGGGTGCCGAATCTGTTTAATGAAAGTATTTCAAATGCAAGTGACCACACAGGTCAGATTGTTGTAAGAGTAGACAATGATCAGATGACAAGTAAGGCATTGATAGATCGTATGACCGAGCCTTTACGAGAGAAATTCAAAGAGGCTGATCTCTTTATGAAAACCATTGTTCAAGGACCGCCAACTGGAGCGCCAGTGACAGTAACAGTTGCAGGTGACTCTTTTACAAAGCTCATTGATGTCAAAGAAACGCTAACAAATGAAATGAAAGACAAAGGAGCAAGCTTGATTACGGATGATGTCAATAAGCCGGTGAAAACGATCTCCTTTGAATTAAACCGTGAGCGAATGGCAGAGGATGGGCTCAGTGCTCAATTTGTCAGCAGACAGCTTGGGCTTGTGACAGAAGGGATTCCATTAGGTACCTTTAAACAAGGAACAAATGATATCGATTTAGTGGTGAAACAGGATATAGGCACACATCAAAATGGTTTAAAGCTAAAAGAATTGAAAGTGCCTGTGAAGACAAACGAGGGTGGTATGCCTCAACTTGAGCCGCTTAGCCGATATGTAACAGAAAAAGAAACAGAGCAGTATGAAAGCATTCCACATGAAAATGGAGTTCCAACTATTACGCTAAAGGCGTATCCCGGCGCATCAGATTCGTTTAAAGACGATATGAAAGAAGTCGTCAATCAAGTGGGGAAAAGCGCGGCAGCGAAGGATTTGGACATTTCACAAGGTGGAGAAAATGAAAATCAGACCCGGTTCTTTATTGAAATTAGTCTCTTATTTGTGGTTGTCTTGCTGCTCATTTACGTGACCATCGCATTCCAATTCAATTCATTGATGCTTCCGCTGTTAGTTCTAGGAACGGTTTACTTAGCCGTATCAGGAGCCATTATCGGACTGTTTGTCACACAAACGCCATTCAGCTTTATGGCAACAATGGGAATTGTCTCATTGGCTGGTATTGTTGTTCGAAATGCGGTCGTCTTATTTGAATTTATTGAACAGCGTCGCAAGCAAGGGTTTGATCAACAGACAGCTGTCATTGAAGCGGGAAGAGCAAGGATTAGACCGATACTTTTAACAGCATTTACGGCATTAGTTGCATTAATGCCTGTTGCATTCAGTCATGATCCACTCTTTAAGCCGCTGGCCATCTGCATTGTATCGGGTGTCTTTTTCTCAACAATACTGACATTATTCATTGTGCCAGCCCTATATGTTGCCGTTTCAAAGAAACGCTGACGATGAAAGCAAATCTCCGCTCGAAAGGAGATTTGCTTTTTTTTTCGAAAAATATCCAAAAAAATATGCGGGGTGTTCATTTGTCTTTTTCCAGTAGACAGTGGTATTTACGGCTAAAATAAGTCGTGTTAAAATCTGATTGGGAGAAGTTTTTTAACAAAGGGGTTGTACGTCATGTGTGGAACGATGAAAGCAATTGTTAAAAAAGAAAGCGCTTACGGAGCGGTGATGATGGAGATGCCGATTCCAGAAATCAAAGATCATGAAGTTTTAATCCAAGTGAAAGCCACTTCGATATGCGGAACAGACGTGCATATTTATAATTGGGATGACTGGGCTAAGGGAAGAGTCAAAGCGCCCTACATTTTTGGACATGAATTTACAGGGGAAGTTGTTAAAGTGGGGAAGCAAGTCTCACGAGCAAAGGTAGGGGACTTTGTATCGGCTGAGACGCATGTTGTATGTAATCAATGTTATATGTGCTTAACAGGGCAGCAGCATTTGTGCAGTGAAACGAAAATTTTAGGGGTAGACATTGATGGCTGTTTTGCTGAATATGTCAAAGTACCTGAACAAAATGTGTGGCACAATACAGCTCAAATGCCGGTTGAGCTTGCCTCTATACAAGAGCCGCTAGGAAATGCTGTTCATACTGTAATGCACACACCTGTTTCAGGTAAATCAGTGGCGATTTTTGGCTGCGGACCAATCGGTTTAATGGCAATCGCTGTTGCAAAAGCCTCCGGAGCTGTTCAAGTGTTCGCTGTTGATAAAAATGAATACAGGCTCGATCTTGCCCGAAAAATGGGTGCAGATCATATCGTGGATATTGGAAAAGATGATCCAGTCGTCATGATTAAGCAGCTCACGCGGATGGAAGGGGCAGACGTGATATGTGAGATGTCAGGTCATCCAGCTGCCATTAATCAAGCACTTGAAGCTTGTGCAAATGGAGGAAAAGTCAATATACTAAGCTTGCCAGAACGACCAGTGACAATTGATATTACGAATCAAATTGTTTTTAGGGGATTAACCGTGCAAGGGATCACGGGGAGAAAAATGTTTGAGACGTGGCGTCAAGTATCTGAGCTATTAAGAACGAATACCATTGATGTAAAGCCAGTTGTCACTCATACACTGCCATTTGAAGAGTTCCAAAAGGGATTTGAACTTATGCAGAGCGGTACGTGCGGAAAAGTCGTACTGATGATGCCATCATATCAAAGGGGGAAGAAATGATGAAAGAATTCACGTATTTACAAGATGAATTGGAAACAATGAAGCAGCAAGGCACCCATCAAATTTTGAAAGAGATCGACTCAAAACAATCATCCACTGTTACATTAAATGAACAATCTGTCATACAACTCTCCTCAAATAACTACTTAGGGCTCACCTCACACCCAAGGCTGATGAAAGCAGCAAAAGAGGCAATCGATGAATTCGGTGCGGGTACAGGATCTGTACGTACCATCGCCGGCACAATGACGATGCATGAACGTCTTGAAAAAAAGCTTGCTGCATTTAAAAAGACAGAAGCAGCACTTGTGTTCCAATCAGGCTTTACGACCAATCAAGGGGTCTTATCCAGTATCTTGACAAAAGATGATATTGTCATTTCAGATGAACTGAATCATGCCTCAATTATTGATGGCATCCGATTAACAAAAGCAGATAAAAAGGTATACAGTCATTCCAATATGGAAGAGCTGGAGAAGATTTTGAAAAAATCGATGAATTACCGCGTCCGCCTCATCGTTACAGACGGTGTGTTCTCGATGGATGGAGATATCGCGCCACTTCCTGAGATCGTCAGACTCGCAGAAGCATATGATGCATTTGTGATGGTAGACGATGCGCATGCCTCGGGCGTGCTTGGTGAGAATGGCCGCGGAACGGTCAACCATTTTAAACTCGACGGCAGAGTGCACATTCAGGTCGGGACACTTAGTAAGGCTGTCGGAGTGCTCGGCGGCTATGTGGCTGGTTCAGCGGTTTTAATTGATTATTTAAAGCATAAAGCAAGACCGTTTTTATTCAGCACCTCTCATCCGCCAGCTGTGACTAGAGCGTGTGAAGAAGCGATTGAAGTGCTGTTAGATGAACCGGAGCGAATCGATACACTTTGGGAGAACGCCGCTTATTTTAAAGAAAAAGTCATCAGCCTTGGATTTCAAGTCGCCCGAACAGAGACACCGATTATCCCAATCATGATTGGAGACGAAGCACTTACTTTTCGTTTCTCAAAGGCTTTAATAGAACGAGGCGTGTTTGCCCAAGGCATCGCCTTCCCAACTGTAGCAAAAGGCAAGGCAAGAATTAGAGCCATCATCACAGCCGAGCACACAAAAGAAGAACTAGACCGGGCACTGACAATCATTGAAGAAGAAGCAAAAAAACTAAACATACTTGATTGAGAGAGCGCAGGCTCTCTTTTTTCTTTTTGTGAAAAATGGTTATGACTAATAGGTAATTTTCATAGAAGAACCGTATATGATTTATTTTCAATTCATCACAAAATAGTCTATACTGTAGGGTGGAACTTGGTTTGAAAGGAGTACAAATTCATGAATGAAGAGCAGAGAAAAGCGAGCGGACAAGTAAGTTCATCGGACAAAAAATCCGAGAAGGACTACAGCAAATATTTTGAAGCTGTGTACATTCCGCCTTCCTTAAAAGATGCAAAAAAACGGGGTAAAGAAGAAGTCGAATACAATCAATTTCAAATTGACGAGCAGTTTCAAGGGTTAGGAAACGGCCGCAAGTTTTATATTCGCACATATGGCTGTCAAATGAATGAGCATGACACAGAAGTGATGGCTGGTATTTTTATGGCGCTTGGCTATGAACCAACAAACTCAACGGAAGATGCAAATGTCATCTTATTAAACACTTGTGCTATTCGTGAAAATGCAGAAAATAAAGTGTTTGGAGAGCTTGGACATTTAAAAGCATTAAAACGTGAAAAGCCAGATTTAATTTTAGGTGTCTGCGGATGTATGTCACAAGAAGAATCTGTCGTGAGCCGTATTTTGAAGAAACACCCGTTTGTTGACTTGATTTTCGGCACGCACAACATTCACCGCCTGCCAGAGCTGTTATCTGAATGCTACCTTTCAAAAGAAATGGTCATTGAGGTTTGGTCAAAAGAAGGCGACGTGATTGAGAACCTTCCAAGAGCCCGCCAAGGTAAAATCAAGGGCTGGGTGAACATTATGTACGGTTGTGATAAATTCTGTACATACTGTATCGTGCCTTACACGCGCGGCAAGGAAAGAAGCCGCCGCCCAGATGAAATTATTCAAGAGGTCAGACGTTTAGCAGCAGAAGGATATAAGGAAATTACCCTTCTTGGTCAAAACGTGAATGCATATGGAAAAGATTTTGAAGATATGGAATATGGTCTTGGCCACCTGATGGATGAGCTGCGAAAAATTGATATTCCGCGTATCCGTTTTACAACAAGTCACCCGCGTGATTTTGATGATCACTTAATTGAAGTCTTAGCCAAGGGCGGAAATCTTCTCGATCATATTCACCTGCCAGTTCAATCCGGAAGTTCTTCTGTGCTGAAACTTATGGCGAGAAAATATGACCGTGAGCGTTACCTTGATCTTGTGCGCAAAATCAAAGAAGCTATGCCGAATGCTTCATTAACAACGGACATTATTGTTGGATTCCCAAATGAAACAGATGAGCAGTTTGAAGAAACACTTTCCCTCTATCGCGAGGTTGAGTTTGATGCTGCTTATACATTCATTTATTCTCCAAGAGAAGGAACGCCTGCAGCGAAAATGAAAGACAACGTGCCAATGCGTGTGAAAAAAGAACGTCTGCAGCGCCTAAATGCACTTGTGAATGAAATTTCTGCGAAAAAAATGAAGGAATATGAAGGGCAGATTGTCGAAGTATTAGTAGAGGGTGAAAGTAAAAACAACCCTGAGATCCTAGCCGGATATACAAGTAAAAGCAAGCTTGTGAATTTTAAAGCACCAAAAGAAGCGATTGGCAACATCGTCAAAGTGAAAATCACACAAGCCAAAACTTGGTCTCTTGACGGAGAAATGGTTGGAGAAGCTATCGAGGTGAATTAAAATGACACTTTATTCAAAGAAAGAGATTGTCGAGCGTGCAAGAGAGCTCGCTAAAATGATTTCTGAAACTGAAGAAGTTGATTTCTTCAAAAAAGCAGAAGCGCAAATCAATGAAAATACAAAAATTTCAACGATTATTAATCAAATTAAGGCGCTTCAAAAACAAGCTGTGAACTTAAAGCATTACGGCAAACATGAAGCCTTAAAGCAAGTCGAAGAAAAAATCGATGCCCTGCAAGAAGAACTGGATGACATCCCAGTGATTCAAGAATTCAAAGAATCACAAATGGAAGTCAATTCCCTGCTTCAGCTTGTAGCGCACACAATTTCGAATCAAGTAACAGATGAAATCATTCTTTCAACCGGCGGTGATCTCTTATTAGGAGAAACCGGTTCAAAAGTGAAAAACTCATCACCAAGTTGCTCCATTAAATGAGAAAACCCCGCAGATGCGGGGTTTTTTGTTTGTGTACTCTTATTTATTTGTAATTTGTAGTTTAGTATTTAAAATCCCTTGGCATTATAGGTTTATTAACGCTTAAATGTTGCTATAAGTCATGTATAACAGAAATAGATGAGATTTCTTGCGATCTAATATTAAGGAAAATTAATACGGAATAGTAGAAAACCGCATAATACCTCATTAAAGGTGAGATCTTTGTGATCACTAAAAACTCACTTCACCTTATATGTAATTTATATTTTATAGGCTGTGACATCAACAAATTGTTGATGTCACAGCCCCTTTTTTATTTTCTATGGTTACCTTATTTCTTCATAAAACACGTAATACAAACTAAAAAAAGGTGGATATATTTTTAATGATATTCTTTATTATTTTTAAATCTAATTTTAAATATAAAGAAAACCGAATGTTGATTTTTATAAATAGCCCCTCCTAAAGGGACTGTGACTTCATCATTAAACCACAACCTTCTATTCCAATCAACCTCCAAACCTCCCACTCTCCAACTTTTCCAATTTTCAAGGCAAGTTTATGGGCGACCATGCATACACTGAAACAGAAATGAATTTAATTGAACATGAAGTTCAAAATCGTGACACACTAGACGAATGCCCAGCATAAGATAAAACGATCAAGAACAAGGAGGCATGCCGGAATGTCTGAATACAGAGAAATTATTACAAAAGCGGTGGTTGCAAAAGGGAGGAAATTCACCCAAAGCACACACACCATTTCTCCATCGCAAAAACCAACCAGCATCCTAGGTGGTTGGATCATTAATCATAAGTATGATGCTGAAAAGGTCGGTAAAACCGTTGAGATCGAAGGAACATTTGATATTAACGTATGGTACTCTTACGCCGACAACACGAAAACAGAAGTCGTCACAGAGCGTGTGAAGTATGTAGACATCATTAAACTGAGATATAAAGATAAGAATTTCCTTGATGATGAGCACGAAGTAATTGCGAAAGTATTGCAGCAGCCCAATTGCTTAGAAGTGACCATTTCTCCAAATGGCAATAAAATTATCGTTCAGGCAGAGCGTGAATTCATTGCTGAGGTAGTCGGTGAAACAAAAATTGTCGTAGAGGTCAATTCAAGCTGGAAAGAAAAAGATGATCACGAGTGGGAAGAAGAAGTGGATGAGGAATTAGAGGATATTCATCCAGAATTCCTAGCAGGTGAGACAGAAGAGTAAGGAATGACTAGGGCGCATATCCCCCTAGTTTTTTTGTGCCTGATCTAGGAGAAAAAAGGTGATTTTTTATGCTATAATTGGAGATGGTATGAATTCGAAAGTAATATAGTGAGGGATTAGAAATATGGCAAGTTATACGCCCATGATACAGCAATATTTAAAGATCAAGGCAGATTATCAAGATGCCTTTTTATTTTTTCGCCTAGGCGATTTTTATGAGATGTTTTTTGATGATGCAAAGGAAGCCGCGCAAGAACTAGAAATTACGTTAACAAGCAGAGACGGCGGCACAATTCCAATGTGCGGCGTTCCTTATCATTCTGCTTCTGCATACATAGAACAGTTGATTTCAAAAGGCTACAAGGTCGCCATTTGTGAGCAGGTGGAAGACCCTAAAATGGCAAAAGGTGTAGTCAAAAGGGAAGTCGTTCAACTGATTACACCAGGAACCGTCATGGATGGTAAAGGATTAAGTGAAAACGAGAACAACTTTATTGCGTCTGTTACCAGCTTTCAAAATGGGTACGGTCTTGCGCTGTCTGATTTATCAACAGGTGAAAACATGGCGGCTTTCATCGATCGATTAGATGAAGTCGTATCAGAAATTTATTCTGTCGGTGCAAAAGAAATTGTGGTGTCAAAGCAGCTGGATGAGGAAACAGTCAAAACCCTTAAAGAACGCTGCCAAGCGACCATTTCATACGAAGATAGTGATGCATTATTAGAGGAAGCTGAGCGGCTCGTTTCCCATCTAGACGAAAAGTTAAAAACGTCATTTTTAACACTATATGCCTATTTAAGAAGAACGCAAAAAAGAAGCTTGGATCATCTTCAGAAAGTTCAAGTGTTTGAGCTTGAACAAACGATGAAAATTGATCTTTACTCAAAACGAAACCTAGAATTAACAGAAACGATTCGTTCAAAAAGCAAAAAAGGCTCTTTATTATGGCTGTTAGATGAAACAAAAACAGCGATGGGCGGCAGACTGCTCAAGCAATGGATCGATCGGCCGCTCATTCGCCTTTCGCAAATTAATGAGCGTCAGGAAATGGTGCAAATCCTGATGGATCATTTCTTTGAGCGAGAGGATCTGCGCGAACGATTAAAGCAAGTATATGATCTTGAGCGTTTAGCGGGCCGTGTGGCATTTGGCAACGTGAATGCCCGTGATCTCATTCAGCTCAAAGAATCCTTAAAACAAGTACCGGATATTAAAGAACTCGTTCATTCATTACCAGAGGAAATGGCAAAATCAAGAGCGAATGAGATTGATCCTTGTGGTGACCTCCTTGATTTATTAGAAGATGCACTTCATGAAAATCCGCCGATGACGATAAAAGAAGGCAATTTGATTAAAGATGGCTACAATGCAAAATTAGATGAATACCGTGATGCCAGCCGAAACGGAAAGGACTGGATTGCACGTCTTGAACAGCAGGAAAGAGAATATACCGGTATTCGCTCCTTAAAAGTCGGGTTTAATAAAGTGTTTGGTTATTATATCGAAGTGACACGCGCAAATACACATCTGCTGGAGGAAGGGCGTTACGAAAGAAAACAAACGCTTGCCAATGCAGAGCGGTATATCACACCTGAATTAAAAGAAAAAGAAGCACTGATTCTTGAAGCAGAATCAAATATTAACGAATTGGAATATGAACTATTTACAGCTCTCAGGGAGCAAGTAAAAGGCTATATTCCTAGATTACAGCTGCTTGCAAAACAAATGAGCGAGCTTGATGCGCTTCAATGCTTTGCGACTGTCAGTGAAAAGCGCCGTTATATCCGGCCGGAATTCTCAGAGGATGACGTGGATGTCAAAGATGGCCGTCACCCAGTCGTTGAAAAAGTGCTGGATCACCAGGAATATGTACCGAATGACTGCCATATGGGAAAAGGCAGACAAACCTTACTCATCACTGGACCGAATATGTCAGGGAAAAGTACGTATATGAGACAAATGGCGCTCATCTCGATTCTTGCGCAGATTGGCTGCTTCGTGCCTGCGTCAAAGGCGACGCTTCCAATCTTCGATCAAATCTTTACACGTATTGGTGCAGCAGATGATTTGATTTCTGGTCAAAGTACTTTTATGGTAGAGATGCTCGAAGCAAAAAATGCGATGGTGCACGCAACCAAAAACAGCTTGATTTTATTTGATGAAATTGGACGCGGGACAAGCACCTATGATGGAATGGCTCTTGCGCAGGCGATCATTGAATTTGTTCATGATCATATTGGGGCTAAAACCCTATTCTCTACACATTACCATGAGCTCACGGTCCTTGAATCTCAATTAAGCGAGCTGAAAAATGTTCATGTGCGAGCTGAAGAGCATGAAGGCACGGTCGTTTTCTTACATCAAATCAAAGAAGGTGCAGCTGATAAAAGCTATGGTATTCATGTAGCGCAGCTTGCGGAATTGCCTGATACCATCATTAATAGAGCCCAGACTATTTTAACGGAGCTTGAGAGCGGATCACATGACGTGACCCCAACCGTATCTGCAGCACCAAAAGCAGAAAAGGCTGAAGAAAAACAGCAGCTATCTTTCTTTGAAGTAGAAGAAAAACCGCAGCCGAAAGCTGCGCTAAAACAGAAGGATCAAGCGGTCATAGACGAATTAAAGTCTTACAACCTAATGGATATGACGCCGCTTGAAGCGATGACGAAGCTGTATGAATTGCAAAAGAAATTATAATGTAAGGTGAGGTGAGCAGAAATGGCAAAGATTATTCAGTTATCCGATGACCTATCCAATAAAATTGCTGCAGGTGAAGTGGTCGAGCGTCCGGCTTCTGTTGTAAAGGAGCTTGTGGAAAATGCGATCGATGCAAAAAGTACAGTCATTGAAATCGATGTAGAAGAAGCTGGTCTTTCTTCTATCAGGATTATTGATAATGGTGTTGGAATCGATGCTGAAGATTGTAAGCTCGCCTTCCAGCGCCATGCAACAAGTAAAATCAAAGACGAAAATGATTTGTTTCGTGTCAGAACGCTCGGATTCAGGGGAGAGGCGCTGCCAAGTATTGCATCCGTCTCTCACCTAGAAATGAAAACAAGTACTGGCGAAGGAGCTGGGACACACTTAGCTTTGCAAGGCGGGAAGATCATTTCAGAGAAAAAAACCTCTGGCCGCCGCGGCACCGAAATTGTGGTCACCAACTTATTTTACAATACGCCAGCCCGCCTAAAATACATGAAAACCGTTCATACGGAACTTGGTAATATATCGGATGTTGTCAATCGAATTGCGCTAGCTCATCCCGAAGTATCGATCCGTTTGCGTCATCAAGGGAAAGTCCTGCTACAGACGAATGGAAACGGAGATGTGCGTCATGTACTTGCGGCCATTTACGGGACAGCTGTGGCTAAAAAAATGCTGCCGCTTCACGTACAATCACTTGATTTTGAAGTGAAAGGATATATTTCCTTACCAGAAGTGACGAGGGCATCACGGAATTATATGTCTTCTGTTGTAAACGGCCGATATGTCAAACATTTTCCGCTCGTGAAAGCGATCCATGAAGGGTATCACACGCTGCTTCCAATTGGCCGTCATCCAATTACATTTATTGAGATGAAGATGGATCCTATTCTAGTGGATGTGAACGTTCATCCTTCGAAGCTAGAAGTGAGGCTAAGTAAAGAACAGGAACTTCATGATCTGATTAAACAAGGAATTAAGGAAGTATTTCAAAAGCAGCAGCTCATTCCAAGTGCTTCAGTACCAAAAAAAGCACCAATGCCAGCTGTGAAAAATGAGCAGCAATCCTTAACCTTCGATGCGAAACAAGGAAACTCAAGCCCAGCAGAAAAACCGTTATCCTATCAGCCGGAGCCGCTCGAATCGATCGTATATGAGACAAGTCATACCGAAGCATACGGAATACCTAAACAAGAGAAGACGGAAGCATCATCACCAGTATTTTATGAAGAAGCCTCATCTGAGCGTGTTCATTTAGAGGAATCCGCCGCTTCACTTGAATATGAAGAGACGGTACTGCATGAAGATGTGACAGAAACGATTCCTGAAAACGAACGCGTCCCTGTGATGTATCCAATTGGGCAAATGCATGGCACATATATTTTGGCTCAAAATGAACGAGGGCTTTATATCATCGACCAGCATGCGGCTCAAGAGCGAATCAAGTATGAGTATTATCGTGAGAAAGTGGGGGAGATCGAACAGGAAGTGCAAGAAATGCTCGTCCCCTTAACATTTCACTACTCTAAAAACGATATGCTGATCATTGAAGAGCATAAGGATATTCTAGCGAAAGTGGGGGTCTTCTTAGAGCCCTTTGGTTCAGGAAGCTACATCGTTCGGTCGCATCCGCAGTGGTTTCCAAAAGGTGAAGAGGCTGAACTGATCG
Source organism: Bacillus sp. F2HM (assembly GCF_019266135.1). Lineage (NCBI taxonomy): Bacteria > Bacillati > Bacillota > Bacilli > Caryophanales > Bacillaceae > Bacillus > Bacillus sp. F2HM. The sequence goes on from NZ_LRMO01000010.1 coordinate 39,684, forward strand.
AAGAGATTATCGAGCAAGTGCTTGATGAAAAACGTGTTGATATCAAGAAACTAAGAGAAGAAGCGGCGATTATGATGAGCTGCAAAGGGTCAATCAAAGCAAATCGTCATTTGCGTGATGATGAAATCAAAGCCTTATTAGATGAACTTCGTCAAACGAAGGACCCATTCACCTGTCCGCACGGCCGGCCGATCATCATTCATCACTCCACTTATGAAATGGAGAAGATGTTTAAACGGGTGATGTGATATAAAAAAGCGCTCTAAACAGAGCGCTTCAGATTGTAGAGAAACTTA